>CAYUBJ010000013.1:0-6070 GCA_964443065.1 uncultured Rhodoluna sp.
CTCTTCATTATCAGTGAAGCGCTCTAACCACCTGAGCTATAGGCCCGTAGAGCAGGTTTAACCTTATCTGATTTATGCCCAAGGCTCAAACCAGATTTAGTTGTTATTGGTGAAACCTACTGAAACTCCGCCTGTAATGCGGGCTACCACGTTGAATATGGCCGCCCAGACCCCAGCGAGAATCGTTCCTACCAAAATTATGAACAAGGCCAAGCTAAGCGCCACTGACAAAACAGCAGGCAAAGACACCTCAATGCCGATGAAGCTCTTTAATAAATTACTGAACCCGGCTGCGTTCATGATCAAGAACACCACGGTTAGAGCAACAACTAGCCCAATTCCCATAGCCACTGTTAGCACGAAAGCGAATCTAACTACTGACCAGAAATTTACCTTCACCAACTTCAGGTTCACCTGTTTAGCGGTACTAGCCTCACTGCGCTTAACCGATCTAGAAAAAATACTCATTTACTCTCCTGCCTTTTCAGGGATGACCGCAACGCTGGAAGTATCTGAGTCTAGATTGCGCTCACTGTTCTTAGCCAATCCTAGAACTGAATCGTCTTCTTCGAAACGGGCAAACACGACACCCATGGTGTCACGACCACGAGCCGGAACTTCACTCACAGCCGACCTGACCACTCTACCGCTGGCCAGCACAATAAGCACCTGATCGTCTTCTTCAACAATTAGCGCTCCGACAATGTCGCCACGACGCTCTTCGAGCTTGGCTACCTTGATTCCAATACCACCGCGGTTTTGCAGGCGATACTCTTCAACCGATGTTCTCTTGGCAAAGCCTCCAGCGGTCACAACGAAGACATATCCTTTGTCGGAAATAACATCTGCTGATAGTAGGTGATCTCCCTCGCGGAAATGCATACCAATGTTTCCTGAGGTGTCTCGACCCATTGGCCGCAGAGACTCATCACTAGCTGAGAACCGAATCGACATCCCCTTACTGGAAACCAGCAACAGGTCATCTGATTGATTAACCAACTGCGCAGAGATAACCTCGTCACCGTCTTTGAGTTTGATTGCGATTACGCCACCGGTTCTAGCGGTGTCGTAGGCTTCAAGCGCCGTTTTCTTGACCAAACCGTTTTTGGTAGCCAGAAGCAAATACTCCGCTTGCTGGTAATCGCGAATATCCAACACCGATGCAATCTTCTCGCCAGGCTGAAGTGCTAGCAGGTTAGCTAGGTGCTGACCCTTAGCATCTCTTCCGGCTTCTGGTACTTCGTAGGCCTTAGCGCGATAGACCCTACCCTTGTTCGTGAAGAAGAGTAGATAGTGGTGAGTGGTTGTGACAAAGAAGTGTTCAACGATGTCATCTGCTCGAAGACTTGCCCCCTTAACTCCCTTACCGCCACGGTGTTGTGAACGATAACTGTCGCTCTTGGTGCGCTTGATGTATCCGCCTCGAGTAATGGTGATAACCATCTCTTCTTCAGGAATAAGATCTAGATCCCCAACCTCGCCCTCATCAGGCAAAATCACTGTCCTGCGCTCGTCCCCGTGACGCTTAACTACCTCGTCCAGTTCTTCACTAACGATGCTTCTTTGGCGCTTGGGGTCAGCGATGATCGCCTTGTATTCGACAATCAAGGCTTCTAGTTCGGCCGCTTCATCAATAATTTTTTGACGCTCTAGCGCAGCCAACTGGCGCAGCTGCATGTTCAAAATGGCTCTGGCCTGGAGTTCATCGATATTCAGTAGCTTTATTAGGCCATCGCGGGCATCATCAGCTGTTGCACTAGCCCTAATGAGCTTTATAACCTCATCGAGGGCATCTAGGGCCTTGAGATAACCGCGCAGAATGTGAGCTCGCTCCTCAGCCTTGCGCAGACGATACGAGGTTCGGCGAACTATTACCTCGATCTGGTGATCAATCCAGTGAGTAATAAATGCATCCAGGCTCAAGGTTCGAGGCACACCATCTACCAGAGCAAGCATGTTAGCGCTGAAGTTCTCCTGCAATGGAGTGAAACGGTAGAGGTTATTTAGTACCACCTGAGCAACAGCATCTTTTTTGAGAATGATGACTAGACGCTGTCCAGTGCGGCCCGATGTCTCATCCCTGATGTCAGCAATTCCATTAATGCGACCTTCTTTAACTAGATCTGCAATCTTTAGAGCTAAGTTGTCTGGGTTGACCTGATAGGGAAGTTCAGTAACAACAAGACAGGTTCTGCCTTGTAGTTCTTCGACATTGACAACTGCACGCATCGTGATTGAACCACGACCGGTCACATAGGCATCTTTGATTCCTTGAGTTCCCAGAATTGTTGCGGCGGTTGGAAAGTCAGGACCTTTAATTCTTTGCATCAAGGCTGCAAGAAGTTCTTCTTTAGTTGCATCTGGATTTGCTAATGCCCATTGAGCGCCATCGGCAACTTCGCGTAGGTTATGCGGTGGAATATTTGTTGCCATTGCAACAGCAATACCGATCGAACCATTGATTAGCAGATTAGGAATTCGACTCGGTAACACCACTGGTTCTTGAGTTCTACCGTCATAGTTATCTTGGAAGTCAACCGTGTCTTCATCGATGTCGCGAACCATCTCCATGGCAAGTGGTGCCATACGACACTCGGTATATCTTGGAGCTGCAGCGCCGTCATTACCAGGTGAACCAAAGTTTCCCTGCCCGTTGACTAACGGATAACGTAGGTTCCACTCTTGAACTAAGCGAACTAAAGTGTCATAGATGGCCCCGTCGCCGTGCGGGTGGAACTGACCCATAACATCACCGACAACGCGTGAGCATTTGCTGAATTGTTTGTCTGGGCGATAACCGCCATCAAACATTCCGTAGATAACCCTGCGGTGAACTGGCTTCAAACCATCTCTAACATCAGGTAATGCTCTACCAACAATCACGCTCATCGCGTAATCGAGGAAAGATCTTTGCATCTCGACGTTTAGGTCGACCTGCTCGACTCTGTCGTTTACCGGTTCGTTGTTCTCAGTCATAATTCATTCCTCGCTCTAGATATCTAGGAAGCGGACATCCTTCGCGTTCTGTTGAATAAAAGTTCGACGTAGTTCGATATCGTCACCCATTAGTGTTGAGAAAATTTCATCAGCACGGGCCGCATCATCCAGAGTGACCTGAAGCAGGGTTCTTCTTGCTGGGTCCATTGTGGTGGCCCAAAGCTCGTCGTAGTCCATCTCACCCAGACCTTTGTAACGCTGGATGGAGTTCTCCTTCGGTAGCTTCTTGCCCGCTAATTGGCCGGCTGCTAGCTTCTCGTCGCGCTCTGCGTCGGTATAGACATACTCGTGTTCAGAGTTAGACCACTTGATTCGATACAGCGGTGGCTGGGCTAGATAGACGTATCCATACTCGATTACCGGACGCATGTAGCGGTAAAGCAGAGTCAACAACAGGGTGCGAATGTGTTGTCCATCGACATCAGCATCAGCCATCAGGATGCACTTGTGATACCTGATTTTAGAGATGTCCAAATCAGATCCGATACCGGTGCCAAAAGCGGTGATTAGCGCTTGAACTTCACTGTTACGTTCAGCTCGCTCGCGACCAGCTTTTTCTACGTTTAGAACTTTTCCGCGCAGTGGGAGAATCGCTTGCGTCTCTGGGTCGCGTCCGCGCACTGCAGAACCTCCAGCTGAATCTCCCTCAACGATATAAAGTTCACTTAGCTTTGGATCTCTTGAAGAACAGTCACGCAACTTTCCTGGCATACCGGTTGACTCAAGTAAACCTTTACGTCTGGTTGCCTCTCTCGCTTTGCGGGCTGCAATTCTCGCCTGGGAAGCTCGCAATGCTCTGCGACAAATTTCTTTCGCCGCGTTTGGGTTGCGAGCAAACCAGTCCGATAGTTTTTCGTTAGTTATTTTTTGAACGAAAGCTTTTGCTTCAGTGTTACCAAGTTTGGTCTTAGTCTGACCCTCAAACTGTGGTTCAGAAAGCTTCACAGATATAACCGCGGTGAGGCCTTCACGAACATCTTCACCAGCAAGGTTTTCTTCCTTGTCTTTTAGCAAACCCTTCTCACGTGCATATTTGTTTAGCAACGAAGTTAGTGCTGCGCGGAATCCCTCTTCATGAGTTCCGCCTTCGTGAGTGTTGATTGTGTTTGCGTAGGTGTGAACACCCTCGTTGTATCCGTCAGTCCATTGCATCGCAACTTCAACAGACATGTTCTTCTCTTTTGTTTCAGATTCAAAAGAAATGATTTCATTGTGAATAAGTTCAGTTTTCTTTGTGGAGTTTAAGTACTGAACATAATCTTTCAAGCCGTGCTCATAAAGATACTTATCGTTTCGATCGGAACGCTCATCGTAAATCGAAATGCTTAAGCCTTTATTCAAAAACGCCATCTGCTGGAATCTTGCACGCAAGGTTTCATAATCAAAATCAACTGTTTCAAAAATCTCTGCGTTTGGTAAAAACTCAATCACGGTTCCAGTGAAATCAGCTGGTTTTCCTTTTTTAAGTGGAGCTTGTGGAACACCAGACAGGTATGACTGGGTCCACATAAACCCGTCCCTGGCAACGATGACATTTAGTTTTGTTGAAAGTGCGTTCACCACGGAAGCACCAACACCGTGCAATCCACCAGAAACCGCGTAACCGCCGCCGCCAAACTTACCGCCGGCGTGTAGAACGGTTAGCACCACCTCAACGGCTGGCTTTTTCTCAACTGGATGCTCATCAACGGGGATACCTCTACCGTCGTCGGCTACCTTGACCCAGCCATCTTTGGTGATGACAACATCAATGTTCTTGCAATAGCCGGCTAAGGATTCATCAACCGCGTTATCGACAATTTCATAGACCAAATGGTGCAAACCGCGTGGACCGGTGGAACCGATATACATTCCAGGACGTTTGCGTACCGCCTCAAGACCCTCTAGAACTTGAATATTCGAGGCATCGTAGCCTTTTTTGGGTTCAGACATATGGGGGTACTGCTCCTAATTTGATCTAGTCGGGCCCTCACGACTGCAGCTAAAAGCTGACTTATATCCGGGGTTGCTGACAGGTCAATTCTACCTTTTTAAGCACTCAAATAAGGGCAATAATGGGGATAAAAAGGGCTTATTTAACCTGTGGAAAACTCTCTGAATCCCGCATAAATAAAGGGAACAGCTTATCCGAAGGTGTCCCTCGGACCTCGACCAGGCACCGATCTCAATCCGCGCTTAAAACTAGGTGCTTGAGGGCCAATTACCTTTAGTTCTTTGACCTCTAGATCCGGTAGACGCTCGCCTATTTTGGCCTTAATTTCGTCGCTCATGAGCCTCAATTGGGTCGCCCAAGCTGTGCTCTTGCAGCGAATAGTAAGTACTCCTTTGGCAAAATCCTCTGGGTAACTGGATTCAGCGACGCGGTCCCCAACTATAAGTTTCCAGTTAGCAAAAAGGTCTCCTTCGGCAACTTTGCCCTGCCAGCCAAACCCTTTAATCAGCTCGTCTATGCCTGCGCCTAGACTCTTTGGATCTCTGTTGCTATCGAAGGGTTTAGAGTTTTGCCTTTGGTTTTTCTCTCGACGCTTGGCGTCACGGCTAACCTTGCCGGTTAGCGCAGCTCTGACTTTGTAGTAATAGTCGACAGCGATGTCGGGCTTCTCGGTCATTAGAGTTGAGTCACCTTCCCATCGGTAATTAGAAATCGGGTAGCGCTTTGGAAAGATTCCTGCTTTCCACGGATTGCATCAGTAATAATAACCTGCTCATAGTTAGAAACTAAATCCAGTAGCCGTTCCAATCGCTGGTCGTCTAAAGATGAGAAAACATCATCCAAAATCAGGATTGGGTCACCAGCCTGTGCTTCTGCACGCAGCAACTCAGCACTTGCCAACTTCAAACTGACGGCAAAAGACCAAGCTTCCCCGTATGAGATATATCCCTTGGCCGGATATTCACCGAGCATAAGTTTTAGCTCGTCTCGATGCGGCCCGACTAGCGTGACACCTCTTTCGAGCTCTTTCGATCTAAGTTCAATTAGGCGTTCCTTGAATTTCTCAGCAATCAACTTCCGATCTGGTGTAGTAACAGCTTGCTGCTCACCATCAACGTCATTGCCTTCACTTAGTACCGT
>CAYUBJ010000013.1:6170-36344 GCA_964443065.1 uncultured Rhodoluna sp.
TGATCGATAAATGCTCTGCGATCAGATGGATCATCATGAATTATTCTGCTGTCTTCGGGAGTAAAAGAAACCGTTTTTATATAACCCAGAATCTCTCTTGGTGAGCCGGTATCACTACGATTTACTTTTGCTCTGTTTTTAGTTTCTGAATTTAATTCCAGCTCAACTAGATTTTCACGCTCTTGATATTTAGCTAATGCTCGGATGAGTGCCTGATTAGTGGTCATCTTTATCATCGGCACATAGCCACCGTGTCGCGGTGCTACGAGAGAAGATAAATAAATAATTGATTCGACAATGCTGGTCTTACCTTCACCATTACCACCAAGCAATAAGTTAATGCCGGGCTGTAAAGCGATATCTACTGAATCGTAGTTTCTGAAATTTACTAAGTTCAGATGCTTGATATGCATCTCAACCTGTGCCTACTCAGCCTTTTTAACTGCGTGACCACCGAACTGGTTTCGAAGCGCAGCAACAGCTTTCATAGCAGGCGAGTCATCCTGACGCGATGCAAAACGTGCAAAGAGCGCAGCGGTAATTGCCGGCATAGGCACCGAGTTAGCGATGGCCTCCTCGACTGTCCAACGACCCTCACCAGAATCCTCAACGTAGCCCTTGATCTGAGACAGCCCTGGATCTTCTTCCAAAGCCTTTACTAAAAGGTCTAGAAGCCATGAACGAACAACTGTTCCACGCTGCCAGGCTGCAAAAGTACCGTGAACATCCTTGATGATTTCTTTCTTTTCCAAGAGTTCATAGCCTTCAGCAAAAGCCTGCATCATGGCATACTCGATGCCATTGTGAACCATCTTTGCGTAGTGGCCAGCACCAACATCACCGACGTGAACAAAACCTTCAGCTCTTTCACCCTCAGGGCGAAGCGCATCAAAAATCGGCATCGCTTTCTCTACCAGCTTGGTGTCGCCACCAACCATTAGACCGTAGCCGTTTTGCAAACCCCAAACACCGCCGGAAACTCCACAGTCCAAGTAACCAATACCTTTGGCTGCTAACTGCTCTGCGTGTCTAACATCGTCACTGAATCTTGAGTTACCGCCTTCAATGATGAGATCTCCATCACCCATAAACTCTTCGAGTTGGTTGATCACGCTGTCGGTAGCTTGACCGTGTGGAACCATGATCCACACAATCTTAGGACTAGGAAGCGCGGCTACCATTTCTTCAATGCTGGTTACGTCTGCAACTTTAGGATCTCTTGAGTAACCGGTTACCTCAATACCTTTATTGCGAAGACGGGTGCGCATGTTGCCACCCATTTTTCCTAGACCAACTAGACCGATGTGCATTTCTTGCCTTTCAGTTGAGCGACTATCGCTTCAACATGTTTGGATTTAACAGATAACGATAACTGTCAGGCGAAGCTGCGTCTTTGGAGGTTTGGCTTGACATGATGATAGGACCTGGACGTGATGGATCACGTTGGTTCTTTGTGAATTCAATTTTAACAAACTCACTAGTAATTTGATTCAATCCATCGTTAAACAGATTTGGTTTGAATCTAAGACTTGTTGGGTTACCAGAAAGGGTTGCTTCAACTACTTCGCTCGCATTGTTCTCTGAACTTGTTGACTCAAGTTGGACCGATGCTGACTCAAATGAATATCTGACAGTATCCTCAGATTCATTCACAACAAGCTCAACTCTTCTAGTCGCGTCAATTAGATCTTGTTTGTTTATAACAACAGAGTCTTCCAAATTTGTTGGGAAGTATTGATCAATGTCCGGGTAGTTCTCTATGTTTAGAACAACTGTGGTAACCACTCTGTTCTTGGCTTGGAAGGCAACCATTCCACGCTCACCTTCGGCAGCGATTGAAATGCTAACTTCACCTAGGTTTGCGAAACTCTTTTCAATGTCTTGCATTGTTTTAGTTAGAACAACAGCAGACACTTCACCTGATTTACCTAACCAGGGGACGCTGCATCTAGCAATACGATTTGGATCAGCTGCGGTAAACATCACTGACTCGTTGTTTGCCTTTATTTGAATTCCCTTTTGGAAAGGTCTAGTTGAATCTTTTGCTGAAGCAACTGAGACTCTTCTGATTGCATTTATAAACGCATCACCCTCGATGGTTCCAGAGACAGTTGGAATTGGTGGCAGGGTTGGATACTGTTCAATTGGCAGTGTCGCTAGTTCAAACTTTGAAGTGCCGCAGGTTAGAACAACCTTAGAACCTTCTTGTTGAAAAGTGATTGGTTGATTCGGTAGCCGGCTAACAATCTCATTCAATAAACGTCCAGAAACAAGGGTGGTTCCGGCTTGCTCAACGTTTGCAACGATTTCCGTTTGGGCAGAAACATCGTGATCAAAAACAGAGATTTGAAGTGAGTTGGCATCTGCAACCAGGCGCATACCTGATAGGACCTGAGAGGTTGGCTTCGACTGCAACATACGGGCGGCGAACGCTACGGAGTCAGCTAGGACATCTCGATTTACTTGGAACTTCACAGTTCACCTTTCATGGGATAGTTAGTTAATCTTGGCACATTTCAAACCGTGCTTAAGACAACCACTAAACCCTAAATGTTATGGGGTTTTATCTATATCTATATTTAATTAACATCATTATTAACAGCTGTGGATAATGTGGATAACCCGTTCTTGCCTTGTTTTTTACCCTAAATAACAAGCGTGAAATTTGTATACACATCTGGGGATATTCCTGTGGATAACTTCAACCTTTGTGAATTCAGCCTTGAGAATACACATAACTTAGGACATTCTTCACAGATTTGGATTGGAAAATTAATAGTTATATACAGCTGGTGTTGAAAACTATTTATTTTAGGTTTGCCCTGATGTCGGTTACCTGGTTGTAGATGTAGCGTCTTTCACTCATAAGGTCTCCGACCTTCTTGATCGCATACATAACCGTGGTGTGGTCTCTACCACCAAATAAAGCCCCAATTTTAGGCAGGGACATAGATGTCTTCTCACGGCATAAATACATCGCAATCTGCCTTGCAACAACAATCGCCTGAGATCTTGACTTTCCAAATAACTCTTCTTGAGTCAACTTGAAGTAATCCGCCACTGCCCTAACTATCTCCATTGGGGCGATTGTGTTCCCATCTTCACCCAATGGAACAATATCCTTCAAAACCGCCTGAACCAAAGGCATGTCTATTTGAGTCCGGTTTAGGGCAGCGTAGGCAGTAACCCTAATTAGTGCCCCTTCGAGCTCGCGAATATTGGAGGAAATACGGGCAGCCATGTAGTCGAGAATCTCGTCACTGATGCGTATTTTGTCGCTTTCAGCTTTCTTCCTGAGAATAGCTATACGTGTTTCTAGCTCTGGAGCCTGAATATCGGTCATAAGACCCCACTCAAACCGGCTTCTCATGCGCTCATCAAAGCTGTTTAGCAGTTTAGGCGACACGTCGCTTGTGATAACGACCTGTTTTCCAGACTCATGCAGGGCGTTGAAGGTAGCAAAGAATGAATCCTGGGTCTCTTTCTTACCCTGCAGGAACTGAATGTCATCGATCAGCAGCACATCTACCTGTCGATACTTGGCCTGGAAATTAAAGCTGGTGTTAGTTTGGATCGCATTAATGAAGTCATTGGTGAAAACTTCACTAGAAACATACCTAACACGCTTTGCTGGCCAGTATTGCTGAACATAGTTACCAATGGCGTGCAATAGGTGCGTTTTGCCAAGCCCTGAGTTTCCGTAGATAAATAGCGGGTTATAAGCCTTGGCGGGAACTTCAGCGACAGCAAAGGCCGCGGCAAAGGCGAACCTGTTGGACTCACCCTGGACAAAGCTTTCAAAAGTGTAGCGGGGGTTTAACCGAGATGAGCCTTCGGCAGCCTGAACTGGCTCTGCTGGAACCGGGGCAGTAGCTTGCACAGGGACCTCTTCGATGTCCACTTGCTGCTGGCTCACGAATGTGTCTGATAGGTCAGGATTGACCACAATTCCTATGTTTTTCGGGGATTCAGGCAAACCTAGGGTTTGAAGGGTTTCTAACAGCGGTTGCTTGATTCTTTGCTCAATAATGCCTCGAGCAGTTTCATTAGCAACCTGTAGATAAAGAGTCTCGCCAAGAAGTCCCTGAATGTTGATCAATTGAACGAATCCAAACAACTGTGGGGTTATTCGCTCATCATCCTTGAGGCGCGAAACTACCGTTTGCCACTCATCGGTGGTAATTCCAGTTGTTTCGGCCATTTAGACTCTCATTACTAAGCAAAATAGGGGTTTAAGGTAGTTTTCCACATAATCTCACGAGCTAAAACTATCTGTGGATAACTGGCTGTGAATAACTTAAAGTCGCCTCAGTCAGTTGTGGAAAACTTCCGCTTCGAGTATTAAAGTGCCTAAGTGCTTGAAAAAGCAAATCGAGATCCCTAAAAATGAACATTTTTTTCAAAAATGTTATAAATTCTGAATTCTCTGCAAGGGGTGGGTAGTTTTCCACCCAGTAGTTTTAGCTTTATTTTTGATCGAAAACCACAGAACTCTGGATCGAAAAACTTCCTTAATTTCCAATAAAAACTTGACCGAATCGGGTAGATTGCCGTAAGTTTAAGAGGTTGCCTGGCTTCCGGTTCGGCGGCAACCGTAAGTTTTGACGAGAACCAAACCTAAAGTTTCTGGAGTAATCATTATGACAAAGCGCACTTACCAACCTAACAACAGGCGCCGCTCAAAGACCCACGGCTTCCGCATTCGCATGAAGACCCGCGCTGGTCGCGCTATCCTTGCAGCTCGTCGCCGCAAGGGCCGCAGCGAGCTATCAGCCTAACCAGGCTTGCTAGCTCGCGAAAACAGGCTCAGATCAGCCGAAGATTTTCGCTCAACCATGAGGCTAGGTCGTAAAGCCACCACCGAACATTTGGTGGTCTACCTGAATAACAGCTCAGATTCCAGCAAGCCCCGTTTTGGTTTTGTTGTTGGCAAAACGGTGGGCAATGCAGTCGAAAGAAATCTCGTGAAAAGGCGTGCCAGGGCCGCTATGCACGAGAGACTTGGAAAGTTCTCGTCAGGGGATAGCTTGGTAATTAGGGCTTTGCCCGGCTGCGCTAAAACCTCTTGGAGTGAAATCTGCTCGGAAATTGATTTTGCCATCTCCCGGCTGAAAGCAGATCCCAAATGAGAACAATCCTGCTCAACGTTTGGGTGATGCCTCGCAACATTCCAATAGCTTTTGTTTTGTTTTGGCGAAAATTGATTTCGCCACTTTATGGCCAGGTCTGCATTTATCACCCAAGTTGCTCTGCTTACGGTCTAGGCTCATTACAGCAGCATGGCGTGGTTTACGGGTCTGCCTTGACTATTTGGCGCATTCTGCGCTGCAATCCCTTTGCCAAAGGCGGGGTGGATGAAGTCAAGCCTGGCCCAAAGTGGATCAGCACCACGAAACAAGGTTTAGTTTTTGTAAAAAGCGTTGAAAACGCGAAACGAGAAGGATAAAAATGGACATAATTAGCTTGATTTTGTTCCCGTTTAAGTGGATTTTAGAGGCTGTTCTGGTCCTATTCCACAGCCTATTTACCACAATTGGGCTAAGTGCTGATGCTGGAGCAACTTGGGTTGCTTCAATCATTGGTTTGGTGCTTGTGGTGCGAGCAGCCCTAATTCCGCTGTTTGTGAAGCAGATTCGAAGCCAGCGCGCCATGTATGTCTTGCAACCAGAGCTTCAGAAGATCCAGAAGAAGTACAAGGGCCGTAATGACCGCGACTCTCGCGAAAGAATGGCTAAAGAGCAAATGGAGCTCTACAAGAAGCATGGCTCAAGCCCATTTGCCTCTTGTTTGCCGCTAATCGCCCAGATGCCGGTGTTTTTCTCTCTCTATGCGACTCTAACCGAGGCCCAGAATTCTAAACCAGGTGTGGGAATGCTCACCAAAGAGCTCTCAGTTTCCTTTGCCAACGCCGATTTCATTGGAGCAAAGCTTTCCCAAACCTTCCTAACCGCGGGAGCCTCAGTATCTGTGCAGATTCTGGCTGGTGTGATGATCGTTCTAATGTCAGCTTCTCAGTTCATCACCCAGAAGCAGATCATGGCAAAGAACCAAAACCCTGCGGCTCAGAACTCGCAGTTTGTCCAAACCCAGAAGATTCTCCTCTACGTATTCCCACTAATCTTCTTAGTTACCGGTCTAGCTTTCCCTCTAGGTGTGCTTATCTACTGGACCGTATCCAACTTCTGGACCATGGGACAGCAGTTCTTCGTGATCCGCAGAATGCCAACACCAGGCTCAATTGCTCACACTGAGCGCCAGGCAAGATTGGCTAAGAAAGGCAAGGGCCAAGCCGAGGAGATTGCTGCCGCTGAAGAAGAAGTTGAAAAACCAACCCAACGAGTCCAACCTGTATCAAAGGCTCGTGCCAAGAAGAAGCCAAAAGGTAAGAAATAGTTATGTCAAGTGAAGAATTAGAAAACCAAGAACCAACCGAGGAATCTAGCCCCCTAAAGGAGTCCACAAGCGTAAAGGATCTTGAAGAGGAAGGCGAAGTTGCGGCTGACTACCTTGAGGAACTGCTGGACATCTTTGACCTAGATGGGGATATCAGCATTGATGTTAGGGAAGGCCGCGCGTACATTGAAATAACGGCAGAGGGCGATAGCAACATCAAGATGATCTCCAATCCAGAGACTGTCGAGGCCCTCCAGGAACTAACTAGAATCGCAGTTCAAACCAAGACCCAAACCTACAGTCGTCTTATCCTGGACATTGCTGGATCTAGACAAGCCAAGGTTGAATCGCTGACCAGGCTGGTGAACAAGATTATTGCCAAGGTCAAAGAGACCAATGCTCCAGTCGCGATGAAGCCTATGTCATCCTACGAGCGCAAAATAGCTCACGATCTGATTGGTGAAGCTGGTTTGATTTCGGAGTCTGAGGGTGAAGGCAAAGACCGTCACATCGTAGCCCGTCCTGCTGAATAGTTTCACGTGAAACAATAGCCGTGGAACCACTGTTACCGGAGGAGACTCCCCCAGAAGCCAAAGCGGTATTTGGCGACCATCTGTCCGTGGCTCAGAGATATGCAGACCTACTTGCTAGAGACGGTGATTTGCTTGGGCTTATTGGGCCGCGGGAACTACCTAAACTCTGGTCTCGGCATATCCTAAATTCTGCTGTTGTCGCCGAACTGGTTAGACCCGGGGAGACTGTGGCGGATGTGGGATCTGGAGCTGGGCTGCCTGGAATACCCATGGCGATAATGCAACCAGAGGCTAACTTCACACTTATTGAACCAATGGAACGCAGGGCAAAGTGGCTCTCAGAAGTAGTTGTTCCATCTCTAGGTCTGAAGAATGTCAATGTATTGAATGTGAGAGCCGAAGAGGCACCCGTAGATCAGTTTGATGTAGTGACGGCAAGGGCAGTTTCTGCCCTACCAAAACTGCTAAAAATGGTTGTTGATCTAGCAGTGCCTGGTGGAAGAATTTTGGCCTTGAAGGGGGCAAAAGCCCAAGACGAAATTGCTGATTCAAAGTCTTTAGTCAAAAAACTTGGTTTGAAGGACTTTGAAATCATTACGGTTGGGGAAAAATATCTAAAAGAGCCCACAACGGTCGTTCGAATTGGATTACTCTAGAAACCTAGTTAGGGAGTTTGGATGTCGAAGGAATTGGCTTCAGAAAGTTCAGCGGTAACTCCACCCACAGTTGTCAGCGGCCTTGGCTACCCTAATGGTCGTGAAGAAACTAGTCCAGAACCCACCGGCTGGCAGCAACAAACAGCTGAAATCCAGCAAATTGAAAAGAAAGTTTCACGTGAAACAATCTGATGACCTACTCCCTACAGGCGGATTTAAAGACACTCCCCTGGCCCAGGAATTAAGCGAAAATACCCGCCGGTTGAACCACGTCCGAAACGCTGTGCTGGAAAAGCCTGCCAACACCCGAGTATTTACAGTGGCTAACCAGAAGGGCGGGGTCGGGAAGACCACTTCGGCAGTAAATCTTGCTGTTGCGCTTGCCGATAAGGGCATGAATGTCCTAGTTATCGACCTAGATCCCCAAGGAAACGCTTCAACTGCACTTGGAATCGAACACCACATGGGTATCCCCTCCACTTATGATGCCCTAGTTCGGAATGTTCCGCTCAGTGATTTGGTCCAACCAAGCCCCGAATCATCGAGGCTTTTGGTTGTTCCAGCAACTTTACAACTCGCTGGTGCAGAAATGGAGCTTTACTCAGCTATAGCCAGAGAATATCGTCTAAAGAACGCAATTACCCAATACTTAGATAGTGCTGAAACTAAGCCTGACTACATTTTTATTGACTGTCCGCCTAGCCTGGGACAGCTAACGATCAATGCTTTCACCGCTGCCACTGAGGTACTTATCCCGATCCAATGCGAGTACTACGCCTTAGAGGGATTAACTCAATTGAAGGTCACAATCGACATGATTAGATCTCTGTCGAATCCTAATCTGGCGTTATCGACAATACTTTTGACCATGTATGACTCCAGAACAAAGCTCAATATGGCTGTTGTTGAGGATGTGCGCTCTCATTTCCCAACTCAGACCCTCCAAGCGGTTATCCCTCGTCAAATCGGTGTAGCGGAGGCCCCAAGTTACGGGCAGAGCGTGATTAACTATGATCGTTCCTCCAATGGTGCAATTTCATACATGGAAGCGGCTATTGAACTAGCTCAGAAAGGCGTATTGAATGGCTGAGAAAAAAGGTGGTTTAGGTCGAGGTATTGGGGCTCTAATCCCTGGTGCCACTGCTAGTAATGACCGAATGGAAAGGCCGGTTGACGGCAATCCAATTAGCGTCTTTTTTGGCGGATCTGCCAATGCCCCAGTGGATCTCGTCCCCGTGCCAGGCGCTACTTTTGGTTACCTAAACATAGAAGACATTGTTCCAAACCCAAAGCAGCCTAGAAGCAACTTCGAACCTGAGGCATTTGCTGAGCTAGTCGGCAGTATCAAAGAATTCGGGGTGCTCCAACCGATCTCTGTTCGTTCACTTGGTAAACAAAATGGTGTAGACAAGTATGAATTGATCATGGGTGAGCGCCGGTTACGGGCTTCCAAGGAAGCCGGACTAACCCAGATTCCGGCTGTAGTTCGCGATACCGCTGATGAAAACATGCTTCGCGATGCTTTGCTTGAAAACTTGCACCGCAGCGATCTAAACGCCATAGAAGAAGCTAATGCCTACCAACAACTCCTTGAAGAGTATGGCTGCACACAGGAACAACTAGCAGAAAAGCTTTCCAGATCCAGGCCTCAAATCACTAACACAATACGTTTGCTCAAGCTCCCCACCTCAGTTCAAAGCAAAGTGGCGGCTGGTGTCCTCTCTGCGGGCCACGCGAGAGCAATTCTGGCCCTTGAAGACCAAAACCAGATGCTTGCATTAGCTGATCGAATCGTAAACCTTGGACTTTCGGTGCGAGATGCGGAACTTGCTGCGAAGCAGCAGCCCGTGAAGCCTCGAATAAAGCCTGGAACAAAGCAAGATGCCTTGAAGTCATTGGCTGAAAAGCTTGGTGACAACCTAGACACAACCGTTCGCATCAAATTAGGTGCTCGAAAAGGAGCAATTGTGATCGATTTTGCCAGTGTCGAAGATTTGAACCGCATTTTGAAGAAAATGGGACAGGAAATCGAGTTTTAAGCCTGTGGATAACTATCCACAATCACCTTAAGTTATCCACTTCTTAAGGTTTGTCCTGTGGAAAACCCTTAAATGCTAAATGGCCGAGAAATCTCTCGGCCATTTGCTAATTCGAAGTTACTGAATAAATTCGTTTAGATCGGCAAGCAAACTTGGCTTTGGTTTTGCACCAACAATTTGCTTCACAACCTGACCACCCTGGAATACGTGCAGGGCAGGAATTGATGTGATGCCATACTGCTGAGCCAAAGCTGGCTCTTCATCTACGTTTACCTTAACGATGGTCAATTTATCTCCATACTCGGAAGAAATTTCATCCAAAATTGGGGAAACCATTCGGCAAGGGCCACACCACTCTGCCCAAAAATCTACTAGAACTGGCTTTGCTGAAGACAGTACATCTGTCTGAAAACTGCTTGTTGTCACATGCTTAGCGGACATGTTTTTCTCCTTATTCGTTGCTTCTATTCTAAGTCGGTTAAATAGTGTTCTGCATCTAGGGCAGCAACACACCCTGACCCAGCTGCTGTGATGGCTTGGCGGTAGGTTGGATCAATCACATCACCAGCCGCGAAGACACCGGGCAGGCTTGTCTTGGACGAACGGCCTTCAACTTTAATGAACTTTTCAGGGGTGAGTTCTACCTGGTTCTCAACTAGCCAAACCCTCGGATCATTTCCAATAGCAATAAACAATCCATCCAGATCCAAATTCTTCTCGGAACCATCAACTGTGTTTCTCAAGGTAACACCCGTGAGCTTTCCTTCACCAATGAGCTCCGCAATTTCTGTGTTCCAGACAACCTCAATCTTTGGATTGGCAAGTGCGCGATCCTGCATAATTTTAGAAGCCTTGAAGCTGTCGCGTCGGTGAATCAAATAAACCTTGCTTGCAAATCTGGTTAAGAAATTTGCTTCTTCCATCGCCGAGTCGCCACCACCAACAACTGCAATAGTTTTTTCTCTGAAGAAGAAACCATCACAGGTTGCACACCAAGAGATTCCATATCCGCTTAGTTCTTTTTCACGAGGTAAACCAAGTTCACGATATGCTGCACCGGTTGCAAGTATGACTGTCTTTGATTCAAAAGTTTTACCGTTACCTGTTTTAACAATCTTTGTCTTGCCGGCCAGTTCTACTTCAATCACATCATCGAGTAGTACTTCTGTGCCAAACCTTTCCGCTTGAGCTCGGAAAGCATCCATTAGTTCTGGACCTTGAAGACCATTAGGAAATCCTGGATAGTTTTCGACTTCAGTTGTCTTCATCAACTCACCACCAGCCTCAACAGATGAGGCAATGAGCAGAGGCTTAAGGCCAGCTCGAGCTGCATAGATTCCTGCTGTGTATCCGGCTGGACCGGAACCGATGATTATTACTTCACGCACAATGTTCTCCAAGTTTGGCTGATGGTAAATAAAGTTTAGTCCGCGACTAGCGTCGACCAATCAACTTATTGATTGGATCGGTTAGTGTCTTCACTTCGGGGACTTTAAGAATCCTTAGAACAGTTAGGTAAACAAGCCCCATCACTGACCCAATTATTAAGCAAGTTAACGTTGAGGACAAAATAGTCAACACAGGAAATGCGCCAGGTCTGGCCCCACCCATAAGCTGCAAAATTCCAAAACCTATTAGACCAGCGAGCACGGCGGCTAAAACAAATTTTCCTGTTGCAAGAGAAAGGCGACTGTGACCCAGCGAGCCAAATTTTCTTTTGAACATCACAAACGCAAGTATTGCTTGAAGCAATACGCTGCCACTAGTAACCAGAGATAATGCGACAACGGTCCAGATGTGATCAACATAGATGGCCACCAAAATCGACCCAACGATATTGACAACGGTTTGTAGTGCAGTGAATAAGAAAGGTGTCCTGGTGTCCTCGAGGGAGTAGAAGGCACGCTGAATCATAAATACATAACTGAACGGCAGCAAGCCAATAACCATGGCGATAACCACGTTGCCTAGAGCGATAGCGCTCGGGAGCTCGCCAACGAAAACCCTAGAAATTGGATAAGCCAGAACAATTAGCCCAGCACTGGCCAAGACGCTAATCATGGCTATGGTGCGAAGGCCATCGGCGAGGTCGGTTTTTAGTTCGTCGAACTTTTTCTCCAAAGCGTGAGTGGACATTCGAGTGAAGTATGCCGTAGCGATTGACACAGTTGCCACTGAATGGGGGAGCATAAAGATCAGCCAGGCGATGCTCATAGCTGCCACCGAGGCGATGGCTATTTCTTGACCGGCAAAGAATTCACGACCACCGATAGCAGTTGATGCAACGGCAGTTTGGACTATTCCACCTATCTGACTTACTACCAGCATCCCCAAGGTCCAGGATGCGGTTCGCATGGCTGGCCCTAAGCCAACACCCTTCCAAGAGAAGTTGAGATTAAAGGTCAACCCCATGCGTCGCCAAGAAACGAAAAGGATTAAGGCTTGAGCTGCAACACCTAGGGTTGCGGTTCCAGCCAACAACGAGATTTGTGACTGCTCCCAGTTTTCAACTGTTCTGGTGCCCGTTGGGTCTAGCCCGAACTGCCAAATGAATAAAAGCATGCCGGTGATGGCGACGATGTTGTTTAGAACCGGTGCCCACATATAAGGACCAAATCTACTTCTCGCATTCAACACTTCGCCGAGGAGTGTGTAGAGACCGTAGAAGAAAAGTTGCGGTAAACACCAGTAAGCAAAAGCTGTCGCTAAGGCGAGCTGACCGGCACTCCAACCATTGGTGTATAGCGAGACCAGAAACGGTGCAGACAAAGTAGTTATAACTGTCACCGAACCAAATATCACAATTGCTAAAGTCAGCAGGCGATCGATGTATGCCTTACCGCCATCGAGGTGGGCCTTTGCTTTAACTATTTGTGGAACTAACACAGCATTTAGAACACCACCGACGATGATGGCGTAAACGTTGTTAGGCAGTTGGTTGGCGACTCCAAAAGCGTCCGCAGCGTTAGTGGTTACACCGATAGTCGCTGCTAAAAGAATTGCTCGGATGATGCCAAGTCCACGGCTCAGCACAGTTCCGCTTGCCATGATCAGCGAAGACTTAAGGACGCTCAATTTTCATCCTTCTTCTGCTAAGCATGCGGTATCCACCTAGACCAATCAGCGCACTCAATAAAATTCCAAAGCCAACAAGAATAACTATTTCTATGTCTGGGTTGGCAGTTAGT
Organism: uncultured Rhodoluna sp.; assembly: GCA_964443065.1. Taxonomy (GTDB): domain Bacteria; phylum Actinomycetota; class Actinomycetes; order Actinomycetales; family Microbacteriaceae; genus Rhodoluna. The sequence continues at coordinate 18,980 of CAYUBJ010000013.1, forward strand.
TTTATGTCGGTTGATTTACCCAAGCGGATATCGGTAAATGTGGTAACCCAGACTTTTAGTTTGAACTCCCCGGAGGAAACTACACTGACTGGGACCAGAGCATCTTTGCGAGAGTTAGCTGGGATGTTTAGGGAAACGTACTCTTGAACGTTCACCGCAGGATCAGTAGATCTCGCGTGCACCCTAACCCTTATCGCTCGGTCGTAGTTGTTTTGCACCGAGACCGGAATCTTCGATTCCCTGGACACCATGTTCACATTTGAGCCAGCAACTATGAAAACCTGTGCCGCGGGGAGAGCGGCTTGAGCCTGACCGACACCAACCAAACCGAGCATCAGTAGAACCGCAACAGTAATTTTTCTCATTGACGAGCAACCCATTCCTGAACAATCAAAGCCAGCCGGCGTTCATTTTCATGGGTTAGCTCATCGGCTAGAAGGTCTACGGAAATCCAACGGATATCTACGGCTTCGTGGTCGGGGTCATTCTCGATGGTCAAATCACCACCGGTCTGCTTCATGAGGAAATGGTGGACAGTCTTACTGATGATTGCGGTAGGGGTTGAAAACTCGTAGTGGATCGAACCCAAGGGCTCAATTATTTCTGATTCCAGACCGGTTTCTTCGGCCACTTCTCGTAGCGCTGCCTGCTCGATGGTTTCATTACCTTCGGGGTGGCCTTTAGGAACGCACCAGTCGATGCGTCCGCCGCGGTTGCGGCGCCCGATTACCGCTATGCGTAGTGAGCCATCAGCTGCTAGAACGAATCCCCCTGCTGAAGTTTCTTCGACGCGCGGCTTTACCCGTGAGTTCATTTCTTAAGCCTAATAGGGTCTAAATGGAAGGCATACTTAAATTCATGCGAACAGTGGCCGAGGCTCTTGCCAATCTGCAGCGGACTAGTGAAAGTCCGCTATTGGTCAAACTCGGCAACCTTTTTGGGGCTGCTGGGTTCGAAATTGCCCTAGTCGGGGGTCCAGTTCGAGATGCCTTTTTGGCAAGGCCAACCAACGACCTAGATTTCACCACCTCGGCAAAGCCAGATGAAATAGTTTCGGTTCTAACCGGTTCGGTTGATGCTATTTGGGATGTCGGACGGGACTTCGGAACTATTGGTGCTCGAATCGGGGACACTCATGTTGAGATCACCACATATCGTGCAGATAAATATGATGCTGACTCAAGAAAACCGGTAGTGGCTTTTGGCACAGATTTAAATGATGACCTTTTTCGCAGAGATTTCACTATCAACGCTATGGCCTTGCGATTACCAGAAGGCGTATTCGTAGATCCTTTCAATGGTTTGCAGGATCTATTGGAGGGAACTATAAGAACACCGGGTAAACCGGAAGATAGTTTTAGTGATGACCCGCTTCGTATTATGCGAGCAGCAAGGTTTGCCTCTCAGCTTGGTTTCTTAATCCAAGAAGAAACCTTCTCTGCTATGAAAGCTATGGCTGACAGAATTGCGATAGTTTCAGCGGAACGTATCCAGGTAGAACTAACCAAGCTGCTTCTAGGAGCGCAACCCAGAGAGGGTATTGAGGCTTTGGTAGATTGCGGTATTGCCGAAATAGTTTTCCCGGAAATACCCGCCCTAAAACTTGAGGTTGATGAACACCATCATCATAAAGATGTATATGAGCACACCCTCACAGTTTTAGAGCAAGCTATCGACTACGAGAAAAAATATTCGCTTGAGCAGGATATTGTTCTGCGTTTAGCCGCTCTGATGCACGACATCGGAAAACCACAAACTAGAAAACTCGAATCCGGCGGTGGGGTAACTTTCTATCACCACGATGTGGTCGGTGCCAAGTTAGCTACCAAGCGGTTGAGAGAACTTCGGTTTGATAACGACACCATCAAATCTGTTGCGCGACTTATTGAGTTGCACCTGAGGTTCTTCGGTTACAGTGACCAGGCTTGGAGCGATTCGGCAATAAGAAGGTATGTTCGAGACGCAGATGAACTACTGACCAGGTTGCACGCTTTGACCAGATCAGATGTCACGACTAGAAACCAGCGTAAGGCCGAGCGCCTAGCGCATGCTTACGATGACCTTGAAAACCGAATCGAACAGCTGGCTAAACAAGAGGAGTTGGCTGCGATAAGGCCAGATCTCTCGGGTGAAGAGATTATGGAAGTTCTAGATATCAAGCCTGGGCCTGAAGTCGGTCTGGCCTACCGCTTTCTCATGGAGCTTAGATTGGATGAGGGCCCACTTGGGTATGAGGAGGCCAAAAAGCGCTTGCTTAGCTGGTGGGCTTCAAGGTAGAGTAGTGAAGTTGTCTTGAAGAAGACCCTGTGCTTCTTGGAATAGTCAACAATTGCATATACCCTCCTGCCACGGAAACGCCGTGGCCGTTCTAGTCCAGAGGAGGTGGGGTTAGTCATGCATAAATATGAAGTCATGGTCATCCTTGACTCAGAAGTCGATGAAAAAACCGTAGGCACAAGCCTAGACAAATTCCTCAACGTAATTCGTAACGGTGGCGGCACCGTTGACAGCGTTGACATTTGGGGTCGTCGTCGTTTCGCATATGAGATCAACAAGAAAACAGAAGGCATTTACGCAGTTTTGTATTTGACCTGTAATCCTGCTGAGGTACTTGAGCTGGATCGTCAGTTGAAACTTTCGGAAGCGGTTGTCCGCACCAAGGTTTTGCGCGCTGAAGATGCCGTGTTCAAGATCAACCCGGTAGCCGTTCCAGAGTTCGAAGCAAACGAAGATAAGCCAGTTAGAGCTAAGCGCCCTGCTGCTAAGTCTGCGGAGTAATTTAAATGGCCGGAGAATTATCAATCACGGTAGTTGGCAATCTTGCTAACGACCCAGAGCTAAAGAACACCAACAGCGGGATCGCGTATGTGAACCTCAATGTTGCTTCAACACCGAGAACCTATGATCGAGGAACTGGTGAGTGGAAAGACGGAGAGACTGTTTGGGTTCGTTGCACTGTTTGGCGCGAAGTCGCCGACAACGTTGCTCGCTCACTGTCCAAGGGAACCCGCGTTATCGTAACCGGAAGACTAAAGCCAGCTACCGCATACCAATCAAACACTGGAGAAGCTCGCGCTTCACTAGAGCTTGAGGTTGAGGAAATCGGACCTTCACTTCGCTACGCAACTGCTGCTGTTACACGTCGCACTCGTGACGGTGTTGCAGCTCCGGATGCAAACCCATGGAACAACCCAATTCAACCACCAGCAAATCCAGCTGCCGCTGGCGACTCGTGGGCTAACCCAGGTACTGACGCAGGTTTTGCAGCCGGCGACAGCACCCCGTTCTAAGAATTAATTAGGAGAAACAAATGGCAGGAAAAGTTAACAGCGACCGCGTCAAGAAAGGCGCGCGCAATGCCAAGAACTTGAAGCTTGCACCAGTCAAGCCAATCAAAGTTGGCGTCATCGATTACAAGGACATCGCAACCTTGCGTAAGTTCGTTTCAGATCGTGGCAAGATCCGTTCACGCCGAATCACCGGTGTTTCTGTTCAGGAACAGCGTTTGATTGCCAAGGCAGTTAAGAATGCACGCGAGGTAGCTCTGCTTCCTTACGCTGGTGCAGGACGCTAGGAGAGAAGCAATGTCTAAAGTTATTTTGACCAACGAGGTTTCAGGCCTCGGATCAGCCGGCGATGTTGTTGAGGTAAAGAACGGTTACGCACGTAACTATCTACTACCTCGCGGATTCGCCGTGCTCTGGACCAAGGGTGGCGAGAAGCAGGTAGCGCAAATCAAGGCTGCTCGTGAAGCTCGTGCTCTAGCGACTATTGAAGAAGCACAAACCCTAAAGGCTCGCCTCCAGGAGAACCCAATCAAGCTGGCCGTTAAAGCCGGTGCTGGTGGCCGTCTATTTGGTGCCGTGAAGACCGCTGATGTTGCAGCAGCAGTTGCTGCCGCCGGGCTTGGCGAAATCGATAAGCGTAAGGTTGCTTTCTTTGCACCAATCCGTTCGGTTGGTAACTACGAGGCCACAGTGAAGCTTCACTCTGATCTTGTAGCGACGCTGAAATTGCAGGTTGTTGCCAAGAAGTAGTCTGAAAAGCTTCTGATGGCAGGCTGAAAGCCTGCCATCTTGCTTTAATGGGAGATCTGTGGATAACCTGTGGATAAGTGCTTTGTTTCCATGCGTGAATGCGCTTCCAACAAACCTTAATCCATTGGTTTAGGGTTTGATTACAAATAAATATAAACAGTCAAAATCCTTATCAATGCAGGGATTCAGAGAGTTTTCCACAGAATTTACACAGGTTTTTACACAGTTTGTCCACAACTGGTTCGGCGTGTTGGTGGAGTTATCCACAGAAAAACCCACAACCGTGTTTGTTCCGTGGTTGTCTTTGGTGAATGCTACAAATAAGTTCCAACTGTTTTAGTAATAAAAGAGAGTTTCAGATGTCAATTGCACCAACCGGAAAGGCCTTCCGAAGTGAAGATCGCCTACTACCTCATGACCTGGTAGCTGAGCAAAGCACGCTTGGCGGCATGCTTCTATCAGCAGATGTGGTGCATGCAATTCTTGGTGAGGGATCACTAAAGCCACGAGACTTTTACGCGCCAAAGCACGAGATCATTTTCTCCGCCATCGAGGCACTGGCTAATCACGGTGAGCCGACTGACGTAATTACTTTGAGTGCAGAGCTGGTGAAGCTAGGAAAGTTGGCAACAGTTGGTGGTGCCGAGTATCTGCACGAACTCACAGCCATAGTCCCAACTGCGGCAAGTGCAAACTACTACGCCAAGATTGTTCGAGAGAAAGCTATTCTCCGCAGACTCATTGAAGCTGGTACCAGAATTGCTCAACGCGGATATGACGGAGAAGGTGAAGTTGAGGAATTAGTCAACACAGCTCAATCCGAAATTTATAGTGTGGCTGATGATTCGACCGGCGCAGATTACGTAAAACTAAGCACCGCTTTGCAGGTTGCCGCCGATGAAATTGAATTAGTTCAAAAGAACAATGGTCTGTCTGGTATCCCGACCGGATTTACAAAACTTGATAAAGACACAAATGGATTGCATCCAGGTCAGCTGGTAATTATTGCAGCAAGACCAGGTCTGGGTAAATCAACATTGGCTTTAGATATTGCGCGTGAAGCAGCGATCAACAACAAGATGGCGACGGCTATTTTCTCACTAGAAATGTCGATGACAGAAATCGCAATGCGACTTCTGTCTGCAGAGACTGGAATTTATTTGCAGAGCATGAGAGCCGGCGGTATCTCAGACAACGAGTGGGCGATTATGGCAGAAAGAAGAAGTGCTATTGCTGGCTCACCAATCTTGATTGATGATAGCCCGAATCTAAATATTGTCGAGATTAGAGCTAAGTGTCGAAGGATGATTAAAGACTTCGATCTAAAGCTCGTCATCATTGACTACATCCAGTTGATGACCTCAGGTAAGAAAGTCGAAAACCGTCAGCAAGAGGTATCAGAGTTTTCTAGATCGCTAAAGCTTCTCGCAAAAGAATTAAAAGTTCCTGTCGTTGCGCTATCCCAGCTAAACCGTAAATCAGAAGACGGCGGAAATAAGAAACCAGAACTATCGCAACTTCGTGAGTCTGGATCGCTGGAGCAGGATGCTGACGTAGTTATCTTGATTCACCGCGACTTCAATGCTGCCGAGGGAACACGTGTTGGTGAGGCAGAATTGATCTTGGCGAAGCAGCGTAACGGACCTACTGGAACATCAAACGTAATATTCCAAGGCCAATACTCTAGGTTCGTAAACCCTAAGGAGTAATTTGTTCATCGTGAATCTACTGCGCAGCATTGTCTTTGCAGTAGCGGCTGCGTTTCTGATTTTCACCCAAGATCACAGTGTGAAAACTGGCGCACTGGCCCTAGGTTTTATTGCTGCCACACTTTCTATTGCGGGTGCGCTTGCCATGATCTTGTCTAAGGATAAGAAAATTTATAGCGCGCTAGTTATTCCGACGGTTAGCGCATTCGCTGTTTTAGTTTTCTTACTTAGCGCTAATAATTTTCAAGGGCTCCAGAATGACGAGACTGGATTGTTGTTCTTTAGGGCGGCGATCACCGTATTCACCATTGGTTTAGCTTGGACTGAATTCCGTTTGAGTGCAAAGGCTGACCCAGGCGAACGCCTTGAGCTTCGTATCTCTGCAGCTCTAGCGGCAATTGCTGCTTTAGTTTTTATGGCTATGCCTCTTAATGATGTAAATGCGGTGGGGCTACTCAGTGCATACTTGGCCCTTTCGGCAGCACAGCGAGGGGTATGGCTAGCCACACCAGGAAAGCAGGTTAGAAATGGCAAAAACTAAAGGCACTTCTATGGCTTCTGTTTTAGTTATCGCTTTGGTGAGCAGTGCGTTTGTGTCTCTAATTGCCTGGGGAAGTTTTACCGATCCAATTCGAATCGTCATCGCCGCAGGAATCACATTCGCGACCGTCTTTGTCGGACTTTTGCTATTGAAGGTTTTTCAAAAAGATGATGATGTAAAGCCTGGCGTTCCCAGGTTGAAGTAACTAGCCTATTCAGGCTTGTGAACTAGTTTTACCAACTGGCTAGCAAGACCCGTGTATGTGGTTGGCTTCAGATTAATCAGACGGGCCTTAGCTTCATCGCTGATATCGAGTTGAGAAACAAAACCAATCAGGTCGTCAGCGGAGATTCTCTTACCTCTGGTCAGCTCCTTAAGTAGCTGGTAGGGGTCAGTTATTTGGCTTGTCCCTCTAGCTATCTCAGTCCGGATTACGGTCTGGATGGCTTCGGCTAGCACTTCCCAGTTCTCTAGAAGATCCGCTTCAAGAACGGCAGCGCTGAGTTCAATTTCAGCTAGACCCTTGGTTACGTTATCAATTGCAAGTAGTGAATGTCCTAGACCCAAGCCGATGTTGCGCTGCGAAGAGGAGTCAGTTAGATCTCGTTGAAGTCGAGAGGTAACTAGTGTTTGGGAAAGTGAGTCAAGAACTGCGTTAGACATTTCGATATTTGATTCTGCATTTTCAAACTTAATTGGATTCACTTTGTGAGGCATCGTGGATGATCCAGTTGCACCGGCAACGGGGATCTGTTTGAAGTAGTTCAGAGAAATGTATGTCCAAATGTCAGTGCATAAGTTATGAACAATTCTGTTGAAGTGGGTAACAGCCTGATACAACTCAGCCTGCCAGTCATGGGACTCTATCTGAGTGGTTAGCGGATTAAAAGTAAGCCCGAGTTGCTCGACAAAAAGTTTTGATTCACTTAGCCAATCGGTTTCGGGACTGGCTACCAATTGAGCCGACCAAGTTCCGGTAGCACCCGAGAACTTTCCTAAATACTCAATTGATTTAACGCGATCTAGTTGACGATTCAGTCGGTGAACAAAAACTGCAAGCTCTTTACCCATAGTCGTTGGCGTCGCCGGCTGACCATGCGTTCTAGAAAGCATTGAGTTCTCTGCATACTTCTCGGCAAGTTCAGTTAGCTTTGCAATAAGTTTTTCTGCCCGAGGTAACCACACCTCGGTTACAGCGTCATGAATTGTGATTGCGTAGGAGAGATTGTTTATATCTTCACTAGTACAGGAGAAGTGAACAAGTTCAGCGAGATCATCGCGCTGTAGCTCGGTCAACCGATTTCTAATGAAATACTCAATCGCCTTAACATCGTGTTTTGTCTTGGCCTCAATCTCGGCAAGTTCGGCAATTTGGTCTGACCCAAATTTCCCCACAATCTCGCGCAATTGGGTTTTTAGAGTTTCGTCTATTTCACTGTTAGTGCCAAGCACATTGCGCTCGGCTAAGTGGATCAGCCACTCGATTTCGACCAGCAATCTGGCTCTGTTTAGGCCAGCTTCACTCAAATACTGCCCTAGTTCTTGGACCGCTTCGCGATAGCGCCCATCAAGCGGGCTCAGCGGCTGAAATCCAAGATTACTCACATATCTATATTGCCCTGTCTTTTCCACATTTATTGCTGCTAACAGCAGGTTGCCTAATTGATTAGGCAGATTGTTCCAATGAACATACTCAACAATCACTTAGCAATAACCACCGCTCTACTGCAACACGCGACACCCAGTCCAGCTCTCTGGCACGGGCCAGCAGCTGATAGCTGTCGGCTTGAAATGCAAAAACTAAACCATCAACTCAAAGGGTTGATGTTTCAGATGTTCTTGTTGGGGTTGATCCCATGACGAGTGAAATCTGTGTTGTAAAGCCAGTACCGGTAGTTGTTGTTGCCACTCACGAAGAACTTCTTCGAAGCGCAAGAGATATCTGGGGTGTCACGGTGAGCCTCTTAACTGAACTAACCCCAGACAAATTTGTAACTGCCCCCTGGGCCGCCGCCTTGTTCACGGCCGAGTTGCCATTTATCCTGGCAAAACTCTGGCACATTCAACATGCGCTAATAACCTCGGCGAATTCTTATATGCAAACCGAAAGCATGCTTACAACTTTTATCGAGACTATCGACATCCCCAAATTGCTAAAGGAGCTGGCTCCTTGGGTGGGCAGCCTGAAAGGTGTGCTTGATTTGCCTCTCGGCTGGATTCAACATGTCCCACCAGTAGAGGTGAGCTATCCAAGCGATGTCAATATCATTCGTCAACGCTTTGATGAAACCAATTGCACCAATCAACCATTGGTAAGACATGAGCACTATGAATTAATTCAAGGTAAGGCTCAACACTGGTTTTATTTACCGAAGACCCACGACTGGTCAAGTGTTGAGTCCAACCCAGAGTCTAGTCATGGTTTATCTCAGTTTTTGAATCAGCAGACAAAACCAACGGATCAGATTATTTTTGTCTCCAGCAGAGACAACGAACTGATAATCCCAGATTTTCCCGCGGAAACTGTTTTAGGTAAAGTGGAAATCTTTAAGTTAGGTAACTAGAGGATTCTCAAAGCTTTGAATAGACCTCTGCCGATAAACGAGAAGATGCTCATTACCAATGCAGCCAGAATCGCCCAGCCAAGAGAGATTACGGTCAGGCCATCTGGACCAAAACCGTCGATGTTGAATGTTTGTGGGCTGAACTGTTGGCTTATCCAAGCAACTAGAAGCAAAAGCGCTCCATTTATTACAAACGAGATAAGTCCAAAGGTAAGGATGTATAGCGGTATAGCAATGACTTTGATGACTGGTGCTATCACGGCGTTGATTACACCGAATATCGCTCCAATAAGAAGCAGTGTCAGGGCAAGCTGCCAAGGCTCGTTTCCGCCATAAGGCTTGAGGTGGACACCTGGAATAATGGCTGAAACTAGCCAAATACCTAGTCCGTTGAGAATGGTCGCGATCAAAAATCGTTTCATGGTTCGATTGTGCCATCACTGAAGTAAATTGGTAGATGTGACTTACCAGCCCGCAGACATCCCTATGGTTCAGTTTCTGAACCAAGACGGTGAGTTCGCGGTTGCCTCTAAAGAGCATGAGATCTACGCCGAACTTATTCGAGGTTTGCGTGAGGCGGACTTCTTAAAGTTTTATCGCGACATGGCGCGAATCCGCCGTTTCGATAACGAAGCTACTGCACTTCAACGCCAAGGCCAGATGGGTCTCTGGGTCCCGGCTGTTGGTCAAGAGGGAGCCCAAATCGGTTCTGGCTATGCGGTTGGGCCGAATGACAATATCTTCCCTTCTTATCGTGAGCACGGGGTGGCTATAACTCACGGTGTGGACCTAATGTCCATTATCAAAATGTTCCGCGGTGTGAACCATGGCGGTTGGAACCCGGCTGAGAAGAAGTTTCATCTATACGCAATCGTTCTTGGCGCTCAGACTCTTCATGCTGCAGGTTATGCCATGGGAGTTAATTTTGAAGGCCGAGTGGGCACCGGGAACCCAGATGTCGATGAAGCCGTGATTACTTACTTTGGTGACGGCGCGACCGCCGAAGGTGATATCAGTGAAGCTTTGCTTATGGCAGCTACCACTAACGCTCCGTTAGTTTTCTTCTGCCAAAACAATCAGTGGGCAATCTCTTCTGCTGTTGAGTCTCAAACCAAGGTTCCGTTATTCCAGCGCGGTTTAGGTTTTGGAGTTCCAGGGATTCGTGTTGACGGTAACGACGTTTTGGCTTGTTACGCAGTCACTAAAAAACACATGGACGATGCTCGAAATGGTTTGGGCCCATATCTAATCGAAGCGCTAACCTATCGCATCGGTGCTCACACCACCAGCGACGATCCTTCTAAGTATCGTGATGCGGAACAGGTGGCCTATTGGCAAGCGAGAGATCCAATCATCCGTTTTGAAAAGTTCTTGCGTAACCAAGGTATTGGTCAGGACTTCTTTGACGAGGTTGAAGCTGCCGGTGATCAACTAGCAACCGAGATCCGAGAAGCAACTTTTGCTCTGGCAGAGCCTCCGCTAGAAAATATTTTTGATCACGTTTACTCGGAACCTCATCCGCTAGTAGAAGAACAGAAGGCTTGGTTACGCGGTTACGAAGAATCTCTCGGCGGCCACTCTAGTGTTTCTGAAAGTGATGAATCTCCAAACTACGGAGGCACACGCTAATGAGTAACGCTGTTGAACTTTCAATTGCCAAAGCTATAAACGCCGGTATTCGTAAATCGATGCAGGAAGATTCAAAAGTTTTAGTTTTTGGAGAAGACGTTGCACGTTTGGGTGGTGTGTTTCGTGTCACCGAGGGCCTGCTGGATGAATTTGGTCCACAAAGAATTTTCAATTCACCAATTGCTGAATCGGCAATTGTTGGAACTGCAATTGGTTTAGCGATGCGTGGTTTTAGACCTATCGCTGAAATTCAATTCGATGGTTTTGTTTATCCAGCATTTGATCAGCTTGTTAGCCAGCTTGCGAAACTCACTAACCGCAGCGAAGGTAATCTGCAAATGCCGGTGGTTATTCGAATTCCTTACGGTGGTGGAATCGGAGCCGTTGAACATCACTCGGAATCACCTGAGGCATACTTCGCGCACACCGCCGGACTAAGGGTGGTTAGCCCATCTACCCCCAATGATGCCTATTGGATGATTCAGCAATCTATCCGCAGCGCTGACCCTGTCATCTTCATGGAGCCTAAGCGCCGTTACTGGCAGAAGGGCCAGGTTGAACTCGACGGTCCGACCCTTGGCCTACACCAGGCGGCCCTAGTCCGACAGGGAAGCGACCTAACTATTGCTAGTTATGGGCCTATGGTGGTTACTTCCCTGCAGGCAGCAGAGATTGCTGCTGCCGAAGGTATCAGCATCGAGGTAATTGACCTTCGCACACTTTCGCCGATTGACTTTGGCGTTGTTGTCGAATCAGTTAAGAAAACTGGTCGGCTTATTGTTGCGCATGAAGCTGGAACATTTGTGAGCATCTCTTCTGAGATTGCAGCCAAGATTGCTGAGTTGTGTTTTTACTACCTCGAAGCACCGGTAATCAGAGTTGGTGGATTCGATGTTCCGTATCCAGCCGCAAAACTCGAGGAACTGTATCTTCCAGATGCTGATCGCATCATGGAAGCGGTAGATAGAGTGATGGCTTACTAATGACACAGCTTGCATATTTTGATCTACCAGATGTTGGTGAAGGCCTAACCGAAGCAGAGATTGTTTCTTGGAAGGTTAAAGTTGGCGACACCGTTGGTGTTAACCAAATCATTGTTGAGATCGAAACCGCAAAGAGTTTGGTAGAACTACCCTGTCCTTTTGCAGGAACAGTTGCGCAACTCATGGCGGCTGAAGGTGACACCGTTGCGGTTGGTTCGCCAATCATTGCGGTGTCGGTTTCTCAATTAACTTCAGCTGCGGCTGCTTCTGGTTCACTTCACGAAGCGGTCACCGAAGCCATAGCCGCAGTTAGCGATGTTGCTGCCACAGCGAGCACCGAAGAGAAGCCACAGCCAAACCTTGTAGGTTACGGTGTTACCGCAGCCGCTGCTAGTCGAAGAAGAAAAGCTGTTCCTGGGGTTGTTCCTGCGGTAGTAGTTAATGCAGCGCCAGCAACAGATCTGATTGCAGTTGTTCCTAGTGCTGATACTGTTTTGGCTAAACCACCAATTAGAAAACTTGCTAAAGATTTAAATGTTGACATCAATAAAGTCAAGCCAACTGGTTTATCTGGTGAAGTAACAAGAGAAGATGTCATGAACGCAGCTCAGGTAGCTAGCGTATTCAAAAATCAAACAACGCCGGAGCCAAAGACCGAACGTGAAGAAAGAATTCCAGTCAAGGGAGTTCGCAAAGCTATTGCCACTGCCATGGTTCAATCGGCCTTCACGGCACCGCACGTAAGTATTTTTGTTGATGTCGATGCCACCAGAACAATGGAATACGTTAAGCGCTTGAAAGCGAGTGCTGACTTCGCCGGGGTTAAGGTAACACCTTTGCTGATTATGGCAAAGGCTATGATCTGGGCAGTTAGAAGAAACCCAACGGTTAACTCAACTTGGACTGACTCTGAAATCATCATTCACAACTATGTGAATTTTGGTGTTGCTGCTGCGACTCCACGCGGGCTTATTGTTCCAAACGTTAAAGATGCGGACAAGATGTCCATGTTGGAACTAGCTATGGCGTTGGAGAAACTTGCTGCCACTGCTCGCGAAGGTAAAACAACTCCGCAGGATATGCAGGGTGGAACTATTACCGTGACCAACATCGGAGTCTTCGGAGTCGATACTGGAACCCCGATACTAAATCCTGGTGAAGTGGGAATCGTGGCCCTTGGTTCAATTAGGCCAAAGCCCTGGGTGGTCGATGATCAGATTTTGATTCGCCAGGTAACAACTATCGGTGCGACCTTTGACCACCGCGTGGTTGATGGGGATGTTGCCAGCAGATTCGTGCAGGATGTCGCCTCGGTTATTGAGGAGCCGGCACTGCTCCTAGACTAATTGTTATTGATATTCATTCTCAATAGTGTTAGTTTTATGGCATGAAAGCCATTGTTGTCGCCATTGCTTCCGCACTACTACTTTCCGGCTGTTCCAGCCCGAGTAATCAGTCAGCCGGAATTGTTGTTTCCAGCCAAAACTACGCCAACATCGCCAAGAGCTTGATGGGTGATAACCCAGATGCGCAATTCGATGTCCATGTCTTGCTTTCTAGCGATGCCGTTGATCCACATGAATTTGAACCTTCTGCGAAAGACAAGTTAGCCATCTCCCAGGCAAAAGCAGTTTTCTACGCCGGCACCGACTTTGATGCCTTCGTGGATCCGCTACTGGAGTCAGTTAACTTCGACCCCGATTACGTCATCAACAGTTCCTATTTTGTGAAAGAGAAACTGGCTTCCTGCGCTACTGAGCTCTGTCTAGAGAAAGCATCAAACCCGCACCTGTGGTTTGACCTGGACACCATCAGCAGTTCAGCGGAGGCACTAACCGCGCTCTACATAAAACTAAAACCAGAGCTCAAAGCTGACTACGAGCAGGCGGCAACTGAGTTTCAAGCGAAGATAAAGATTCTAAAAACCAAACAGGATCAGATTGCTGAACAGAATATAGACACAACATTCTTTGCTCCAGAGGCAATTGCGAATGTATTGCTGCTTGAGTTGGGACTTAAGAATGTTTCCTCAAAAACAATCGCCAACAAGATTGCTAATGAAGTTGAACTGTCTCTTTTAGAGATGCGAGAGATTGAAAATCAAATCAAATCTGGTGAAGTGAAAATCTTTGTTGCTAACCAGCAAGTTGAATCTGAACAAGCGCAGCAGTTGCTGGATGTTGCCGAATCAGAAAACACGCCGGTTGTTTACTTTGGTGAAAACTCTTTATGTGAAAACAAAGCGGATAAATTCCTTGATTGCTTTGACAGCAAGATTGATGAAGTAGTGAAAACTTTGGGTATCAAAGTTGACTAAACAATTACTAGAAATTCAAAACGCAACACTAACCGTTGATGGCAGAAGGTTGTGGAGTGAACTCAACCTAAGTGTTTCACCAGGTGAGTTCATTGCGGTGATTGGTTCTAATGGCTCGGGTAAGACGAGTTTGCTAAAAGCAATACTTGGCCAGTTGCAGTTGGATTCCGGAAAAATACTTTTCGAGAATGAAGAGATTTCGCTGGGTCACCCAAACATCGGTTACATCCCTCAGCAGCGCACACTCGAAGAAGCAAACGATGTTCTGGTCAGTGATCTAGTTCGCTTTGGTCTATCAGGACATAAACTCGGATTCTTTTTACCGTCTGCTAAAGCTAAAGCAAAAGTAGTTGAAGCTCTTCGCTGTGCTGATGCCGAAGAGTTTGCAAATCGTAGTTTTGGAAAACTAAGCGGAGGCGAGCAACAGCGAGTCAGAATTGCTCAAGCCATAGTCGGTGAACCAAAACTTTTGCTCTGCGACGAGCCGCTGTCAGCACTGGACATGCAACAGCAGCAGATAATCAGTAGCCTGATTAAGCGCGAGGCTAAAGAACATCAAACCGCTGTATTGTTTGTCACACACGATGTGAATCCGGTCTTAGACATGGTTGACCGAGTGCTTTACCTAGCTAACGGTAAGTTCAGCATCGGCACCCCCGACCAGGTGCTCACCAGTCAGGTGCTCAGTGATCTCTACGGAACCCCGGTCGATGTTATTCGTAACCAGGGCCGAATAGTTGTGGTTGGGGCATCGGATCACGATCACCACCACGGGGAGGTCTGGAAATAATGCCTCTTTTTGACTTCACCGATTACGCACTACTACTGCAACTGGTGGTCCCATCCCTAGCTGTGGCTTTGGTGCTAGGCGTTTTAGGGGGACTTCTGAGCACCGTGGTTGTCCATCGAGACTCATCTTTTGCGGTGCACGGGATCAGCGAACTGTCTTTCGCTGGCGCAGCCGTATTCTTGTTGATTGGTTTGGACGTAGTCGTAGGCGCGGTAGCTGGGTCTATGCTGGCCGCTTTGATTATTGGAATCGTTTCTGGTCGAGCCCGTAACAGGAATTCAATCACTGCAGTTCTTATGCCGTTTGGGCTAGGGCTAGGTATTTTGGCTCTCTCGCTTTATCCAGGCAGGGCCAGCAGTAAATTCAGTTTGCTTACTGGATCGATTGTGTCTATCGGTGACCAGAAAGCAATAACACTGCTAGCACTATCGATAGCAATTTTGATTGTGCTATTGATCAGCTGGCGAAGAATGCTCTTTGCATCGGTCGATCCACAGGTAGCACAAGCCAGAGGAGTTAACCTTAGGGTTCAGTCAGTACTATTTATGATTCTGCTTGGTTTAGCAATTGCAGTTTGCATACAGGTTGTTGGTGCACTGTTGGTGCTATCGCTTTTGGTAACACCGGCAGCAGCAGCGATGAGAGTGACTAGCTCACAGTTTGTCGGGCCACTCCTTGCAGTTATTTTTGCCATCACCGCCGCTGTCGGTGGAACACTGATTTCACTTGGTTCGGCATTACCGGTGAGCCCATTTATAACAACTGTTTCATTCATTATTTATTTAGCTTGTTTCCTAATTGAGAAACTGAAGCAAAGGAATGCAAATGCCTGAGAAGAAGAGAAATACTTGGCAGAAAGATGCAGTTAGTCACGCGCTTACCGAAGCCAAAGGATTTGTCAGCGCACAGCAGCTATTTTTAGTACTAAAGCAACACGGCTCGACGATATCTTTAGCAACTGTTTATCGAGCACTCACAGAACTGGTTGCAACCGGTAAGGCCGATACCTTGCAATCAAAAGAAGGCGAAGCACTTTACCGAGACTGTTCTGCAGATCATCACCATCACCTTGTTTGTCGTAAATGTGGTTTGACTTTAGAAATTGAAGCCAAAGAGGCGGAGAGCTGGGCATCTAAAGTGGCTAAGGAAAATGGATTTAGCGAGGTCTCTCATACAATAGAGATATTCGGAATCTGCAAAACTTGCAGTAGCTAGGGGAGCCATGCAAGACCTGCAAATTGAAATTACAAGAATTACCCGAGTTAGAAGACTTCTCGACGTAGTTGGCATATTCGCTGGATTAACGGCACTTCTTTTCCCAAGCCTGTATGGAATACTCATCCACCCAACCGAGGCTAACTTCACCTCCCTCTTGATTTGGAATGTGAGCATGGGGCTCTTGCCTGTTGCTTTCAACCTCATGGTGCTCTCAATTGCCCTCAGGTTAAGAGCCCGCGAACTAAAGCGAATTCAGCAAGCCGATGAGAGTGAATCAGCAGCCCTACTGCAGAGCTACCTAGCCAAGATCGATAGGCATCGGATTGTGCTTTTGACCATCGGTTGGTTAGCGGTTGCAAAGACGGTGGTTGAGACCGCCTTCCCAGTAATCGCCATTGTTGCCGTTATGACCAGGGTTGGCGAATATTCACCAATTGTTTTCACCCAAGTTCTCTTTCAACTAGGCGCAACCATTGTTCAGGGCCTTATCTTTGCTGTTGCCCAGTTCGGATTGGCTAGATTTCTCAAGGGCCAAGGCCATAGGCTGGGTGCCCCGAAGGCTGAAATTACAACAAATTAGGCCAATCTGGGACTTGCATAGCAGGGGTTAAGACCCCTAAACTTGTGTGGTTGCCCGAAATATCTGGCAATCCAAGGGTCTTTTATTTGATCCAAAAACTAATTTTTTACACGGAGGAAGAGCATGTCTGCTTACTGCCAGGTCACCCAGACCGGTCCGCAGTTTGGACACAATGTTTCGCACGCTCAGAACAAGACCAAGCGTCGCTTCAACCCAAACATCCAGAAGCGCACCTACTTTGTTCCTTCGCTAAAGCGCAACGTGACCCTAAACCTTTCAGCTCGCGGCATCAAGGTAATTGACGCTCGCGGCATCGAGTCTGTGGTTGCTGAACTAATCGCCCGTGGCGAGAAAATCTAAGGCATAGATCATGGCTAAAAAAGACAAAGACATTCGTCCGATTATCAAGATGAAGTCCACTGCTGGCACTGGATACACGTATGTAACCAGGAAGAACCGCCGCAACGACCCAGACCGCATGGTCTTGAAGAAGTATGACCCAGTAGTGCGCAAGCACGTTGAATTCCGCGAGGAGCGCTAGAAATGGCTAAGAAGAGCAAGATTGCCCGCAACGAACAGCGCAAGGTTGTTGTTGAGCGTTACGCAGAAAAGCGTGCCGCATTGAAGAAGGCTTTGGTTGACCCTAACTCAACCGACGAGCAAAGAGAAGCAGCTCGCGTAGGACTTCAGAAGCTTCCTAGAAACGCAAGCCCAACTCGCGTTCGTAGCCGTGACGCGATCGACGGTCGTCCACGTGGTGTTCTAAGCAAGTTCGGTGTGTCTCGTGTTCGTTTCCGTAACATGGCACACAAGGGTGAGCTACCAGGTATCACCAAGTCTTCTTGGTAAAAACCCTTATAAATCAAGGCTTTCCGCAGGCACTGCCTGCGGATTTCTTGTTTAAACCCCGAAAAATCAAGGGTTTTCCCCAATTTCGGTAGGTGTTCGTTATCCTCAACACGCCGAGACCCTAATAAACACGCGGGTTATAGCCGTA
>CAYUBJ010000014.1:0-33924 GCA_964443065.1 uncultured Rhodoluna sp.
ACAGCAGGCTGCTGCTGGGTAATGCAGTGGATTCCTCCGCCTTTGGCAAAGATTGGCCTTGCGTCAATGAGTCTGATTTCACGGCCCGGGTATGCCTCGGCAAGGATGGCTTTTGCCTCAACGTCATTCTCATCATCAAAAGCACACAAAAGAACGGCACCGTTGAGGATGTAGTGGTTTATGTATGAGTAGTCAACAAAACCGTGGGAGTCTTTCAAGACTTTAGGTGCAGGTACCTTGATTACATTCATATCGCTTAGCTGTGCCAGTCTGGCGGACACTTCATGGCTTACCGAAAAGTCCGGGTGGCTAGAATCGGTTTGGTCGTGCATCAAGATGGTTTGCTGATCGGAAAAGCAGGCGACTATGTCGATGTGCCCCTTAGTGCCATATGCTTCGTAGTCTCGGGTAAGCCCTCTTCTGATCCAAACTATTTCTTCAACACCTAATCTTTCCTTCAGCTCTTGCTCAACTTCGGATTTAGTCCAATCTGGATTACGTTCCTGACCAAGTTGAACCGTTTCGGTAACCATCAAAACACCGTTGCCGTTTACGTGGATGCCGCCACCTTCATTAACCATTTCACTTCGAATGATTTCGGCTTGGGCCTGTTTAGCCATAAAGGAAGCAACTAAATCGTCATTTTGATAATCCTCAAAGGGAAGTGAACCCCAGCCGTTGAAGCGCCAGTCAATTGCACCAAGTTTTCCGCTAGCGGTATTAACTACAAAAGTCGCTCCGTTATCCCTAATCCAAGAATCGTCAAGGTTGCAGATCAAGGTTGTAATCTCGTTTGACAGATACTTCTTGGCGATTTGTTCCTGAGCTGGGTCGACTAGAACTGTTACTGGCTCGTATTCACTGGCGGTGTTTGCCACGGCTGACCAGGCTCGGTATGAATCTTCAATCGGGGTTGAATATTCACTGGCTGGAAAAGATAGCCAGGTGCGTTCATGTCTTTCCCACTCAGCTGGCATCTTCCAAGTCATTGTGAAACTCCTGCGATTCCACCTTCGATGCCATCGCCTGACTCAGTTCTCGGATTTACTATTGGGCGGGTTAGCACCTGGTAGGTATCGGGTCTTCTCGTAGCAAGAAAAGGGAATAGATCAAGCCAGTCTCTGCGCTGGTCGAGATCTAGATCGGCAACCAAAACTTCATCCTGATCCCTAGATGCTTCGACTAGAACTCGGCCATAGGGATCACTAATAAAGGACGTTCCATAGAAATTTAATGCTCCCTCAAAGCCCCAACGATTCGGAACCACCATAAAGGTCCCGCTGTTGATTCCGTTAGCAACAATCACTTTTTGCCATAGCGGTGCGGTGTCGAAATCTGGATGGTCAGGCTCAGAACCGATAGCGGTTGGATAAATGAGTACTTCCGCACCAGCAAGTGAATAGGCTCTGGCAACTTCTGGGAACCATTCATCCCAGCAAGTTGGTAGCCCTAGTTTTCCAACCACGGTGTCATAAACCGGATATGGGTCTGGGTCATTAGGTCCAGGCGCGAAGTATTTGTCTTCGTAGTATCCGGCGGTTACTGGAATGTGAGTCTTTGGCGTATAGCCAATTAGCTCACCTTCTGGGTTTACCAAGATGGCTACGTTGTAACCGCGTCCATCTGCCAAATCGCTTTTCTCATAGAGCGAAGCATGAACGTGCACACCGAACCTTTCGGCGGCAGTGCGTGCAAAAGATAGGGTAGGTCCTTCCAGATCCTCAGCGATGGCACTTGGAATCCCGGTTGGTTTTTGGTCGGCTGGATAGCGCGACAGAGTTAGTTCTGGAAGGCAGACAAGTTGCGCTCCGGCCCTGGCTGCAAGTTCTATGCCGTGATTTAGATTGGCTAAGTGTTTTTCGGCATCCGCTTCCCAGTGCATTTGAACCAGCCCGACACGCACCGGCGGCCTAGTCGCAGCTTTTACTCTGGCAAGTGACTCGAGTTTTCCAACTTGGGTTAGTTTCATTGCTCACTCATTGAATCGATGATTTTGGTAAGTAGTTTGAGATCAGTTCTCGGATTCACAATGGCAAAACGTGCGTTTGGTTTGCCCTGGTGAGAGCTTGGAGTAACAAAGCCCAATTCCTGTTTAAGAATTCGCTGTGACCATTTTTCATAATCGGTTAGAGTCCAACCGATTTTCTCAAAGACGACGATTGAAAGTTCAGGCTCTCTCACCAACTTCAAATCTGGA
The DNA here is from genome assembly GCA_964443065.1 of uncultured Rhodoluna sp. Taxonomy (GTDB): domain Bacteria; phylum Actinomycetota; class Actinomycetes; order Actinomycetales; family Microbacteriaceae; genus Rhodoluna. The sequence continues at coordinate 2,198 of CAYUBJ010000014.1, forward strand.
CGCGTTCTAATCACATCCGCGATTTTGTGAGCTAGGTCGATGTTTTCGGCAACAGCGGCCCGATATGCGCCAACTCCGTAAGTGGCTACCGAGAACCAAAGTGGCAACCCTCTTGCCCTGCGGGTTAGGTGATAAGCGTAATCACTTGGATTGAATTCTCCGCTGTCGGTAAGAGTGTCTAGGTATTCGCCATGCTGAGTGTGAGCGGCAGCAGCTAGCTTTGGGTTTCGATAGACCAGCGCGCAGGAATCAAAACTGGTGAACAGCCACTTATGTGGGTCGACTATAAAGGAGTCCGCTTTTTCGACACCCTTGAATAGTTTCTTTTGCCTTGGATCTAGAATTGCAGCCAATCCATAGGCGCCATCAACGTGATACCAAACGCCTAGTTGCTTGGCCGCTTTGGCAATCTCGTCTAATTTGTCGACAATGCCGAAGTTTGTAGTGCCGGAGGTAGCCACAACTGCGAATAGACCATCTTTGATTTTCTTTGAGGCCTTTAACACTTCTTCGCCAGTCAGACGACCTTCATCGTTAGCTTTGGCGAGCACGATGTCGATGTCCATAACTCGGGCGGCTGCCTTGAGCGAGGAATGCGATTCTGTTGAGGCGATGATTGACCAGCGTTTTGGAAGTTTTTGCCCCTTGCGCTTGCGTTCGGTAATTGCAGTGTGTCTTGCCGTTACTAGTGCGGAGAGGTTACCCAGTGAGCCGCCTTGAACAAATGTCCCTCCAGCTGATTTGGGTAAACCAACTTCTTTGGCTAACCAAGCTAAAACTTCATTCTCGGCAAATACCGCACCAGATCCTTCAAGCCAGGATCCGCCATAAACGCTGGTTGCTGAAACTACCAAATCAAAGAGTGTTGCAGCTTCAGTTGGAGCTACCGGGATGAAAGATAAGTAGCCGGGGTGATCTGTTGAAATACAGGCGGGAGCAAGAACATCTTCAAAAATTTTCAGGGCCTTGTGACCACCCAAACCTTTTTCGTTTATGGTGTTGGCTGCATGCTTTTTCAGGTAACTAAGTGTTTGAGGCCCATCGAGTGGTGCTGGATCCATGGCCATGCGATCTCTGGCATATTGGAGGACTTCCTCACGCAATGCAACAGTTGCCGCGTTAGAGCTATGCATCTTTGCCGCTTTGCCAGTCATGGTTAAAGCCTAAACCTTGTGGCTGGATCTAGAAGTTTCGGCGATGATGATGCCACAAACCACGATTAAGCCGCCGATGACCTCAATGGTTGTCATTGATTCATTCAGCCAGATCCAAGCAAAGGCTGAAGCAAAGATTGTTTCCGCTGTTGCGATTACGCCAACTGCTGTTGCCGAGAGATTTCCAAGGGCAATGTAATCCAGCAGCATCGGCACAAACGAGCCCATCACCCCGAGCCAAATCAGCGCTAACCAAATCGGCCAATCGATTGCGGCCAGGTTTCCAGCAAGGCTCATACTCTCTTCGAGGCTAATCAATTCCTGGGGGTTCAAAAGATTCATGATTAGCCAAAATATTGAAGCGACCAGGAAGGTATAAAACAGTGTTGACATGGGGTCGCGGCTTTTTTGGGTATGTTCACCGACTAAGAAATAGATGCTCACGCAGATTGCTGCCATGCAGGCCCAAGCAACACCTACGGGATCCAAATCTGAGTCCCAGATGTTGCTAACAATTGCCAGCCCAGAAAGTACCAGCGCGATACCGAACCAAAGCCTGCCGTGGAGTTTTTCTTTGAAAAGGAAGTAGGAAACTATCGGGACTATGACAATTGCCGTGTATTCGATCAGAAGGGCAACGCTTATCGGTAGCAAGGTGACCGCATTAGCGTAGGACCACTGCATCAGGGCAATGCCGGTTATTCCGTAGAGGAGCATCACTGGAACCTCGCGCTTTTCCAGACGGAAAGCTTTACGGTTAGTCAGTAGTAGCACTAATCCAGCGACTATGGCGGTGAATGTGGTTCGAAAGAGCACCAGTTGCTCAGAACTGATGCCGGTGCCGATGATCACTTTTACAGTGCTGGCATTAAGGCCAAAAAGTAGTGCCGCACAGGAAACTGCTGCGGCACCAACGGCAGGTCGACGAACTCTCACCAGTTCAGCCTAGGCTAGATGCATGACTGAATTTGTATTAGCCGGTGGCTGTTTCTGGTGCCTTGACTCTTCCTACTCGCAATTTAAGGGAATCATCGATGTGGTCTGTGGTTATGCCGGTGGGCATACCCAAAATCCGACCTACGAAGAGGTCTGCAGCGAAAAGACCGGTCATGCCGAAGTAGCAAAGATTATCTTTGATGAAAACATCATCAGCGCTGAAACTGTCCTAGACCTCTATTTCACTGTCCACGATCCGAGGCAACTTAACCGACAGGGAAACGATATCGGCACAAGTTACCGTTCAGCGATGTTCTATCAAGGGGATGAGCAGAAGGAGCTTTTCGAAAAGGCTTTGGAACGTGCAGCACAGATGTGGGATGGGCCAATTGTGACCACTTTGCAGCCGTTGGATATTTTCTGGGAAGCCGAAGAATATCATCAAGATTATTTCGCTAAGAATCCAGGTAACGCATATTGCCAAACTGTAGTTAGTGGCAAGATGGCAAAAACCAGGGCAGCTTTTACTCAGTATCTAAAGTAGTTGTGGAAAACCTAAGCGAAGGTTTTTTGTTTTTGTAATTCTTTCTTTCAATTAGAAGAAAGGTTTACAAATCATGTCAGAGACATATTCCACTTCAGGACTCGTCGCAACAACTCCGAGGCATTTGGTAACCCAAGATGGTTTACCAATCACGTCATTTCGTTTAGCGGCACAAATAAAGAAATTTGACCGAACGAAAAACCGCTGGGTTGATGCTGAAACCAACTGGTTCACCGTAACCGCGTTTCGGCAACTTGCGATAAATGCTGCAACCTCAATATCCAAGGGCGACCGCGTGGTGGTGATGGGAAAGCTTCGGGTCCGTGACTGGGATAACGGCGAACGCGCCGGCACCTCAGTGGAGATCGAGGCAGAAAACTTAGGTCACGATCTAATCTGGGGAACTTCAACTTTTGTTAGAACCGTGAATGTGCGCGACGACGATGATTCAACTGCCGAAGATGTAGCAGAGAAAAAGTCCAAAGCTATGGTTTAGGTCCTGCCGCTTCGATTTCACCCATCAATCGAACCGGAGGTTGGCGACACCCGCGCTAGAGGTATGGCCCCTGACGCCGAAACGCTTTCAGATAAACTTGGAAGCGACCCTCACGCGGGTGTCGCTTTTATCTTGAGGAACCAATGGCTGAATTTATCTATCAAATGATTAAGACCCGTAAGGCGCACGGGGACAAGGTCATTCTTGACGACGTCACTCTGGCGTTTTACCCCGGTGCAAAGATCGGTGTTGTCGGTCCGAACGGTGCCGGTAAGTCATCGGTATTGAAGATTATGGCGGGCTTAGACACCCCATCTAACGGTGAGGCAAGACTTAGCCCCGGCTATACCGTGGGCATCTTGCTGCAGGAGCCGCCACTTAATGAAGAGAAGACCGTCCTTGGTAACGTGGAAGAAGCCGTTGCTCACATCAAGGCGAAGGTAGACCGATTCAATGAGGTTTCGGCGATGATGGCTAATCCCGATGCGGATTACGATGCGCTACTAGCTGAGATGGGAACTTTGCAGGAGGAGATTGATCACCTCGATGCTTGGGATTTAGAAAATCAACTTGAGCAGGCGATGGATGCCCTGCGTTGCCCACCGGGTGATACTCCGGTGACTCACCTCTCTGGAGGCGAAAAGCGTAGAGTCGCGCTTTGCAAACTGCTTCTCGAAAAACCAGATTTGCTGTTATTAGACGAGCCAACAAACCATCTTGATGCCGAATCGGTGCTTTGGTTGGAACAGCATCTAGCCAAGTATCCTGGTGCCGTGCTTGCGGTAACGCACGACCGTTACTTCCTAGATAACGTAGCCGAATGGATTTTGGAACTTGACCGCGGTAGAGCGTATCCGTATGAGGGTAACTACTCAACCTACTTGGAGAAGAAAGCTGAACGTCTAGAAGTTCAGGGTAAAAAGGACGCCAAGTTGGCTAAGCGACTTTCCGATGAACTCGAATGGGTTAGATCTTCACCAAAGGCGCGACAAACAAAATCTAAAGCTCGTCTTGCTCGATACGAGGAGATGGCAGCCGAAGCCGATCGCACCAGAAAACTCGATTTCGAAGAGATTCAAATCCCACCTGGTCCGCGACTTGGAAACATCGTGCTTGAAGCGAAAGATCTGCAGAAGGGTTTCGAAGGAAGATCTCTAATCAGCGGTTTGAGTTTCTCGTTACCGAGAAACGGTATTGTCGGTGTGATTGGTCCAAACGGTGTTGGTAAGTCGACGTTGTTTAAGACCATTGTTGGTTTAGAGCCCCTAGATGGCGGAGATCTAAAAATCGGTGAAACGGTGAAGATTTCCTACGTTGATCAGTCCCGTGCTGGTATTGATCCAAACAAGACTCTTTTTGAGGTTGTCTCGGACGGGCTTGATTTTCTCCAAGTTGGCAATGTGACTATGCCTTCTAGAGCTTATGTTGCGGCCTTTGGCTTCAAGGGTCCTGATCAGCAGAAACCAGCTGGAGTTCTCTCCGGTGGTGAGCGTAACCGGCTGAACTTGGCACTGACTCTAAAGCAGGGTGGAAACCTATTGCTACTTGACGAGCCGACCAATGACCTAGATGTTGAAACTCTCGCCTCACTAGAAAATGCGCTCTTGGAATTTCCAGGCTGTGCTGTGGTAATCACACACGATAGATGGTTCCTGGACCGGGTGGCTTCACATATCTTGGCCTATGAGGGAAATGACGATAACCCTGACCAGTGGTATTGGTTCGAAGGTAACTTCCAAGCCTATGAAGAGAACAAGGTTGAAAGACTTGGCCCTGAGGCAGCGAAGCCACACCGTTCAAAATATCGTCGCCTAACTCGCGACTAGTGATCGGCTAATTCCTCAATCGGGATTCTTACCAAACCCTCTTGGGCAACGGTAGCTACCAGTTCACCTTCGCGGTTGAAGATCTTACCTAGACCAAGCCCTCGGCCACCTCTGGCGTTCGGCGAATCCTGAACATACAGCAGCCACTGATCTACCCGAGCAGGTCGATGGAACCACATGGCATGATCCAAGCTGGCAACCATCAAGCCAGGATGTGACCAAACCAAATTGTGTCGGCGATAGATTGGCTCAAGAAGTGAGTAATCACTCGCATAGGCAAGTGCCGCGTTGTGAAGGATTGGGTCATCCGGTAATTCACCAATGGTCTTAAACCAAATGGCTTGGTGCGCAACATGCTCACCTTCAACATAGAAATAGATTGACTTTTCAATGTGTCGCATGTCAAACGGTCTGCCCTTGGCCCAGTATTGAGCCGCTGGGTTATCCTTCATCACTTCCATCAATTCTTTAAGCGGTGGAAGTGATTCGGGATCTGGAATGTTATCCGGCAGAGTGTCTTGATGTTCTAGTCCCGGCTCTTCAATCTGGAAGGAATAGATTGAAGAGAAAAGTGGTTCCCCATTTTGATAGGCCTGCACTCTTCTGGTGCTAAAGGATTTGCCGTCACGAATTCGATCTACTGAATAGGTGATCGGTAGGTCAATTTTTCCCCCACGTAGGAAGTATCCGTGCATTGAGTGAATTTTTCGATCAGGCTCAACCGTGCGGCTGGCTGCGACCAGTGCTTGGCCCAGTTGTTGACCACCGAAAACCCTGCCGGTAGGCATGAAATTAGATGGGCCGATAAAGATGTCTTCTCGAGTCCTGGCTGCCTGTTGCAAATTCAGGGTTTGCAGCAATTCACCTAGCGGATCATCCGCAATTGGCATAGTTTCGGTCAACCTGGCCCTCCACATCCTCGTCGATTGGCCCTCAACAGGTTAGTTTAGTTAGGAGATGACTAATTGTTTTGTATTCCCCGAAGAAACTGACCTAGCCGACCTGATCCGCTATCTGGAAAGAGCCCAAAAGCTAGACAGTCAGGGAGCTGTTCGCTTTAGAGCCTACGGTGAGGTGCTCACAATTTATGTTGCACCGATAGCAACGGTTGAATATTTAGAACACACACCGCTGATTCTGGGACTTCGGACCATGGAACTTCAAGAGCCCAGTGAATTTGATGTGACAGTTTCGATTGAGTCGGTGCTTTCCTCACTAAAGGGAGAAGAGACGCCGGAGAATTTCAGCTTGGTGAAAAGGTTAGATAAAACTAACAAGGCTCAACCAAACAAAGTTTGTTTACCAGAAGAACTGGTTAGCGTCGCCTGGTCGAGCGAAACTCCAACTAGAACAGGTTGGGAGCTTAGCGGTGAGTTACGACAAGAGGACTTAACGGAGATTGCTCGTAAAGGGGTTGCTGAGGTTACTGAAACTTTGCCGGCTTCGGTTGGCGGACCCATTGCCGCAAGGGTTAGAGCAGAAATTTGGGGGAGGGCCTTTGACTATAAGAATCCAATCCCCATGGGGGCAGCTTTTGTCGCAGCTGGGTTAGGTTTTCTAACCGAAGGTGAAGTTATTCCCTGGTATGTTTCTGGAGACTGGATCAGGCTAAGCGCTAAACACGGACACGTTTTATCCAAATTTGCCGTGGACTACGTTTCGATGAATTCTTAATCTTCCATGGTGTTTAGCATCGCCGTTGCTGCGCGATCTAAATAGGCCCACATTTGATTTTCATAAAGTGGCGGAAGTTTTTGATCCTCGAGAGCTTTACGCATATGTTTTAGCCATGCTGCTCTAGCAGCCGGATTAATCTTGAATGCCGAGTGCCGCATTCTTAGTTGCGGATGTCCTCTAGTTTCTTGGTAGGTTTTTGGCCCGCCCCAGTACTGCTCTAAAAATAGTTGCAGCCGCAAAGTGGCTGGTCCTAGATCCTCTTCCGGATACATCGGTCTTAGAAGTTCGTCATCTTTGACACCCTGGTAGAAAGCAAGGCAGAGGCTTTCGAAGAAGGCCTTACCACCAACCAGCTCGTAGAGGTTACCTTCGACATCCTCACCTTTTTGGGTAACTAGTCGAAGCGTTTCTACGCGTTCACGATCTTCAAACTGATCGTCTGGACTTGGTTTATCGTTCATCGATTAGTTTGGTTCAGGTAAATTGCTGTTGTGCCGCTGGCTAGTTTGACCTTGTTTTTGTCAAAGGCGGTTTTTAGGTTTAATCTAAGTTCTCTAGCCAACTGGTCCTTAGTTTCTGGCTTAGTTTTTTGGACCAGGCGGACAACAACCTGATCACCATTGAGAACATTAATTCCCCAAACCTCAGGTTCATCGATAACCAGCTTCGGATTCTTCTTTGCAGTTTCCAGTGCAGTCTTGCGCATCACATCCTGAGCGGAAGTCACATTGGCTTTGTAATCAAGTGCAACATCGATAACCACTCTTGACCAACCTTGGCTTTGGTTTCCGACTCTGAGGATCTCGCCGTTTCGAACAAACCAGATGGTGCCTTCAATGTCTCGAACAGTGGTCACTCGAAGCCCAACGCTTTCAACCACACCGCTAGCCTGTCCCAGATCGACCGAATCGCCAACGCCATACTGATCCTCGAAGACAATAAACAAGCCCGAGATGAGATCCTTTATCAGCGACTGCGCACCAAAACCAAGACCGGCACCCAAGATACCGGCACCGGCAACAATCGCACCTGCCGATACCCCAATTTCGGTTAGGGCAACCGATAGCACAGTGAAAGTTAGCCCCCAGGTGGCAAGATTTCCCAGAACTGAGCCGATTGTCTTGGTGCGCTGGAGCAATCTCGCTTGCGCGAGCGGAGACTCATCGCCATCTTTTCTAACCTGTTTGGAAACACCTTTGACGATTCTGCGAATCATGAATTGCAAAATCGCTCGGGCAATCAAGGCGGCCACGATTGCCAAAAGCACCCTGATGCCAGGGCCCCAATCGGCATAGAACTGCTGCAGCCAGGTAGGAAGAATTGATGTTGACATGGTTAGTTATCTTTTGCTTGGACTTTCAATGCACGATCAATTGGGTCTAGGTTTTCGACCAAGAGTCTTCTAAGCGCTGGGATTGCGAGAATCTCAGGAGTGTCTAGGAAGGCTCTAGTCTTTTCAGCTAGCTCAGTTGAGGCAAGCGAAAGCGGGTAGAGGTTGACCACCGCATATTCGGCCATCTTGAAGGTCTTGGTGTTCCAGATTTTTAGAACATCCTCGAAGTATTTCTCGATGTAAGGAGTAAGCAGTTCTGCTGATGCTCCGCGACCGAAACCGATGGTTGAATACTGCAGGATTGTGTTAGACCATTCGTTGGTTTCTACCGCGGTATACCAAACAGCCGCCTTAGCCTCAGCTGTTGGGATTGCACCCTTGGCCATGGCCGCCGCTTTCTGCCCATTGGCGGTGTTGTCGCTAGCTAGCATCAGATCAATCTCTGCTTCGTCAGCTTCGCCAAGGGTAACTAGACCGGTTAGTAGGTCCCACTTCAAGTCAACATCTATTTCGCGTCCAGCTAGTTTTTCTTCTCCGCTAAGCAGAGCTCGTAATGCTTTACCGTGTTCTGCGGTTGCAGCAAAGCGAGGGAAGAACTTGAGGAACTGTAATTGGGCTTCGCTACCTGCTTTGGCTTCACGAGCCATGCGCAATAGTGCATCACCAATCTTGATCTTGTATGCAGCACGATTCTCGCTTCTGAGGAATATTGTTTGAACTGTCACCAACTGGTTCAGAAGCGTCATCATCGCAGTTGCATTTGATTCGCTGGCGATGTTCTTGAGCACAAGGTTGATGAAGTCCTTGGGGTCTGCCTCGGCATCGCGAGTCGAATCCCAAGCCGCACCCCAAAGAAGTGCTCTGGCCAGTGAATCCTCAATGTCGGCCAAATGATCCAAAGTGGTCTGCCATGATCTGTCATCCAGACGAATCTTGGTATAGGTAAGATCCCCATCATTTAGCAGAATAAGGTCTGGTCGGACAGTGCCAACCAATTCAGGAATCTCGGTTAGTTCACCGTCAATGTCAACTTCAACCCGGTGGGTTCTAACCAACTTGCCCTCGGCTAGGTTGTAGTAGCCGATGCCTAGCCGGTGTGGGCGAAGGGTTGGGTAATCAGGGTGGTAGCTCTGACGAATAGCGAAGGAAGAAATCTTTCCATCGGCTTCACTCAATTCAGCGCGCAGGGTATTTACTCCTGAAGTTTCCAGCCAGAGTTTTGACCATTCACGAAGCTGTCTGCCGGAGGTTAGTTCTAGCTCGGTTAGCAGATCAACCAATTCGGCGTTATCCCACTGATACTTCTTGAAGTATGAGGCTAGACCCTTCATGAAGTTTTCTTGACCTACCCAGGCAACGAGAAGTCTTAGCACGGAGCCACCCTTGGCGTAGGTAATAGCATCAAAGTTCACCTGAACATCTTCAAGGTCTCTGATGTTTGCAACCACCGGGTGTGTTGAAGGCATTTGGTCTTCACGGTAGCCCCAGCTCTTTTCGTGAGAGGCAAAAGTGGTCCAGGCTTCTTTGAATTCGGTAGCCTCGGCGGTAGCTAAATACGATGCATATTCAGCAAAAGATTCGTTTAGCCAAAGATCATTCCACCAGCGCATGGTGACTAGGTCACCAAACCACATGTGGGCTAACTCGTGAAGCACAGTAATGATTCTTCGCTCTTTAATAAAGCCGTTTACTGCTCCACGGAACACATAGCTTTCGGTAATTGTTACCGCTCCAGCATTTTCCATAGCGCCAGCATTGAAGTCCGGCACAAACAGTTGGTCATACTTATCAAACGGGTACGGGTAATCGAATTGCTCTTCGAAGAACAGGAACCCTTCCTTAGTCTTTTCGAAGATGTAGTCGGCGTCGATGTATTTAGCCAGCGATGATCTGCCAAAAACTCCTAGCGGAATTGTTCTTCCGTCGGCACTAACAAGTTCATCGCGCCATTCAGAGTATGGGCCAGCGATAAGTGCGGTGATGTATGAGGAGATTCGAGGAGTAGGTGCAAAAACCCAAACCGCCGTGCCATCGCCTCGATCGACTGGAGCTGGGGTAGGTGAGTTTGAGATTACCTTCCACTTGCTTGGAGCCGAGACTGTGAATTGGAAAGTTGCCTTCAGGTCGGGTTGCTCAAAGACAGCAAACATTCTTCTAGAGTCTGGAACTTCAAACTGGGTGTAGAGATAAACCTCGTTGTCCACTGGGTCAACAAATCGATGCAGACCTTCACCGGTGTGCATGTATGGGTTGTCAGAGACTACTACCAGTTCGTTCTGAGCTTGAAGATCATCAAGCTGAATTCGAACGCCATCGGAAACTTTGGAAACATCTAGATCCTTACCGTTTAAGGTAACTCGATAGACAGTCTTGGTGATGGCGTCAATAAAAGTTGATGCACCAATCATGCTGCTTGAGAACTTGACGGTGGTGGTCGCCCCGAAGACTTCTTCTCCCTTTAGCAGGTCGAGCTCTACGGTGTATGACTGAACCTCAACTAGCTCGGCACGCTCTTGGGCTTCGAGGCGGGTTAGGTTTTCTCCTGGCATTTATAAACTCCAATGTTTTCTTGTGGACAACACCAACTAGCCTAGTATTGTCCCGTAGGCCCTAATTAGAGGTAACGCCAATGCGCATACATATCGCCACAGACCACGCCGGCTTGGAGCTAAGCCACTACTTGATTAGCGAACTGACCAAAGCAGGGCATGAGGTCTTTGACCACGGGCCAACTGAATACGACCCCCTCGATGACTACCCAGCTTTCTGCATAAATGCCGCTATTGCGGTGAGGGCCGATGAGGAAGCCGGCACAGAGGCACTCGGAATAGTCCTAGGTGGATCAGGTAATGGCGAGCAGATGGCGGCTAACAAGGTTAAGGGAATTAGGGCTGCTTTAGTTTGGAACTTAGACACAGCCAAATTGGCAAGATCACACAATGATGCCAACGTAGTGGCAGTTGGGGCCAGGCAACACAGTAAGGAAGAAGTCCTGGAATTGGTTTCTACGTTTATTGCCGAGCCTTTTTCAAATGATGAAAGACATGTCCGTCGAATTAGCAAGATAGCCACTTACGAGCAAACCGGAGACATTCTCTAAAGATGCCTGAAGGTCACTCCGTTCAGCGCACTGCCAACTGGTTCAATAAACATCTTGCTGGAACCAAGGTCAAGATTGATTCGCCGCAGGGGAGGTTCACTGAATCGGCGAAACTAGTAAGTAATCGTAAGTTGATTCGAGCCAGAGCGATAGGAAAACAGCTTTTTCTTGACTTTGAGAACAATAAAACTGTCCGCGTTCATCTCGGTATTTATGGAAAATGGCGCTATTTTGACTCGCCAAAGGTTGAAAGTGTTGGTCAGGTAAGAGCGAGGTTTTATAACTCAGCCAATCTTGCTGATCTTCGTGGTCCAACTATCTGTGAGGTTATCGAAACAGATCAGGTAGTGCTTCATGAAAAACGTTTGGGTCCTGACCCAACTAATCCAGATCCGAAGAAGCTAAATCGAGATCGATTCGTCAGTAGGGTTCTAAATTCAAAATCTGCCATCGGATTACTTTTGATGAATCAATCTGTAATTAGCGGAGTGGGGAATGTGTATCGTGCCGAACTCTTGTTTCGAGCAAAGATCAGCCCACATCGACTTGGATCAAGCCTGAGCCAGAAGCAGGCGGAAGAACTCTGGCAAGATGCCGTTGCCCTCATGAAAATTGGGGTGGCCAAAGGTTTTATGATAACCAGGGAAGAACAGCTCAAATCCAGCAAGATTCATGATGAGCGAAACTACGTATATAAGCGTGAGGGTCTAGCCTGCCTGCGCTGCAGACGAAAGGTAGTTTTGGAGATAATGGCCACCAGGAAGCTCTACTGGTGCCCGGGTTGTCAGAAATAAGGCCAAATTTGGAGCGGATGACGGGAATCGAACCCGCACCATCAGTTTGGAAGACTGAGGCTCTACCATTGAGCTACATCCGCGTATTAGTGCTAATACATTCTATGGTCTAAGATTAGTCAGGTTGTTAAGTTCTCAAATAACTTGGGGCGAAAACACCGGGGTGTAGCGTAGTGGCTAGCGCGCCTGCTTTGGGAGCAGGATATCGCAGGTTCGAGTCCTGTCACCCCGACCATTTGCATCAAATCAAGCCGGTTTGCCTAACGGTGAGCCTTTCGTTCAGGAGATAACTGTTGAAAACCACCGTTGAGCGTCTAGCCCCAACCAGAGTCAAGCTGACCATCGAGGTTACTCCAGAGGAATTCAAGCCGAGCCTTGACCACGCCTACGAGCACATCGCCGAACAGGTGAACATTCCAGGTTTCCGTAAGGGCAAAATCCCAGCCGCGATTCTAGATCAGCGTGTTGGCCGTGGTGCTGTCTTGGCCCACGCAATTAATGACGGTCTAGATGAGATTTATCGCAAAGCTATCGAAGCCGAGAAGCTTCGCCCTCTGGGTGCACCGAAAGCCGATGTTGTTTCAGCACCTGACGAGAAGACTTTTGCTGGCAATTTGGTTGTTGCTATCGAAGTTGAGGTTCGACCTGAACTCAAGCTTCCAGTCATCAGAGGCTTAAAAGTAACCGTTGATGCAATCAAGGTTGAAGAGACCGAGGTTGATGCCGAACTTGATCGCCTCCGCGCACGCTTTGGTTCACTAAAGACTGTTGAGCGTCCAGCAGCTAAGGGTGATTTCACTTCGATTGATCTGGTTGCTACCTTAAACGGCGAGCAGATTGACCAAGCGCAGAATATTTCTTATGAGATTGGCAGTGATTCACTGCTCGATGGAATCGATGAGGCTTTGATTACTCTTACCGCTGGTGAGACCACAACTTTCAAGAGCAAACTTGTCGGTGGTGAGAAAGCCGGCGAAGAGGCAGAAATCACAGTGACACTAAATGCTGTCAAAGAACGTGAGCTTCCAGAGTTAGATGATGCCTGGGCCCAGATGGCTAGTGAGTTTGACACCGTTGCTGAGCTTAGAACCTCGATGGCGGAGCAGATTAAGCGAAGCAAGTCATACACCCAAGGTCTTCAGGCGCGGGAACTTTTGACTGAGCAGCTGCTTGATCTAATTGATGTTCCAGTTTCGCAGGAACTTGTCGAACAGGACATTCTTCGACACCTAGAGGGCGAAGGTAAGACTATCGATGATCCACACGCCGCAGAGGTGAGAGTGGAATCAACGAAGTCTTTCCAGGTCCAGATGCTTCTTGATGCGATAGCTGAGGCAGAAGAAATCAGAGTTAACGAAAACGAACTACTGCAGTATCTGATTCAAGCCAGCCAGTCTTACGGCATGCAGCCGAACGAGTTCGTCAAACTGGTCGATGAACAGGGTCAGATTCCTTCATTTGTTGCCGAAGTAGCTAGGCGCAAGGCGCTATCTGTTGTTCTTGAGGCCGCCCAGGTTACCGACAGTGAAGGCAACAAGGTCGATTTAGCCGAATTTGCAAAGTCAGATGAAGCTGACCAGGCCCTGGAGAGCGAAGAAAACCAGTAGTTTTCTCACTTTGCCTGTGGCGAACATAGGAAAGTTTTTGGCTTTTGCTCGGTTATCTTGATTAGGCAAAGTAATTTGCAGATAGAGGAGCAATAGATGGTTGAGAATGCCGGAATGAACAACGTATTTGAGCGTTTGTTAAAAGATCGCATTATCTGGTTAGGCGATGAAGTCAGAGATGACAATGCCAATGAGATCTGCGCAAAGATGCTGCTACTGGCAGCCGAGGATTCAACCAAGGACATCTTCCTTTATATCAACTCACCTGGTGGATCGATCACCGCTGGTATGGCTATCTATGACACCATGCAGTATGTCCCAAACGATGTGGTGACTGTTGGTATCGGAATGTGTGCTTCGATGGGACAGTTCTTACTTACCGCAGGTACCAAGGGTAAGCGTTTCCTAACCCCGAACACTCGCGTCCTACTGCACCAGCCGCTCGGTGGTTTTGGTGGAACAGCCGCTGACATCCAGACTCAAGCATTTTTGATCAATGACATGAAAAAGCAACTTGCTGCCATCACAGCCAAGCAAACCGGTAAGACTGTCGAGCAGGTTATGGCTGATGGTGATCGTGACCGTTGGTTCAACGCTCAGGAAGCTTTGGAATATGGTTTCGTTGATCACATTCAAGAATTCGCCGCGGTTTCAACCGGTGTGGGTAAGAAGTAGGAGAGAAGAAGATGACTAAGAAAAACATGCCAGAAGCTCGCTACATTCTTCCTTCCTTTGAGGAAAGAACACCTTACGGATACCGCCACCTTGATCCATACACCAAGCTTTTTGAAGACCGAATTGTTTTCCTAGGTGCACAAGTTGATGACGTAACCGCTGATGACATCATGGCTCAGCTTTTAGTTTTGGAAAGCCAGGATCCAGATCGTGATATCACCATGTATATCAACTCACCGGGTGGATCATTTACCGCGCTAACCGCAATCTATGACACCATGCAATACATCAAGCCGCAGATCCAAACCGTTTGCTTAGGTCAAGCCGCTTCGGCTGCAGCAGTGCTGTTAGCCGGTGGTGCTCCAGGCAAGCGTTTGGCACTACCAAACTCAACCATTCTGATTCACCAACCGGCATCCGGTGGCGGTGGTCGTGGTCAGGCATCGGATATTGAAATTCAGGCCGCCGAGATCATGCGCATGCGCGTGTGGTTAGAGCACACTCTGGCTAAGCACTCGAAGAAAACTGCAGAAGAAGTTAGCAAAGACATCGAGCGCGACAAGATTCTTACCGCGGATGCGGCCTTGGAGTATGGTCTGATCGACCAGGTGCTAACTACGCGCAAGGCCTAACTCTAGGTAACGATTTACTAACCCCGCCCAATACCAAAAGGTTTTTGGGCGGGGTTTTTAGTAAGTTTGGATAAAGCGTTTTGTGCGAAACGGTTTAGAGATTACTCGACCGCTTTGCCTATATCGAACTTCGGTTCTTTTCGGTTGCTATCAGTGATCTCTTCAAACAAAAAGGGCATAATTGCTCGGAACAAGAAGGAACCAAATGAGAAAAATTATTGAACGCCTAGTCCTCGCAGTTGGAGCTATTTCCCTAGCCTTTTCGCTGCTATCGGGTTCTCCTACCCAGGCTGCCGGCTATAACCCACCGGTCAAGGGAACTTCAATCATGCGGTTGGTTTCACCGCAGCCGAGTGCAGCTAATAGCGTTTCAATGAACTCTGACGCTAAGGGAAGCTGGGACCAATACTACGGAAGCGGTCTAAACGCTTTCATTATGTATGAAGATGTCAAGGCTGATTTCTCACTTACCTACAAATACACAAATGCTGCCGGTACTCCGCTAACCAACCAGACTGTTTATTTGATCGTGAATAAAAAATTCTCATGTAGTAAAACGACTTTCTCGACACCTTTGAACACTAACTACCCTGGTGGTAACCGCAATGGTGATACCCACGCGATTGTTCGAGACTGGTGTGGTGACCAACCACAGATGGGTGCTGGTCAGACAGCTATCATTGCCACCACCAACTCAGCGGGTCTAGCTACTTTCCCGCTGAAGAACTACAACTTCTCTGGAGAAATGTTCCCTAGTGCAATAAACAAGATGAACCTGTATTCCAAGGGTATTTCCTGTGCTGATGACAGCATGTGTATGTCGACAACCATCGCACCAAGTTTGATTGCCCACCCAACTGAGGCTCAGGAGCGTAACGAGGATAAGGATCTCTTATTCCTACACTTTGTAAACCCTAAAGTAACAGCATCGGTTGCTTCGCAAAAAGTTAAGGCCGGTACTAGCAAGGTAATCTCCTTCAAGTTGACCAACCTAGACAAAAAGGAAGTAGCAGGAACTACCGTAACCTTCGAAACTTTCGGTGAGGGAAACGAGTTGCAGACCTGGTCTGAGGTATCGGATGAGAACGGAATCGTTCGGGTAACTGTTTCTGCTCCTGCCGGCACAGTTGGTCTCCAAGTAGTTCGCGCCTATGTCTATGGCGCACCTAAGGGAACTGACGCCAAGATTTATTGGTTTAAGTAGGAATTAGGTAGGGGTGAGTAGGACTACTCACCCCAAAGGCTAACCGCCTTTGTCTGTCTGAATAGGTAGGCTTTTACTATGACTCGACTCAGCGACCCAGGGGACATGCTTAAGTGCAACTTCTGCTCTAAAACGCAGAAGCAAGTGCTTAAGTTGATAGCTGGCCCCGGTGTCTACATCTGTAATGAGTGCATAGATTTATGCAACGAAATCATCGAAGAGCACCTAGGTAAAGACCCTAAGCCAGTTGAAGATTTTGACCTACCTAAGCCAAAGGAAATTTACTCATTCTTAGATGAGTATGTGATCGGTCAAACTCAGGCTAAGAAAGCTCTCTCGGTAGCGGTGTATAACCACTACAAGCGAATTCGCTCTCGCGGAACACTAACGGCCTCCGGTAAACCGCACGATGCAATCGAGATCGCGAAGTCAAACATTTTGCTAGTTGGCCCAACCGGTTGCGGCAAAACCTATCTGGCTCAGACGCTTGCTCGTCGCCTAAATGTTCCTTTTGCGGTTGCCGATGCGACTAGCCTCACCGAAGCCGGCTACGTTGGTGAAGACGTGGAGAACATTCTGCTCAAGCTTTACCAGGCAGCCGATGGCGATGTGAAACGAGCAGAACAAGGCATCGTGTATATCGACGAGATCGACAAAATCTCACGCAAGGCTGAAAACCCATCAATTACCAGAGATGTTTCCGGTGAGGGAGTGCAGCAGGCCCTGCTGAAAATTCTTGAGGGAACGATTGCTTCAATCCCGCCGCAGGGTGGACGCAAGCACCCGCAGCAGGAATTCATCCAGATGGATACCACCAATATCCTCTTTATCGTTGCGGGGGCTTTTGCAGGACTGGAAAACATTGTCCAAAACAGAATTGGTAAAAAGGGAATCGGATTTGGTGCTGAAATTCGCGACCGTGCCGAGGAAAGTGACATCTTTACCCAAGTTCAGCCCGAAGACCTTCGCAAGTTTGGATTAATCCCTGAATTTATTGGTCGACTTCCAGTTATTGCAGCGGTAACTCCTCTTGATCGTGCCGCCCTCATCCAAATCTTGGTGGAGCCAAAGAATGCTCTGGTAAAGCAGTATCAACGGATGTTTGAGCTCGATGGTTTTGAGCTTGAGTTCGATCAGCCGGCTCTCGAAGCAATTGCAGATGAAGCAATCAAGCGTGAAACCGGCGCCCGTGGGCTTAGATCAATCCTTGAAGAAATTCTCGGTCCAATCATGTTTGAAATTCCAGGTAGTCCGGCAACCGGTGTGGTGAGAATAACTCTTCCTGTTGTCATGGGTCTAGAACAACCATCAATTGTTCCAATAAAGCGCCAAGACAAGTCAGCCTAGTTAGGTAATTGTGAAAGACAAGATTGGGCTTAGAGCTCCAATTATTGCTGGACTGGTCGCATCAATCACCGGCACTGCGGCAACGGTTGGTATTTTTCTAAGCGCTTACGTCAATCTAGGGGCTTCCAAGGAACAATCAATCGCGATGGTTTCTATCATGCTGGTGGCTTACGGTTTACTCTCCATCGTGCTCAGCTGGAAATTCAAAATGCCGCTGTCAATTGTTTGGTCAACGCCAGGCGCTGCACTGATAGCGGGCTCAACTCTTCCAGATCTAGGCTTCAGTAATGCCATGGGTGGCGTGCTAATTGCCGGCTTACTTTTAGCTTTGACTGGGCTTTGGCCGGCATTGGGAAAGCTAGTATCGAAAATTCCAAAGTCGGTTGCCAGTGCGATGCTCGCCGGCGTTATCTTCAGTTTTTGCGTCGCACCATTTGCCGCGAGTGCCACCTACCCAGCTTTAGTGCTCCCAGTGATTCTGGTTTGGATTGTGCTTTACTGGCTGGCTCCTGTTTGGGCATCACCAGCAGCAATAATCTTGGCCTTCGCACTAATTGGGTTTGACCAGGGGCTAAAGGTAGCCCCTAGTGACTGGCTAATTTCGGTGAATCTTGTAATGCCAACTTTCAGTCTTGCCAGCATGTTGAGTATTGGCCTACCTCTTTATTTAGTTGCCATGGCATCACAAAACATTCCAGGTATCGCCATCATGAAAACTTACGGCTATGAGGTTCCATTCCGAGCCAGCTTGACCACCACCGGATTGGGAACTGTTGCAGTTTCCTTCCTTGGAGGCTTTGTAATGAACCTAGCTGCAATTACCGCTGCACTTAACGCCAACGAACAAGCCCACAAAGATCCAACTAAGCGCTGGTTAGCTTCGGTCTCAGGTGGGATTGTTTACTGCTTCTTCGCAATCTTTGCTGGTATTGCGGTCGCTTTCGTAATTCAAACACCAACCCAATTGCTACTAGCAGCCAGCGGTCTTGCACTTCTTCCAACAATAGTTAGCGCATTTAGCACCATGGTTGAAATACCGAGTGAAAGGATTCCGGCAGTGGCAGCGTTCCTAGTTGCCTCCAGCGGCGTAGCCTTCTTCTCGGTTGGGGCAGCATTCTGGGCAATCCTTGTCGGATTAGCCG
The DNA here is from genome assembly GCA_964443065.1 of uncultured Rhodoluna sp. Lineage (GTDB taxonomy): Bacteria > Actinomycetota > Actinomycetes > Actinomycetales > Microbacteriaceae > Rhodoluna. The sequence continues at coordinate 20,665 of CAYUBJ010000014.1, forward strand.
TAATGCAGTTACTAAAGCTAAAGCGTCCTTTTGCTTAGAGCAAACCGCGACGCTTAAGTAGCGGTTGAATTGTTGCATCGCGTCCTCGGAAGTTTCGGAACATCTGCATTGAATTCAACGAGCCACCTCGCGCAAGCAGGGTATTTCTGAAGTGATCACCATTAGCCCGAGTTAGGCCACCTGATTCCTTGAACCAATCTACGGTGTCGGCATCGAGTACCTCGGACCAGATATAGCCGTAGTAACCGGCGGAGTAGCCACCTGCGAAGATGTGTGAGAAATAGGTTGAGCGATATCTAGTCGGCACCGCGTGGTAGTCCAAACCATAATCGGCAATTGCCTTAGCCTCAAACTCTTCGACGTTGCTAACTTCAGCTTCGCTGGTAAGTGAGTGCCAAGCTAGGTCAAGGATTGCAGCTGCCATATATGAAGTGGTTGCGTGCCCTTCGTTAAAGGTTGCCGCCGCTTTGAGGTTTTCGATCCACTCTTTTGGAAGTTTCTCTCCAGTCTCATAGTGAATCGCATAGTTGTCCATCACTTCTGGCCAGGTGATCCACATTTCATTTACCTGTGATGGGAACTCGACAAAGTCACGCTCGACACTGGTTCCAGAAAAACGTGGATAGGTAACATCGGATAGCATGCCGTGCAGGGCGTGACCAAACTCATGGAACAGGGTAGTGGTCTCGTCGTAGGTCAAAAGAGCAGGTTGACCTGCTGGTGGCTTAGGAATGTTTAGGTTGTTTACCACTACCGGTAGCTGACCAAAAAGGTGATTTTGATCAACCAGGTTGTTCATCCAAGCGCCTCCGCGCTTTGAATCACGGGTAAAGAAATCTCCGATAAATAGCGCCAGAGGCGAACCATCTTCATTGAATACCTCAAAGGCTCTAGCTTCAGGGTGATAGGTCTTTATGTCCTTGCGCTCTTTGAAGCTCAAGCCAAACAGCTTATTTGCCGCAAAGAAGACTCCATCGTGTAGGACTCGCTCGAGTTCAAAGTATGGCTTCATCGCAGCGGTATCAAGGTTGTATTTAGCCATGCGGACTTTTTCGGTATAGAAATCCCAGTCCCATGACTCCAACTGGAATGATTCACCGCTGGCTTCAATTGCCTTTTGAAGTTCTGCGCCTTCGGCTCTGGCGTTTCTAACCGCAGCAGGGGCGATCTGCTTCATCATGGCGTGCACATTGGTTGGATTCTGCGCGTTGCGATCCTGCAGCACATATTCAGCGTGAGTCTTCACACCAAAAAGCTCAGCGCGCTTGGCACGAAGTTTTACCATCTGCAGCAGTACCTGGCGGTTGTCGTTTTCATTTGACTGACCACCTTTTAGAAGAGAATTCTTCATAATGCGCTCGCGGAGTCCTCGGTGAGTCAGTCTGGCAAGTAGCGGATGCCCGGTGAAGTTAACCATGCCAACTAGATACTTTCCTTCTAGTCCTCGAGCCTCGGCTGCAGCCTTACAAGCAGCAATCTCATTCTCGGTAAGGCCATCGAGCTCACTAACATCATCGACTTCAACGGCTAGTGCGTTGGTGTCATTGAGAAGGTTTTTTCCAAACTGGGTTTCCAGTTTTGATAATTCTTCATTGAGCTTTTTCAGCTCCTCGCGCTGCGCATCGGTTAGATGGGCACCAGCGTGAGTGAAGTCACGATAGTAGCGCTCAAGTAGCCAGGCATCTTCGCTTGAAAGGTTTAGTGAATCACGGTTTTCGTAAAGGTGCTGAATGCGACCCCAAAGATTTTGGTTTAGTCGAATCTCGTCCATGTGGGCGGCTAGTTTTGGAGCGATCTCCTCTTCGATTTCATCCAAACGGTCAGAGGTGTCGCTTGAGGACTTGTTATAAAACACCATCAGCATTCGCATCAGGGTTTGACCTGATTTCTCCATAGCCACGATGGTGTTTTCAAAGGTCACTTCATCTTCTTTGATGATTGCGTGAACTTCGGCTAGTTGTTGTTCACAGCCTGCATAGAAGGCCGGTAGGTAACTGTCCTCGTTGATGCGATTAAAATCTGGCATCTCGTATTCGAGGGTTGATCTGAGGGCAAAAGGGTTTTCGGTTTCAAATGTCATGCTGAAAAGCCTAGCCCGAAGGCATGACTTCACGGGCATCTGATAACTAAAAGTTATTCTGCAGTTGGTGCAAGCAGGACATCCCTAACTTCTAGGGTTTCGCCGGCATCAAAGCTGAGTTCAGCAATACGCCCTGCCGCCTTCAGATCTGAACCGATTAGTTCCAGCTGAGCTAACGAGGCTGGCGGAATAATCAAGGTCGCCGATAATACATCTGCCTTCATCGAAGCCTTGGCATCACTTTTCGCCTTACGAATGCCAAACAGTGCCTGTTCGGCAAGTGGAAGAAGCGCTAGGAAACTTGGATCTAGCTTTTCCGTCAGCTCTTGGGAAGTTGGCCAAGCGGAACGGTGAATCGAACCTTCCTGCCACCAAGACCAAACCTCATCGGTTGCAAACGGAAGGAACGGGGCAAATAGCCTCAGCAAACTAAGCAGGGCTTTGCGCAGAGCAACTATTGCGGATGCCTGTTCGGCTGGGCTAAAGCCACCTTGGCCGTAAGCACGCTCTTTGACGAGTTCTAGATAGTTATCAGTGAAGTTCCAGAAAAACTTTTCGGTAAGTTCAAGTGCCTTCGTGTGATCGTAAGATTCGAAAGCCTTGGTGGCTTCGGCCACAACTTCGGCTAGGTTCAGAAGCAAACTCTGATCAACCGGAACAGTGACGGCTTGGGCATCTTCTGGAAGATCAAAACTCAGTACGAACTTGGCGGCGTTGAGCACCTTGATGGCAAGGCGTCGACCAATTTTCATTTGTCCAGTGTCAAAGGCTGCATCAGTTCCAAGCCTTGCCGAGGCTGCCCAGTAACGGACAGCATCAGAGGAGTGTTCGACCAGTAGGTCATTTGGCGTGACCACGTTGCCTTTGGATTTTGACATCTTCTTGCGATCGGGATCTAAAATCCAGCCAGAGATGGCTGCATCTGACCAAGGTAGCTTGCCGTGTTCCTGCTGCGATCGAAGCACAGTTGAGAATAGCCAGGTGCGAATAATGTCTTGTCCCTGTGGTCTTAGGTCGTATGGGAAGACTTTGGCAAATAGTTCGGGGTCATCCAGCCAGCCACCAGCAAGTTGAGGGGTAAGCGAGGAGGTTGCCCAAGTGTCCATGATGTCGACTTCACCAACAAATCCGTTAGCAACACCACGTTGCGATTCGGTATAACCGTTAGGAACATCGGTTGACGGATCAATAGGTAGTTGTGCTGGATCTGGAACCAGAATCTTTTCAAAATCCGGATTCCCGTCAGCATCGAGCTGATACCAGACTGGGATAGGGACACCGAAGAACCGCTGTCTGGAGATAAGCCAGTCTCCAGTTAGGCCATTGACCCAGTTCTCATACCTGACTCGCATGAAGTCGGGGTGGAACTTTAGTTCTTTGCCCAGCTCAAGTAAACGCTCACGAAGTTCGGCATCGCGACCACCGTTACGGATGTACCACTGCCTGGTAGAAACAATTTCTAGTGGCTTATCGCCTTTTTCGAAGAACTTGACCGGGTGAGTAATTGGTTTGGCTTCACCAACCATGTCACCTGATTCCTTAAGCAGTTCAACGATTCTGGTCTTTGCCGAGAATACTGTCTTACCTGCTAGTTCTGCGAAGAAGCGAAGACCTTGCTCTGAGCTAATACCCTCAGGCGCAGTTTCTTGGATTCTGCCATCAAAACCGATTATGGCTCGGTTTGGAAGATCAAGTTCGCGCCACCAGATCACGTCAGTTACGTCACCAAATGTACAAATCATAGCGATACCGCTACCTTTATCAATTTGGGCTAACCGGTGCGCGAGGACTGGGACCTCAACATCAAATAGCGGAGTGCGCACTGTTTTGCCAAATAGTGGCTGGTAACGCTCATCGTCTGGATGAGCTACCAGAGCAACACAGGCTGGAATAAGTTCCGGTCTAGTAGTTTCAATGAAAACTTTTCCATCCGGACCATTGAAACCGATTCGGTGATAAGCGCCGGGTTGTTCACGGTCTTCTAATTCTGCTTGGGCCACCGCAGTTCGGAATGTAACATCCCAAAGGGTAGGGGCCATCGACTGGTAGGCCTCACCGCGGGAGAGGTTATTCAAAAACGCCTGCTGGGAAACTTTCTGCGCAGACTTGCTTATTGTTTGGTAGGTCTGAGCCCAGTCGACAGATAGTCCAAGTTGACGCCAGAGCGCTTCAAACTGGAGTTCGTCCTCGGCGGTGAGTTTTTCACAAAGCTCAATAAAGTTTCTTCTCGAAATCGGAACCTGATCGGCAGCTTTAGAAGACTTGTTGTCGCCACCTTCATATGGAGGGGTGAAATTATCAACATAGGGCAGGCTCGGATCGCAACGAACCCCAAAATAGTTTTGAACACGACGTTCAGTAGGAAGCCCATTGTCATCCCAACCCATCGGGTAGTAGACCTCTTTGCCCTGCATTCGCTTATAACGGGCTATCACGTCGGTGTGGGTGTAGCTAAAGACGTGACCGACGTGCAGCGAGCCAGATACTGTTGGTGGCGGTGTATCGATGGAGTAGATCTCAGCCTGAGTGTCCCGGCGGAAACGGTAGGTTCCCTCATCGGTCCAGCGCAGTGACCACTTTTCCTCTAGTCCTTCGACGCCTACCTTTTCAGGGGTTGTCGCGGTTGCTTTGAAATTAGGGCTCGGCAAGGGTGGTCTCCAAAAACTTTTAGGTTGTTTAAGATTAACATTGACTAAGTATCTTTATTACCTAAACGCTGGAGCCAATACATGTATCCCAAGAACGACGGAGCTTCGTTTGGCATTCCGGCTAGCCCTTCTTTTCCAGCCATTGAGCAGGCAATCCTTGATTTCTGGGCTAAGGATAAGACCTTCCAGGCTTCAATTGATCAGCGCAAGGAAGCCGGTGCCGAAGAGTTCGTCTTTTACGACGGCCCGCCGTTTGCCAACGGTCTACCGCACTATGGCCACCTGCTGACCGGTTATGCCAAGGACACTGTTCCAAGGTTCAAGACCATGCAGGGCTTTCGGGTTGAAAGACGGTTCGGTTGGGACACCCACGGACTTCCAGCTGAAGTTGAGGCTGAACGTCAGTTAAAGATCTCTGGTCGGCCAGAGATTGAAAAATACGGTATCGATAAGTTCAACGACTACTGTCGTAGCTCTGTTTTGAAATACACCAAAGAGTGGGAAGCCTACGTCACTCGACAGGCACGGTGGGTGGATTTCGAAAACGATTACAAAACCCTAGACGCCCCATACACCGAGAGCGTGCTCTGGGCGTTCAAGCAACTGCATGACAAGGGACTTATTTACGAAGGTTTCAAAGTTCTTGCTTACTGCTATCGCTGCGAAACTCCACTGTCGAACCATGAACTTCGTATGGATGAGGATGTTTATCAAAATAGACAAGATCAAACCGTAACGGTAACTTTTCCAATTCTGGAAGGTAAGTATGCCGGTACAAAAATACTTGCTTGGACTACTACTCCTTGGACGCTTCCGACAAACTTTGCTCTGGCTGTTGGACCGGAAATTGAGTATGCGATTGTCGCAACCGAAACCGGTAAATATCTCTTAGCGAAATCTTTGATTGCAAATCACCTAAGAGAATTCGGTTTTGAAACCATTGAAGCTGCCGAAGCTGCCATTGAAGAAACAGTAAAGGGAAGCCAGCTCGCTGGAATTAGATACGAAAGACTATTTGATTACTACGCCGATGAAAGCAAGTTTGATGTCAAAAATGCTTGGCAGGTAATTGTTGGTGACTATGTTGCCGATAACGAAGGTACCGGTATTGTTCATCAGGCACCGGCTTACGGTGAGGATGACCAAAAACTTTGTGAAGCTGCTGGAATCCCAGTTTATGTTTCAGTAAACGAACGCGGTGAATACGTTTCGGTTATTACCGATTTTGTTGGGATGCATGTTTTTGAAGCAAATAAGCCAATTACTCAGAAACTTAAAGACAATGGTCGATTACTAAAGCAGGCAAGTTACGATCACCCATATCCACACTGCTACCGTTGCAAGAACACACTGATCTATAAAGCGGTTTCATCATGGTTTGTTGAAACCACCAAGCTAAAAGACAGAATGTTGGAGTTAAACCAAGAAATTAACTGGGTTCCCGAACACACCAAAGACGGCTCTTTCGGCAAGTGGCTAGAAAACGTTAGAGATTGGGCTATCTCGCGTAACCGGTTCTGGGGAGCGCCAATCCCTGTCTGGAAATCTAATGACCCGAACTATCCGAGACTTGATGTTTACGGCTCTTTAGATGAGTTAGAGCGTGATTTTGGGGTGAGGGTCACTGACTTCCACCGGCCAACCATTGACCAGCTAACTAGACCCAACCCCGATGACCCAACCGGTAAGTCAATGATGGTTAGGGTTCCAGAGGTGCTGGACTGCTGGTTTGAATCAGGTTCGATGCCATTTGCGCAGGTGCACTACCCGTTTGAAAACAGTGACTGGTTTGAAACACACAGCCCAGGTGACTACATCGTCGAATACTCTGGCCAAACTAGAGGTTGGTTCTATACCCTGCATGTACTTTCAACTGCGCTATTTGATCGCCCAGCATTCAAGACCGCGATCTCGCACGGAATTGTTTTAGGTAGTGATGGCCAGAAGATGTCCAAATCGCTGCGTAACTATCCAGATGTCAATGAAGTATTCGACCGCGATGGCTCTGACGCGATGCGCTGGTTCTTATTATCTTCACCAATTCTTCGCGGTGGCACCATGAGCGTTACCGAACAGGGTATTCGTGAAGGTGTTAGACAGGTATTACTTCCGTTATGGAACACCTACTACTTCTTTACTCTTTATGCCAATGCATCAAGCTACGAAGCTAAATTTGATCTATCCAGTGAAGATGTGCTGGACCGGTACCTAGTTGCAAAGACTCGAGAAATGGTTGCCGGTGTTGGTGCTGATTTGAATGCCTTCGATACCTTTGGGGCAGCCGCCAGACTTCGCGACTTCGCTGATGTGCTAACCAACTGGTACGTCAGAAGATCCAGAGCTAGATTCTGGGATGGTGATAAAGCTGCTTTTGACACCTTGTTCTCGGTTTTGGAAATCACCACCAGGGTTGCCGCTCCATTACTGCCACTAATCACCGAAGAGATTTTCCGAGGACTAACCGGAATGCGTTCGGTGCACCTAACCGACTGGCCAGACCACGAAGGCTTAACCCGAGATGATGAATTAGTTGCGGCTATGGATCAGGTGCGCGCGGTTTCCTCAGTTGCGCTTTCTCTTCGCAAGGCATCGGGACTAAGGGTCAGGTTGCCGCTGTCCAAGTTGACTGTGGTGACAACCGGTTCTGCCAAGCTAGCTGATTTTGTTTCAATCATTGCTGATGAGCTAAACGTCAAGGATGTCAAGCTGGTTGAGCTTTCACTAGATTCAACAACCGAGTTCGGCGTGGTAAAGCGTTTGACAGTGAACTCCAGAGCACTTGGTCCAAGAGTGGGTAAAGAAGTGCAGAACATAATTGCCGCTTCTAAGTCAGGCAATTGGAGCCAAACTGGCGAAAGAGTAATCTGCGGTGGAGTTGAACTACTCGAAGGTGAATACGAGATTGACCTAGTCGCCGACCTATCGAACCCAGATCAGAGCGTGAACCTAATCGGCATTTTGCCCGGTGGCGGCTTTGTTTTACTGGATTCCGCTGTCACCGCAGAACTGGAAGCCGAAGGTATTGCTCGAGACGTTATCCGTGCGGTCCAACAGGCCAGAAAGGACGCTGACTTTGACGTCAGTGATCGAATTAGGCTGCTACTAACCGCGCAGCAGAGCGTATTGGATGCGGTCAGTGCGCACGAGGAACTAGTCAAATCTGAAACTTTGACCCTAGAGCTGATCGCCCAACTGGGAGACGTTGCTGGTGAGGGAGTCACCGTTGGAGATGATCTACCGCTGGGTGTAGTGGTGACCAAGCTTTGAGTCAGGGGCTAACCGAACTTGAAATGATCCGCGAGATAGAATCCTCGCTGATGGCTAGAGTTCCAGAACATAAATTGCGTCCACGTTTGGAGCCGACCAGAAGGGCGGTAGAACTGCTCGGGGATCCGCAGAAGATGTATCGGGTGGTTCACATCACCGGCACCAATGGCAAGACCACTACCACCAGAATCATCGAGCGCATTCTAAGAGAATTTGGCTTACGCACCGGTCGCTTTACTTCTCCACATTTGATTGAACTTAATGAGCGAATTGCCATTGATGGTGAATCCATCGAAATCGAGAAAATGTATTCGGTTTTCAAAGATATTGAACCAATACTCGAAATTGTTGATCAGGAACTACTAGCCGAGGGGGATCTTAGACTTACATTCTTTGAGGCACTGGCTGTTTTAGGTTTTGCTTGCTTTGCAGATGCTCCGGTTGATGTTCTCGTCCTAGAAGTTGGTATGGGTGGCGAGTGGGATTCGACAAATGTCGCAGATGGTGACGTTGCCGTGTTCACCCCGATCGATTTAGATCACATGGAGCGCCTGGGTAACACCATTGAAGAAATTGCTAAAACCAAATCGGGAATCATCAAATCTGGTGCAGCTGTAGTTAGCTCGGCTCAAACCGCTGAGGCCCTTGCAGTTTTGAAAGCGAAGACAGCAAGCACTGCTCAATCGATTGATGTTTTTGGTGAAAACTTTTCAATTACCGCTCTGTCGGAAGATGCAAAAGGCATCACCTTTAGTGTCAAATCCCTAACCGGCAATTATGAAGAGCTATTCATCCCACTTCATGGAAAATACCAAGCCGAAAATGCTGCGGTTGCTATCGCTGCCGTTGAGCAATTCATGGGCTCGGCTACTCAAGGTTTGTCAATCGAGATCTTGAAGGCGGCTCTAGCGGACGTGACCAGCCCAGGTCGCCTGCAAATAATTTCTAAAAACCCAACCATCTTGCTTGACGCCGCGCACAACCCACACGGAGCCAGATCGCTAGCTGATTCACTAGTGAACTCGTTTGGAGCACCAAATGCAATTGGGGTAATTAGTGTTCTCGGGGATAAAGATTCCAGAGGCGTGTTAGCCGCCTTGGAGCCGGTGTTGCAGGAGATTATCATCACTCGAAGTTCAAGTGTGAGAGCAACCGCAATCGAGGAGCTCGCCCTGCTCGCTACAGAGGTATTTGGGGCTGACCGGGTAACTATTGCTGAAGATTCAAAATCAGGTATTGCCCAAGCCAAAGCTAAGCTGGTCGGCGAAGGTATCGTTGTAGTGACAGGTTCAATCACCCTAATTGGCGATGTCTTGAAGCTTAAGCAACTGGAGGAAATCTAATGGCACAAAAATCAGTTCGACGACAGCTTGGCTCAATCATTCTCGCCTTCGAATCTTTTGTAGTGTTCTTCGGCACCCTAGTGGCATTTGGTCTAAAGGTTGCCGATCCTGCAACCGTCTGGGGCTTTGGCTTAGCTTTTTCGGCAGTGTTGATTTTGACGCCAGGCTATTTAGGTAAGAAGGGCTCATATTGGTTTGCCTGGGCACTGCAGGTATTACTGCTTGTAGTTTCATTCTTCGTGCCGTGGATGCTACTAATCGCAATTATTTTTGTTGGGCTATGGGGTTGGGCGATGATTGCCGGTGGCACCATTGATCTGGCTCGGAAGGCAAGACAAAATGCTGATACTTTTGAAATATCAATTGAAACAAAGGATAACTAATGACTGAATCAACTTTGGTTCTAATCAAACCAGATGGCGTCAAGCGCAACCTGATTGGCGAAATCATCAGACGCATTGAAGCTAAAGGTTATGTCATTAGCGATATTCGTAAACTAACGCCATCTCGTGAGCTTTTAGCTAAGCACTATGCCGAGCACGAGGGTAAGCCGTTTTATCAGCCGTTAGTTGATTTCATGGCATCCGGTGATGTTGTTGCTCTGCGGGTTGAAGGTAACCGGGTTATTGAAGGTTTCCGAGCGCTTGCCGGAGCAACCGATCCAACCGTAGCTCTGCCAGGAACTATTCGAGGCGATTTAGGGCGTGACTGGGGTCTAAGCGTGCAGCAGAATCTTGTTCACGGATCTGACTCAGTTGAATCAGCAGAACGTGAATTGGCGCTCTGGTTTTAGAAACCAAATTGCTGGAGCATTGAAGGCCAGCGCGACCAGAAGCGAATAACAATTGCGGCAATGATCAGTAAATAGGTTGCCAAAATCCAGAGCCAGGTCAATCGATATGCGCCATCCCAGAATGGTGCCGTCCTTACCGGCATCGGCAAGATGTCTTCTCTGAAAGCAAAGAGGGTAACTACCCAGAAAATTGGAATCATTCCGGTCCAAGCCACCATGCAGTAGGGGCATAGGACGTTAATTACCAAAAGGCTTTGAGAGAAAAGCCAGAGCACAAATGCGAAACCACCGAGGCAGCCGAGCCAGAATAAGCGCCAGAACCATTTTGCAAATCGAGCGCCAGCAAGTATCGCGAATCCAACAACAATCGGTGCAGCAAAAGCGGCGAGACCAATCAGTGAATTTGGAAAGCCCAGCAGTTTTGCCTGCCAGGTTAGCATCACCGATTTACAAGAAATAAAGACGTTTATGTCGCAGCTGAGCGAAGCATTTGGATCAGAAGCGACGTGAAAGCGCTCCAAAGTTAGGGCGAAAGCGCCAATCCAGCCGATAATTCCAAAGATAATGATGGTTAAAGCCAGTGATTTAGGGGCTCCAAGGCCCTTTTCGGCTATTTTTACATCGCTCATACCTTTAAGTATGGCCTAAACGCTACTGACTTTTCGGGTTTAAAGTGTCATACTTTAGGTAGTGAATCTCTCCACACAGAGATAAACAAAGGTTTTGTTGAATGCTTTTAGCTTCTCAGTCATAAGACCCATCGGGCAGGCTCGAGGAAATCTGGATCGTTGTATTCAACACTCGAATAGGTTTTAGTTATCAACTTGATTGATAACCAGATTTTTAGGTTTGTATGTTGGGGTGTGGACCGGGATAGAAGCCGGACATGGAGCACCAGAAATGGTGAAAAAGAAAGATATCGAACAGCCAGAGGTTGTTCAAGAACAGGTTGAAAAACCTAAGGCTAAAAAGACCGCCAAAGCAGAGCCATCAGCTTCTGCTCCAGCTAAACGCGGTAAGAAAGCCGCCACAGAGCTAGAACAACCAGTTGTCGAAACCAAACCAGAACCTAAAGGGCCGGTTGGAATTTCGCTCATTTTCCAGGCACCTGATCTACCAACTCCAACTGTTGAGCCAAAAAGATCTAAGCGAGGCGCACCGGTTCAAGAGGAGGCAGACGGATCACACCGCAGAGTGCGCTCACGTCGTCGTCCAGGTGAAGTAGTTGATGGTGAACTTCCACCGAACGTTGTGGTCAAGGTTAGAACACCGCGTGAACCTAGACCAGCTTCCAAAGAACCGGCGAGAGTTAAAGGCTCAACCAGGCTTGAAGCTAAGAAACAGCGCCGTCGTGAAGGACGGGACTCCGGTAGGAGAGCCTCCAGAATTACCGAGAGTGAATTCTTAGCTCGCCGTGAAGCAGTTGACCGCATCATGGTGGTGCGAAGCAAAGACGACAAGATTCAGATCGGTGTGCTTGAAGATAACATCCTGGTTGAGCATTACGTTGCTAAAGCTCAGGACAGTTCTCTAATCGGAAACGTATATCTGGGTAAGGTGCAAAATGTTTTACCTTCGATGGAGGCAGCCTTCGTCGATATCGGTCGCGGTAGAAATGCGGTCCTCTACTCTGGTGAAGTTGACTGGGAACTTGCCGAGGTGGGTAACCAGCCGAGAAAAATCGAACTTGCCCTCAAATCTGGTGACAAGGTTTTAGTTCAGGTAACAAAAGATCCGGTCGGGCAAAAAGGTGCACGCCTAACTTCACAGATTTCTCTACCTGGTCGCTATTTGGTTTATGTTCCAAACGGTTCAGTAAACGGTATTTCTAGGAAGCTTCCAGAATCAGAACGCACCAGGTTGAAGAAGATTCTGAAAGAGATACTGCCGGCTGAAGCTGGGGTCATTGTGAGAACTGCTGCTGAAGGCGCTACCGAAGAGCAGTTGGCAGAAGATGTGCAGAGACTGCAGATTCAGTGGGAAGAGATCAGTCGTAAAGCTGAAATATCAACACCGCCGTCACTACTTTCTTCTGAGCCAGATCTATTGATCAAGATTGTTCGAGATGTCTTCAATGAAGACTTCCAGAAGATGATTATTGATGGCGATGTTCCCTACAACACCATTGAGGGCTACCTAAAGGATGTTGCACCAGATTTGTTGCAGCGAGTAGAAAGATTCGAAGGCGGTAAAGACGCTTTCGATCATTTCAGAATCAATGAACAGATCATTAAAGCTCTTGACCGAAAGGTTTATCTACCATCGGGTGGTTCACTTGTGATTGACCGTACCGAGGCTATGACCGTGGTTGATGTGAACACCGGTAAGTTCATCGGTTCAGGTGGAAACCTTGAGGAGACTGTTACCAAGAACAACTTGGAAGCAGCTGAGGAAATCGTACGCCAGTTGAGGCTGCGCGACATCGGTGGAATTATCGTGGTCGACTTTATCGACATGGTGCTTGAATCCAACCGTGAACTTGTCCTTCGCAGATTGATTGAGTGTCTATCTAGGGATAGGACCAAACACCAGGTTGCTGAGGTTACTTCGCTCGGCTTGGTGCAGATGACTCGTAAGAAGATCGGCATTGGCCTACTGGAAGCTTTCAGCGAACCCTGTGAGGTTTGTGCTGGTCGCGGTGTGATCGTTCATCACCAACCGGTGCTAAAGAACAAGCACATTTCTGACGATGATCGCCCAGCTAAACAAAAGGGCGGTAAAAATAAGGGCAAGAACAATAAGTCAGCTGAGGACAAGGCAGTAGAAGCACCGGCTAAGACCAAGGTGGAACCAGCCAAGGTGGTAACCGCGGAAAAGGCGGCCGAGGCTAAGGATCTGATGTCTAAGATTGCCGCCAGCAGCATGGCGAGCCCTGAAAAGACCCTGGATAGTGTCCTTGAGGCACTGCCGCAGGCAGAACCTACGCCAAAGAAGCCTAAATCTAGAAGGGTTTCTTCGGGTGGGGAGATTACACCGGGAGAAAACAAGGGCTAAAAGGTTTGACCTTGAGCCTTGATAACGGCTAAGATTGAACCTTGTTGCCCGCCATAGCGGGACTTCCAATCCAAGATTTCACGAACAAAGGGTATAACTGTGGTTTACGCAGTAGTAAAGGCCGGAGGCCGCCAA
>CAYUBJ010000015.1:0-26106 GCA_964443065.1 uncultured Rhodoluna sp.
AGCCTACCCCAGCGGTCAATTAGTTGTCTTTCTTTCATGAGTAGAAGTCTAGGGCTAGGGCAGACCGTTATGATTAGGAACCATGAGTAATTTAGAGCGTCCAGAAATTGAACCAATGCTAGAACCAGCTCCAAAGGTTCTAACCACCAAAGACATTGTCATCGGTGACGGAGCCGAGGCTCCTGCCAACTCCGTGGTCAATGTCCACTACCTCGGTGTCGACTACGAAACCGGTGAAGAATTTGATTCTTCATGGGGACGCGGAGAGTCGATCGAATTCCCACTTAACCGTCTAATAAAAGGCTGGCAGGAAGGTATTCCTGGCATGAAGGTTGGTGGCAGAAGAATGCTGATTTGTCCTCCAGAGATGGCTTACGGTCCAGCTGGCGGTGGCCATCAACTTTCAGGTAAGACACTGGTGTTTGTAATAGATCTGCTTGGAGTTAAGTAGGTTTAGGTCAAGGCTTTTTTAGGCTGAATCACTAGTTAGTAGATTCAGGATCGAAAATCATTTCCCTAACTTCTTGGGGGCAGCGACAACCTTTGGCAATTTTGCTCGCCCAAAGGTAAGCCTCTTCTTTTGTTTCTACCTCGATAACGGAAAATCCACCTAGCCGAACTTCACTCCGTGCAAGTGGGCCGGTAACAATTTCAAGTTGCTCGTTTACTACTACCGGCTTATCCTCAAAGAATCCGCCACCAAATATCCAAACCCCAGCCAACTTTGCTTCGCGGACAACCTTATGTGAGTCTGCTGCGACCTGTGGAAGCTCGGACATTGGAAATTTCATGTCGCCATCATTGAAACTGATCATGAATCTTTTCATTATTACTCCCTATTCTGATTACAGATTAGAGCTCCATAAGTTACTTTGAATTCAGAAAATGCACATTCCTGATAATTGGCTGAACTGGTTCGAAAGCGCTTTCAGCAGAACCCATTACCGCCTAGTCTTGGGATATGAGCATTTTTAGTAAGCGCATTGTGGCTTTAGCCGTTGCGTTGATTGCTGGTCTTGGTTCAACTTTTCAGGCAGAAGCGGTAACCATTCCGACCACCACCATAACTTTTCCAACGCTTACTAAAGCCACCTACGGTGATCCCGACATTGCTCTAAACATCACTCAAAGTGCAGGAGTTACCACAGCCACCTCGGCAACTCCAACAACATGCTCGGTTGAAGCAAACACCAAGGTTAAAATTCTTGCCGCTGGGATCTGCCGAATTACCGCTACCAACCCAGGAACAGCAAACTCTAAACCAGCCAGAGCGGTGACGAGGTCTTTTGCCATCGCTAAAGCGGCGAACACCCTCACACTTTCGGATTTCGACTGGTTGTCGATGGCTAATCCAACCGCAGATCTGGTAATCACTCAGACCGCTGGCACCACAACTGTTACCACTTCTTCTAATACTTTTTGCACCTTGACTGGCAACCGACTAACCGCGCTCAAAGTGGGAAGTTGCACAGTAAAAGTTTCTAACCCAGGAAACTCAAATTATTTGGCAGCCAAGACAATTCTAAAAACAGTAAAAATTGGCCAAACTTCACTTGTGCCACCACCGGCAAACTTTGCTGGACCTTGGACCATTAGACAGACAACTTTTACTGACCTAAATTCCACTAACGATGTTGGTGCAGCTAACTCTTGGGTTTCCAATGGTTGGTATAAGCCTGGCCTTAGATTCCAGATTGCTCAGGTGGAAATCAAGTCAACAACCCGAATGAGTTACCTAGTTACAGATGGTCTAGGTAGACCAACTCCAAACAAAGTTATAAATCTAAGCGTGGGTAAGCGTCACGGTGGTTCCAACGCGAAAGTCCAGGTTGGTAGCCAGAGCACAACCGGTGTCGATAAGAGCCCACTTGATCAGTTGCTTGTAACGGGAACTACTAATGCGCAAGGTGTGGTCAACTTTGACATTATTGGCTTGGACACAACCGCTCGAAGCGGTCTATACGTTCAGCTTGCAGCTTGGATCACTGGTCTGAACACTGACACCATAGACATTACAAATCTTGAATACAGTATTCCGGTTGGTGGATCTAATGGCGGAGGAGACTCAACCGCCCTGCCCCCGATTGATAAGACTCTAATTTGGTCAGATGAATTCGATGGTGCTGCTGGAACTGCGCCGAGCAGTTCGTTCTGGACACCAGACATCGGTGATGGCTGTAACAACCCCGCTGGATGTGGTTGGGGCAATGGAGAAGCACAATCATATGCGGCTTGCGCTAGCAAACTTGATGGCAACGGCAACATGGTTATTTCCGCTACCACCTCCGCAGGGGACCCAAATTGCACCAGCAATAAGACTTGGACAAGTGGTAAGTTCACCAGCTTTGGTAAAAAACACTTTGGCTACGGTTACTTCGAAGCAAGACTAAAAATGCCAACCGGTGGTGGTACCTGGCCAGCATTCTGGACACTGGGAACCAACATCAACACTGTGCCATGGCCTAGCTGTGGTGAATTGGACATAGTTGAGTTCGCTGGTAACAGACCGTTTATCAACACATCTGCCGTGCACTACAGAAACTCAAGTGGTAATCATGAATACAAGTCTGGAGCACTAAACAACAGCATCGGCTTGGCTCAAGGTTTTCACACCTACGGCATGCTTTGGACCCCAACTGAAATTCAGTTCTACATCGATGATCGGCTAACCCTGTCAGTAAAAAAGAGTGACACTGGATTATCAACTTGGCCATTTGGTCCAAACAGTGCTGGCGTTAACCCAAAGATGTATGTGATATTCAACTTGGCCATGGGTGGCAGTTACGGTGGTGGCATTGCTAGCGGCTACAACAAGGCCAGCTTCACAATTGACTATTTCCGTTACTACAGCGCAAACGGATACGGCTCAACTCCGACTAGCAACTAGTTTTAGCTACTTGCAATCAGAATCTATTAGGTAGCTACCAAAATTATTTAGCTTGTCTGCTGAACTAACTGAATACGTTGGGTAACTTGGCCCAGGATCTGAAATTCTCCAAATTTCTTCATTCCAAGGTAATGCTGAAAAGCATCTACTCAATGTGACATCGTCAGAATAAATAACGGCGAACTTTCTAATGAACTTGTCATTATCTTCAATTGGAACAATTCTTACGTTTTCGGATTCAGTTTTTAAGCCAACGGCATCGAGAGATTTCTTAGTGTAAAGATCAATGCCATTTTTAACACGATTTGATTGAAAACCGTCAAGGAAGTTAGTCACAAGAGGGTCTTCTGGCATAAGCTCAAGGCCCATGTCCTGTTCATCAGCTCCACCGTCTTGAAAATTAGTCGAGACCTCCAAGGTTTTGCCATCAAAAGGGTAAAGGATTACCTTAAACGGCTCACCTGTTTCGAGAGTTCCATTCCAGCGGAAACCCTGCGAGTATTCGTCCAAATAATCAGCTATGCAACCGACTACGGCATGGCTTTGCTTCATATCTGTTCTGGGAAAAAACTCCAAAGGTGACTTCGACAAACTAAGAGCGTAATTCTGAGCCGCTGAGCAGGCATCTTGGATGGGCAATCCTTTTTTCGCGCTGGCCCGGAAATAGGCGTTAGGGTTGCCTCCGGTTTCGAAGTTGTAACTACCCTCAATAATTTCGCCAGGGTCAAAATCAGCTAGATTGAAATTATCTTTCAACTCCTGAACAACTCTGCTAGATCTATCTGCATTGGCAGAAAACTGCGGCCCCGCACAACCAGCCAAAAACAAGGCCATAATCAGGCCTGTGGCTAATTTTTGTATTTGTTTTAGATTCATTACCTACCCCCAGTTGGCTCATTTTGAGTATAAAGCTATTAGCCGAGGAGACTCAATATTGAAAAGTAGGCCCCGTGGGAATCGAACCCACGACCCACGGATTAAAAGTCCGTTGCTCTAACCAACTGAGCTAGAGGCCCTTGAACACAACCTCTCTATTCTAATCTTTGGAACAGGGTAGGAATAGCCAAATGCCTATAGGAAAGCCACCTGAAGCCCGTTAGGTGCTAACTTAAGTCTGTGGCTGAATCTACCAAACGACTAGCGCTGAATGCTGGCCAGCTAGTCGTTATGGGCTTCCTACTCGGCAACGTAATTGGCACCACATTACTGATGCTTCCAATTAGCCTGGTTGATCCTAACTCGGCAGATCTACTAACCGCCTCTTTCACCTCAGTCTCTGCGCTTTCACTAACTGGCATGTCAGTAGTCGAAACTGCTCTCCACTGGTCTCCTTTTGGACAGTTTGTGATCATGGCGCTTATCCAAATCGGTGGCTTTGGGGTGATGGCGATTGGTTCCCTGCTAGTGCTTTTGCTTACGCAGAAAGTTAGCTTCAGAACTAAATTGACTAGCACCGAAGAGCAGAAGGCATTAGGTCTCGATGATTTTAGACACCTTCTGATTAGGCTGTTCCAAATCACCTTCGCAGTTGAGGCTGTTTTGGCTCTGATACTGGCATTTAACTTTTGGCTTAAGTATGGGACAGATTTCCCAACGGCGTTATGGCAAGGAATGTTTCAAGCAGTAGCGTCATTCAATAACGCAGGATTCAGCAATTTCGAGGGAAACCTGGTTCGATTCGCATCTGATCCAGTTGTGCTTTATTCGATTTCCTTTGCTTCAATCATCGGTGGCCTCGGTTTCCCAGTTCTTATTGAACTCACCAGAAGATTGATTAGGCGCATAAAAGGCGCTAAAGCTAGAAGCGCAGAACTGGGAGTGAGGCTTTCGCTCAATGCGAGGATAGTCCTGCAGTTCTCAGCAGCGTTGCTTGTAATCGGAACGGTTTTGACGGCAGTCAATGAGTGGAATAATCCTGGGACTCTTGGCCCGATGAGCGTCTGGGACAAGATCAACAATGCTTGGTTTGCCTCAGCGATGGCGAGGACTACCGGATTCAATGCTCTGGATTACTCGCAATTTCATTCCGAGACCCTACTCGGCACAGATCTCCTGATGTTTATCGGTGGCGGTAGTGCCGGTACCTCTGGTGGAATCAGAATTGCAACCTTTGCCGTATTGATATACATCCTCATTGCCGAGATACGTGGCGATAGCCGAGTTAATGCTGGTAATCGCAGATTGGGTGTTTCAGTGCAGCGCACCGCTGTCGCGCTAACCACCCTCTCGGCAATCTGGGTAGCCATCATGGTTGCCATCTTGCAGGCGATAACCGATTTCTCTACCGATCAGATATTCTTTGAGGTCTTATCTGCCTTCGCTACCTGCGGGTTATCAACTGGAATTACCCCGTTATTGCCTGCACCTGCGAAGATATTGTTGATGGTCATGATGTTCACTGGACGTATTGGATTGGTCCTGGTGGCAACATCGCTGGCTAAACGAGCTCACCCAATGACATATAAACTGCCGAAAGAGAGGCCACTAATTGGCTAAGAAACTAAAGCTCAACTCAGCTAAACACGCATCAACGGTCGTGGTTATCGGCCTCGGTCGTTTCGGTGGTGCACTAGCCAAAGAGCTAGTTGAACTTGGTAGGGAAGTGCTCGGTGTCGACTCAGAAGAAGCCCGCGTGCAGGAGTATGCCAGCTATTTGACTCACGTGGTTGAAGCTGACCCAACCAATGAAGAGGCGCTTAGAGATCTAGGTGTTCAGGACTTCGATGCTGCGGTAGTAGCAATAAGTTCTTCAATTGAAACCAGTATCCTAACTGCATCATTGCTGATGCAGTTAGGGGTGAAGCAGGTCTGGGCCAAGGCCGCAACTGAAGCCCACGGTCGCATCCTCTCGCAAATTGGTGTTCACCACGTTGTTTACCCAGACAGCGATATGGGTAAACGTATTGCTCACCAAGTCGGTGGAGATCAACTTGACTACGTTCAGATTGATGAAGGTTTCGTCCTTGCCAAGACCAGAGCATCGGCAGATTTCAACGGTCAAACACTAGAGCAGCTTGGCTTTAGAAGACAGCACGGGATCATTGTTATTGCCACCAGTGGAACCGATAACCACTATCAGGCAGCTAGCCCAGCAACTGTAATCAACGAAGGTGACTATTTGATTGTTGCTGGCCCTAAAGACAAGATTGATGAGTTCTGCGCGGACTAGAAAAAAAGTTTTTGTAATTTACTGAGCAAAATCTATAGTTGCAGAAACAGCTTTTTTCCAACGCAGGTAGTCATCTTCCATAGATTCAACCGGTCTGAACTGGGTATCAACCGAAGAGATCACAGCTAGATCTTCCATCGACCACATTCCTGTTCCTAAGCCAGCAAGATATGCCGCCCCTAGAGCGGTCGACTCAATCTGGGCAGGTCTTTCGATTGGCAGCTGTAATAGGTTGGCTTGTATTTGCATCAGTAGGTTATTTGCGGTTGCGCCACCGTCAACTCGAAGGCCGGTTAGTTTCACTCCGGTGCTTGCCATAGCGTCAAAGACATCGCGAACCTGGAAAGCTAGCGCCTCCAGCGTTGCCCTGGCTAAGTGGCCGCGTTTGGTGCCGCGAGTTAATCCAAATACTGTTCCTCGGGCATCAGGAATCCAATAGGGGGCACCAAGACCGGTCAGAGCTGGAACGAAGACAACCCCACCGTTATCGGTAACCGACAGTGCTAGTTCTTCTATTTCGGCACTGGAGTCAATGATTTTTAGTTCATCGCGTAGCCATTGAACTGCAGCACCGGAAACGAAGACCGAGCCTTCATTGGCATAGCTAAGCTTTCCGTCCAAACGCCAGGCCACGGTAGTTATCAGACCATTATCTAGAAGGATCGCTTCAGCTCCGGTGTTTTGCAAGATGAAAGCTCCGGTGCCGTAGGTGCATTTTGCCCCACCAACCATAAACTGCGCTTGACCAAATAGCGCTGCCTGCTGGTCCCCAGCAATACCTGAGATCGGAACTGTTAAACCAAAAAAGTCCTCGGTAATGCCAACCACACCGCTTGAGTCAACAACTTCAGCAAGAGCGGAATCTGGAATCTCAAATAGATCCATAAGTTCGGTTGACCAGGAACCTTCATGAATATCAAACAGCTGAGTCCTAGAAGCATTGCTGGCATCAGTCACATGAGCCTTGCCGTTAGTGAGTTTGGCAATCAAATAGGTATCGATAGTTCCGGCGACGGCGGAACCAGTAGCTACTTTTTCCCAAACTTCGCTATTGTTTTTTGCTATCCAGCGAAGTTTAGAAGCGCTGAAGTATGGATCCAGTGGCAGCCCAGTTAGTTTCTGAACCCAGTCAGCTGCATCAAGTTCTTCTAAGATGCTTGCGGTTCTGCGGTCTTGCCAAACAATTGCCGGACACAACGGTCTTAGAGTTTTCCTGTCCCAAACTCCTACGGTTTCACGCTGGTTGGTAATACCAACTGCGCTAACTGAACCAAGATCTAACTGCGCAATCGAGTTTAGAGTCGCCTGCCAAATTTCATCCAGGTTATGTTCTACCCAACCAGGCTGGGGATAGTGCTGAGGAAATTCACTGTATCCGCGTTGGATTATCTTTCCAGCTTGGTCCACGATGAGCGCAGTTACCCCTGTTGTTCCAGCATCGATAGCTAAAATCATGATTCAACCCTAGTGAGGCATCGGTTCATAGACCACATCATCCGGCTTGGTATCTTTTCGCGGCCACTCAACTACCAGCATGGCGATCAGCATCAGTGTTCCACCGATGATGGTCTGAACGGCCAAAACTTCCTGACCGACTAGAACGGATGTCAGTGCCGCAAAGACCACCTCCATGGTGAGGATAATCGCCACCCTTGAGGCATCCATAATTGATTGGGCCCAGGTTTGGATAAAGAAGGCAACGGCGGTAGCAAAAACTGCGGTAAACAGTATTGCGAACCAAACCACCGGCTCAGTTGTGAGTTCCACTCCATCTGGCACTGCTCCTACCCAGCAGAACAACCCGACAGCGCCGAGTTGAATAACTGTCAGAGCATAGACATCTTTACCAATAGACCATTTGCTTAGTCCAACAATGTGAAGTGCGAAGGCCAAAGCGCAGGCCAGTGTCCAGAACTGACCAACATCGAAGCTGGCATCCTTGATTGTGATAAACCCCAATCCGATGGTGGCTAGCACTACGGCTATGGCGACAGCTGGGTTAGGTCGCTTTCTAAAGATCAGCCAAATAAGGATCGGAGTCAAGATCACGTATAACCCGGTTATGAACCCGGTGATTGCAGCCGTGGAAACCGTCAGGCCGATTGTTTGGGTGATATAGGCGATTGCCAAAATTAGCCCAAGGATTAGCCCATATTTCAAGGTGTCGCCTTTGAAGGCTAAAACAGTTTTTGGTCTAGCCAGAACCATAAGCGCTGCGGCGATGGTGAATCTGATTGCTAGGAAGTCATAGACCTGAATCAGCTCCATGGCTGGTTTCATAATTACAAATGAAGCACCCCAGGCGATGGTAACCCCGATTAGAGCAGCAATCGCTAGACCGTTTTTCTTCACCCGATAAGTCTATTTGCGGCGTTTGATTGGCGTGTTGTGAGCTACGTGCTTGACCATGCTTGGGAAAACTAGTCCGTGCATTGGAAGTACTGACCACCAGTAGAGGTGACCGAGAAGTCCTTTAGGAACAAATAGTGCTCGCTGAGTAACTTTTGTTCCACCGTCTTTAGTTGATTCGGTTTGAAACTCAAGCCAAGCTAAGCCAGGTAATTTCATTTCCGCACGAAGACGAAGTAGGTAAGGTCTAGCAATAGCCTCCACTCGCCAGAAATCCAGCGATTCGCCTTCGATAAGGAAGTAGGGGTCGCGCCTACCTCGCCGAAGTCCAACACCACCGGCAAGACGATCCATCAGGCCGCGTAGTTCCCAAGCCCAGGTAGCGGTGGAGTAACCGTTCTCACCACCGATGGATTCAATTCTTTGCCAGACCTTTTCAATCGGATCTGTCGAATACTCGGTTCTAACATCGCTATAGAGCGATCCACCTGCCCACTTCGGGTCGGTGGGTAGCGGCTCACTCGGGCTCCCTGGTAGTGAGGCGTTGCTCCAACGAGTTTCTACGTTGGCTTCTTTGATTCTGGTTAGGGCAAGAGCAACAGCTCGCTTAAAGGGTGTTAGACCACCAGCCGGATCTGGGATGTATTTCTTGATGGAATCATCTTTAGCGACAACTTCGTTTTTCAAACTGTCGATCAGTCGCCGAGCCAATGTAATCGGCACCGGTGTTACCAACCCCACCCAACCACTGGATAGTCTCGGTGTGAGAACAGGTAGTGGCAAAATAAAGCGCTTTTTTAATCCGGCTGCCTCGGCATACTGCAGCATAAGGTCTTTGTAGGTCAAAACCTCAGGGCCACCGATATCGAAGTATTGATTTACCTCTTTAGGGATAACTGCAGCACCAATCAGATATCGTAGAACATCTCTAACCGCAATCGGTTGAATCCTAACCGTGACCCACTTCGGGGTAACCATTACCGGTAGACGCTCGGTTAGGTAGCGGAGCATTTCAAAAGAGGCTGAACCTGAACCAATCACAACACCGGCTCTTAGCTCTATGGTTGGAACTCCAGAGGCCCGCAGAATTTCACCGGTCTCAGCTCTTGAAGCAAGATGTGCGCTCAGCTTCGACTTGCTCTCCGCCATTCCACCGAGGTAAATAATCCTTTTCACCGAGTTTGCTTTGGCACACTTACCAAAGGTTTCCGCCCAGGAGCGCTCCTCAGCTTCAAAGTCATCGCGCACCATCAAGGCATGTAGCAGGTAGTAAGCGATGTCGACCCCGGCTAAGGCTCGATTGACAGCCTGTTCGTCGCTGGCATCTCCTTCGACAACCTGCACCTGGCCGAACCAAGGGTAACTGGTGAGCCTCTCGATGTTTCTTGCAAACACCCTAACCCGATAGCCGTGGCTTAGTAGTTCTCGGATCAGTCGACCACCGATATAACCGGTTGCACCGGTTACCAAACATAGAGCTGGTTCACCCTGTTCGTTTCTAGCTAGGCCAAGCCCAGCTGTGATTTCACTGGCCATCAGCTCACCTGAGAAACCACACCGGCTAGGGTGTTGCGGTAAATTGGTTTTTTCTCCCCAGCCTCGATTGCAATCGGAAGACGGTTCTCAACCGGAGCAACCGGACAGGTTGCGAAATCTGTGTAGGAGCATGGGAAATTACCGGAGAAGTTGAAATCAATCAGGTATGAACCATCAGGTTGGTAACTGGCAGTGACCTGCTTTCCGGTGCCGTAGGTAATTGACCCAGAAGTTGCATCTTTGAAGTAGACAACTAAATCATCGCTATTTGGTTTATCAAATGCGGTCAGTCTGAATGTTTCTCCGTCGATAGAAAACTCTAGAGCTCCTGGTGAGATGTAACCGATAGTCATGCCTTCAACCACTGAACCAACAGTTACCTCACGTGGTGCTTCGAATGGAACAAGAGTGGCGCTGACTTGGAATTTCGGGTTGTAGTCAAAAGTGATGATGCCATCAAAAGCTTTGAGCATTTCTGAATTTGGATCCCTGGGTCTAACCACCAGTTGGTTATTCCGAACCGCAAGTTCAACCTTGATACCATCGAAATCAATCATCGCTTCAGAGTCTTCGGTGATTTTCCAACTGTGTTCACCAGTGCTGCTATCGGTGACGTGAATATAGTCTCCGTCCGCCCACCAAGATCCGGTCAAACCCTTAATCTCCTGTGGTTCTTTGCTTAGCCAAATTAGGCCAGTCACTGAAAGAAAGCCCGTTGGGTCAGAGAAGTAGCGGTTTCTAGCGGCAATCCAGTTCTGCCATTTTTCATCTGAAGTCATATAGCAAGATTAGTCGCGGTTAAGCTGTTCGACTAAATCGATATCTACGATCCTGGGCTTTGCCTTATCAGGCCGATCAGCTAGATGAACCACATAGAAATCGCCGGGCTTTAGAGTCAAAATCTCAGCAAGTTTTTTTCTGGTTGGCTTATCTGCGTATTGGCTCAGGGCCTCAACAATTGTTGGGAAAGTTGGTCTATGGCTACACAGCACGAATGCGTGGCCTCGGTCGATTTGCTTGTGTACGAGTTTCTTGGTGCGCTGGGGGCCATTTTTTGCCCCCAGTTCACTTAGTTGAGATCGCTCAATAAGGGTGATCCGGAACTTCGCAACAAAAGGCGTCACCGTATCCATGCAACGCTTCCAGCGACTCGAGATGACCAGTTTTGGTCCGTAGGCGGCCAAGACATCGGCTAGTCCAACAGCTTGGACGGCGCCGACCGGCAATAGCGGTCTAGTCGCTTCACCTTTAGACCATTGGTCTCTAGGGGTTGCCTTGGCATGACGCAGGACAATAAGGGGCCTGGTCTTTAGTTCGCCGCTTTCCTCGAGTTCAACTAGTCGCTCAAGTGGTAGTAGGTCATGCTTATATGTGAGTTTCTTTTTGGCAGCTTTAACGCTCAACCACTCAAAGCTGCCTACCTCATCATCTGGCACAAACTTCTGCGCTTTCAGCATCGCGTCGGTTACCTCAGCCGCCCAATAGTGGACATACTTTTTTACCTTGTCAACTTTGTATTCGACCACAGCAAGTTTCAAACCTAGATGAACTTTTAGGCCAGTCTCCTCTTTGATTTCTCTTATGGCCGCTGCGCTAACATGCTCGTGCTTATCGAGTTTTCCTTTGGGCCAAGACCAATCGTCATAGCGATCTCGGTGAATAACCAAAACTTTTAGTTCATCTTTTTCTCTACGCCAGAGGATTGCTCCAGCTGCAACAATCGCCATCAGTTACTAAAACCTGATTGCAAAGTTTTAGCCATGAGTTGATCTTGAACATCAACTAAACCGGCTGAGCCTAACCCGCCGTTTCTTAGCCAAGTTCCATCAGGTTGCAGATGCCAAGAGCTTGAGTTATCACTCATTGAAAGCTTGAAGAGCTCTTCCATTTCTCTCAGGTGATCTGATTGCCGTAAACGCACGAGAGTTTCAACTCTGCGATCTAGGTTACGATGCATCATATCGGCAGAGCCAATGTAGACAATTGGATCTTGATTATTCAAGAAGCGGAATACTCTTGAGTGCTCTAAGTATCGACCAAGAATTGATCTAACCCTTATGGTCTCACTGAGATTCGGCACCCCAGCTTTCAAAGCACACATTCCACGAACCACAATATCAATTGGCACTCCGGCCCTGGAGGCTCGATAAAGTGAATCGATAATTTGCTCATCAACCAGGCTATTTAGTTTTAGCTGAATACCTGATGGCTTACCCTCAAGCGCATTCTTAGCTTCTGCCTCAATAAGTTTGGTTAGACCTTCACGAACCCCCACTGGCGAAACTAGTAACTCAGAGAAAGTTAGGTCTTCAGCGTAAGCAGATAGTCGATTGAATAGTTTGGCTATATCCTCACCGACTGCATCTCTCGAGGTTAGCAAGCCGTAGTCCTCATAGAACCTTGCTGTTTTTGGATTGTAGTTTCCGGTGCCGATGTGGCAGTAACGCTTGAGTCGGCCTTCCTCCTGGCGGATGACCATGGCTAGCTTGCAGTGGGTCTTTAGACCAACGATTCCATAGACAACGTGAACCCCAGCTTGCTCCAGCTTTCTGGCCCAGCCGATATTGTTTTGCTCATCGAAACGTGCCTTAATTTCAACCAGCACCAGAACCTGCTTACCCTCTTTAGCTGCTCTAATCAGGGCGTCGATAATCGGTGAATCTCCACTGGTGCGATAGAGCGTTTGCTTGATGGCAAACACCTTTGGGTCAGATGCTGCCTGCTCGATAAATGACTGCACGCTTGTTGTAAAGGACTCGTAGGGGTGATGCACCAGGATATCGCGTTCACGAAGTGCCTTGAAAACGCTCTTTTCCTCATCAACGGCAGCTTTGAGATAGCGATTGGTGACGCGATTGTGGCTGGGGTAGTGCAGGTCGGTTCGGCGCATCGAGGCGATGTCATTCAGCCCGGTCAGATCCAGCGGGCCCTCGAGTTTGTAGACATCCTCGTCTTCGATGTCGAGTTCTTCCTTTAGCAGCTCTAGCACCTCAGGGTCGATGGTCTTCGAGACCTCCAGCCTTACAGCTGGACCAAACTTTCTTCGAGCAAGCTCTGCCTCAAGAGCTTGGAGGAGGTTCTCAGCCTCATCCTCGTCAACATCTAAGTCTTCATTTCTGGTAACCCTGAAGTTGTGGTGCTGCAGCACCTCCATACCTTCGAACAAGGAACCTAGGTGCTCACCGATTACCTCTTCTAAAGTGACAAACTTTACCCCGGTTGAGGAGCCATTAACTCTGACGAATCTTGGCAGTGTCGGTGGCACCTTGATTCTGGCGAATAGCTTCGACTCAACATTTGGATGCTTCACCATTACCGCGATGTTCAAAGATAAACCAGAGATGTAAGGGAAAGGGTGGGCTGGATCGACAGCTAGTGGCGTCAAAATTGGAAAGACTTGTTTTTTGTAGTATTCGCTGAGTTGCTCACGTTCACTCTGTTCGAGTGATTCCCAAGTTCCGATGTTAATTCGATTTGCGGCTAAGGCGGGTTCAAGTTTTTCTAAGAAGAGTTTTGCGTGGCGCTCCTGAAGATCATGCGCCACTCTGCTGATTTGATTTAACACCTCGGCCGGTTCAAAACCACTACTTGATGTGACAGCTAATCCGGTTGCGATGCGTCTTTTCAGACCAGCAACTCTCACCATGAAGAATTCGTCTAGGTTAGATGCAAAGATGCTTGCGAAGTTAACTCTTTCCAGAAGCGGTAGCGATTCGTCTTCGGCTAACTCCAAGACCCTTTCATTAAATGAAAGCCAAGATAATTCACGGTCAAAGAATCGGTCGGCAGGTAGGTCGAAACCACTCGGTGGCAACGGTATCGCCATGGTTTCTTCAGACATGTCCCTATCCTTGCAGTTTCAGGTTGACTACGGGTTAATTCTTAGTAACCGCCAGCAACACTGGGTTCATCTTCAACCACCAGATTGAAACGGTAACCCACGTTTCTAACGGTGCTGATTAGACCTTCAAGGTCCCCAAGTTTTGCTCTTAACCTTCTTATATGAACGTCTACAGTTCTAGTGCCACCAAAATAGTCGTAACCCCAGACTTCACTTAGCAGTTGGTCTCGGGTGAAAACCCGACCAGGGTGCTGGGCCAGAAACTTTAGTAGTTCGAATTCTTTAAAGGTTAGATCCATGGGTTCACCATGAAGCTTGGCTGAATAAGAAGCCTCGTCGATGGTAATCCCTGAGGTTTGGATCTTTCCGAAAGAGTCCTGGGCGATACTTTTTGCAATTGCCAGCCTGATTCGAGTATCGATTTCGGCTGGTCCAGCACTTTCCAGCATGAAATCATCGGCTCCCCATTCACTTGAGATCCCAGCTAAACCACCTTCGCTAACGATGAGGATTAGCGGACAGGAAAGGCCGGTGGTGTTTAGCAGGCTAGCTAGAGATTTGGCGTTGACCAGGTCTTTTCTGGCATCCAGTAAAACCACATCGGTTGCCGGTGCATTCATCAGCGCTACCGGATCGGCTTGAATAAAGCGCACCTTGTGGCTGAGCAGAGCAAGCGCAGGGAGCATGCTGTGGTCTGAGAACTCAGACAGAACGAGCAAATGTGCCAATTTTGCCTCCCTTTTAATGCATTAATCCTACCTGCTTGGGGCAAGATGGTTTTATGCGCAAAGACTGGATAGCCATCGCCTCCGTCTGGCTATTGGTGGCGGTGGGGGCATCGCTTTCTATTGCCTTCCTAAGCGATAAGGATGCCATCAGGAGCTTCGGAGTTCTAGCCGCTGGGTCGATTGCCCTGGTGTCCCTGGTGCACCTATTTTCCTCACACACCAACGGCATTGTCTGGCGACTGATATACGCCGCTGGGGGATCATGGGCTATTTTGGGGCTGGCTGGCCTCTACATTTTGCTAAAGCCTTAAACTTATTTCTATGCCTATCGATCTCTTCTTTACCGGATTACTTGTTCTAGCTGGACTTGCCATTGGCGCTATCAGCATCCTCGTCATCTATAAGCTCTTCAAGGGTCAGCGCTAGTTGTTTGTCTTACCCGAAGGTTTACCGGTTGAGCTAAACCCGCTTGCCTTCCTCGTCGGCTCTTGGGAGGGAGTCGGAGTGGTGAGCAGCAAATTTCTCAACGAGGAAAACCACAACGAACAGAGTTTCCAGCAGCGGGTAACTTTCTCTGTCGGCCAAGGTAACTACCTCACATATCACTCAACCGCAAGACTTATCGGCTCGGAAACCGATGGTTCCAAGGACGTTGAACTTCCAGCCGAGTTAGGTTTTTGGCGTTTAGCCAAACCTGCTGAGTTGGCCGACCCAGGCCCATCAGTTTTACCAGGTACCGGAACCAGAAAAATAACCAGTGCCGAAGATCTTGAGGCACTGCGTAATGACCGCGGCGGTTTTGATATTGAGGCTTCGATTATTCATCCCGGTGGAGCTTACGAATTTTATGCCGGCCAAGTGAAAAATGGTCGAATTGATATGCGAACAGTTGCCGGATCACATATGCCGATGCATTTGATTGAAGCTGGTAAGGGCTGGGG
Organism: uncultured Rhodoluna sp.; assembly: GCA_964443065.1. GTDB lineage: Bacteria > Actinomycetota > Actinomycetes > Actinomycetales > Microbacteriaceae > Rhodoluna. The sequence continues at coordinate 15,452 of CAYUBJ010000015.1, forward strand.
ATATGCCGAGCGGATGTATGGGACCGCGACCAAGGATGGCGTGAACAAACTGTTTTGGATTATGGAAGTGGCAAGCTCCGTGCGTGACCCTTTGGTTTCACTAGTGTCAGTTGAACTAGATCGAATTAGCTGATATGGAACAAGTTCCAGGAAATCCCAACTTGCAGCAGCGAGCACTTCTCGCCGGCAAAGCATTTGTTGAATTAGACAAAAGCGTTATTGAGGTCACCGGGGCCGACCGGCTTAGTTGGCTAAACGATATTCTCAGTCAAAAAGTTGACGAACTTGCACCCGGTCAATCAACCGAGGCGCTCTGGCTCGATGCGCAAGGAAGAATCCTGAGAGATATCCATCTGGTTGCAACAAATGACGCCGTTTATCTGATTACCTTCAGCCAAGACATCGAAAGCTTTGTCACCTCTTTCCAACGCATGATTTTTAGAAGTGAAGTCAAAATTGAACTTCGCAGTGACCTTCGGGTTTATGCCAGCTTTGGTACTGGGCTAACCGAGGCAGAAGTGATCTGGCAAGACAGTTGGCCAGCCGTTTCTCCTGGCGGTTGGCGCTACGGTAAGACATCTAGCGAACCCTGGAACTATTTTGAAAGCGCAAGTCAAAGTGCTCCAGATGGTTTAGAGCCGGCAAGCCAGGCTGCCCTTACCGCCTTGCGGGTGGCGGCATGGCGTCCAACTGGACCGAATGAGATAGATGATCGTGCAATTCCGCATGAATTTGACTGGCTCAGTAGCGCGGTTCACCTAACCAAGGGTTGCTACCGAGGGCAGGAAACCGTTGCCAAAGTTCATAATCTTGGCGCGCCACCCAGACGATTGGTGTTTCTCCATCTAGACGGATCCCTGCATGAGATTCCTGAATCAGGAGCTGAGGTTGTTGCTGGGGATGTGGTCGGCAAAATAACTTCTGCAGGTCAGCACTACGAAATGGGTCCCATAGCTTTAGCTCTGGTGAGGCGAAACCTAAAAACTAACCAGGTTCTGGTGCGTTTGGAAAACGGCACCGATGTGTCGGCAACTGTTGAAGAAATTGTCCCAGCTGATGCTGGTGGGGTAGTCGATCTTGGAGAGTTTAGGGCTAGGAAGAACTAACTGCTTTCCAGTCGATAGTTAGCTCACCGAGTTTCCACCGTTTTGGTAAATGGTTTATTGGCCAACCTGATTTTTCTAATTCTTCAGCGCAAGCGGTAAATCGTTGCACCGGGGAAAATACTGATAGCGAAGAGTTGTTGAGCCATGCTCTATCAAGCTCAGATAGAAAATCATAAATATTGTTTCCCGCTGTGTTCTTGTGAATCAAAGCTTTGGGAAGTCGTTCGGCAACTTTAGATGGTTGGTCTAGTCCAAGAAGTCTAAATGAAAGTGTCAGGGATATCGGACCGGTCTTATCCAGAGTGACCCAGCTGGCTAGGCGTCCGATTTCATCACAGGTGCCTTCGACGATTAGACCATTTGGTGCAATTCTTTGCTGCAACAGTTGCCAAGCATCAGCTACTTCACTTTCGTCATACTGCCGAAGGACGTTCATGGCTCTTATCAGTGTTGCTTGATTCCCGAATGCTTCTGGAATCGGAATTTCAAAACCACCCAGAGCAAATAACAAATCTTTAGTTTCAAAAGGCTTAGCTTTAGCAACTCGTTCTCGGTCTATTTCGATGCCAAGAACTTTAGTCCTGTCATTTACTTTCCTTAGTCTTTCCAGCAACTCAATTGTGGTCGTTGGGTTTGCCCCAAAACCTAGATCAACCACCAGCGGAGACTCGGTTTGCCTGAGAACCGACTGGTTGCAGATGTAACGATCGACCCTTCTCAGGCGATTAGGGTTAGTTGTTCCCCTGGTTATGACACCGACTGGTCTGCGCAACACCTATTAAGGCTAACTAGGTAAACTTGGGGCATGGCTCACTACACACTCATTCTTTTGCGTCACGGCAACTCGGTTTGGAACCAACAGAACCTCTTTACCGGCTGGGTTGACGTTGACCTTAGCGATCTTGGAAGGCAAGAGGCCCAGCGTGCTGGCGAACTACTTGCTCAGTCAGGGCTAAAGCCAGACCTGCTCTACACAAGTCGCCTCAAAAGAGCCATCAACACCGCCAACATCGCCCTAGCGGCCAGTGATCGAGGCTGGATAGATGTAAAGCGTGATTGGCGCTTGAATGAGCGTCACTACGGCGCTCTACAAGGCAAAGACAAGGCTCAAACTCTTGCTGAATATGGCCCGGAACAGTTTCAGATCTGGCGTAGGTCATTTGATGTTCCACCACCGCCAATTTCAGATGACAGCGAATATTCCCAAGCTCACGACGAAAGATATGCCGAACTTGGCACCAACATTCCAAAGACCGAGTGTCTCAAAGATGTCTTGGCAAGAATGCTTCCACTTTGGGAGAACGAAATAAGTAAGGACTTGATTGCCGGTAAGACGGTTTTAGTAACAGCACACGGCAACTCGCTCAGAGCGCTGGTAAAGCATCTTGACGGTATCAGCGATGCTGATATTGCCGAGTTGAATATTCCAACCGGAATACCTTTGGTTTATAAGTTGGATGAGAATCTAAAGCCGCTAGTTAAAGGTGGCGAATATCTAGACCCAGAAGCCGCTGCCGCTGGAGCTGCGGCGGTAGCAAACCAGGGTAAAAACTAGTTCTCTAGTTCTGACCACTCACCGGTGGTGAGGTAAGCGACCTTAGCTGAGATATCAACTACGTGATCAGCAAATCGTTCGTGGTAGCGAGAAGCCAGGGTCACATCCACGGTGTAGATTGCATTTTCTTTCCATGCATCGCTTAGCACCAAATCAAAAACTGAACGGTGAAGTTCGTCAACCCGCTCGTCTTCAGCCTGAATGCTTCTGGCTAGGTCAACATCGGTGTTTCTAAGTAGTTGGGTTAGCTTCCGGCTGAGTGCACAGTCCAGGGCACCCATCTCACTGAAAGTCTTTCTTAGTGTTTCTGGAACAGCACTTTCTGGATAACGGAATCTAGCGATGGTGGCGATGTGACCGGCTAGCGAACCCATACGCTCGAGCGAAGCGCTGATTCGAAGAGCAGATACCAAAATTCTGAGGTCACGAGCAACCGGGGATTGCCTGGAAAGAATTCGAATCGCCAACTCGTCAATAGCCAAGGCGCGCTGTTCGCTAACCTCGGCTAGGGCGATGGCTTCATCTGCTTTTTTGACGTCTGAGTTTAGGAAGGCCATCGAAGCCTTCTCCATGATTTCGGTTACCGACTCGGATAGGTCGACTAAACGATCCTGAACTTCGGCCAGCTCTTTCTGGAAAACTTGGGTCATTGACATGTCCTCTCCACCTTTCGAAACTGTCGCAGAACAGGGTAAACAAAAGGCTAAGTGTTGGTAAACAACGCTTAACAGAGGCCCGTTTGCCCTTACATTCCAAGTTTAACAGTGAAACAATCGCCTAGTGTTAATACTGTTAACAAACCCAAGGAAGTGAAAATTGGTTAAGTCCTCCAACCCGAAGAAGGTAGCTACTCAGGCGGTAGCTTTCCTTGAGGTTCTTGAGGCTGCCGGTGTGGTACTAACCGAGAACAATGAAGTGCTAAGCCAGAGCTCCAGAGCTGAAGAGATGGGCCTTTCCGAATACGAGAAACTCACCAATTCGGAATTGCAAGACCTAGTTAATAACGCTAGGTCAGCCAAGTCGGCCCAGTCAGCTGAGGTTTATTTCCAGAAGAATTTCCGTGCCGCTAAACAGTATTTGAGCGCACGGGCAACAATGCTCAGTGATGATCTGATCATTCTCATGGTTGAAGATCGCACTGAAGCTAAGCGGTTAGAGGATGTTCGTCACGACTTTGTTGAGAATATCTCACATGAGCTAAAGACCCCAATTAGCGCAATATCTCTTCTGGCCGAGGCCCTACAGCTGGCAATCGATGATCCAGAGCAGGTAAAAAAGTTTGCTGGAAACCTGCAGCGTGAAGCTAAGCGTCTGGGTGGTTTGGTAAATCGCATCATCGAGCTTTCCAGAATTCAATCGGGAGATCTAAGCGGTGAGGTAAAGGTGTTCAGTCTTGGTGATGTAATCGCTGAGGCCGTTGATGCCAATCTATTCCTGGCAGATCGCAATTCTGTGAAACTCAGTTTTGATGTTGCCCCTGATGTTTACATTCTCGGGGATAGCGAACTAATTGGTATGGCCATAAAGAATCTTGTCGAGAATGCAATTCTCTACAGCGAAGCAAATTCGCAGGTCGGGGTTGGTCTTAGCATCGATGGTGATTTTGCTGAGGTCAAGGTTACCGACAATGGAATTGGCATTCCGGTTGATCAGCAGGAACGCATCTTTGAGCGCTTCTATCGAGTTGATCCATCGAGGTCTAGAGACACCGGTGGAACTGGACTCGGGCTAGCCATTGTTAAGCATGCGGCGATTAACCATGCCGGTGAAGTTTCTGTTTTCTCAAGAGTTGGACTCGGTTCCACCTTTACTTTGAAGTTACCTCTTTATAAGCAACCAGACGAAAGGCCAGCGGAATGACCACAGTTTTAGTTGTTGAAGACGAAGTAAACATGAGAGAAGCTCTCGTCTACCTACTCAGGAGCGAAGGTTATCTAGTTCTTGAAGCTGAGGATGGTGAGCAGGCGGTCAGTATTTTTAATGCCGAAGGAGCTGACCTGGTTCTACTGGACCTAATGCTTCCAAAGCTAAGCGGCAAAGAGGTCTGTAAGGCGATTAGGGCGGAATCTGATGTGCCAATCATTATGCTCACTGCCAAGGACACCGAGATCGATAAGGTGATTGGTTTTGAGATTGGTGCCGATGACTATGTCACCAAGCCCTATTCGAAGAATGAATTGCTAGCTCGAATGAAGGCTGTGCTAAGACGAAACGGTGGGCCGAAAGAAGCGGTAAACGGAATTCTTGAAGCCGGGCCGGTTCGTATGGATATCGAAAGACATCTTGTCTACTTCAACGGGGAAAAGGTGACTATGCCGTTGAAGGAATTTGAACTGCTCGAGCTGCTTTTGGAGAACAAGAATCGAGTTCTGACTAGAGGTCAGATTATCGATCGGGTTTGGGGATCAAACTATTTTGGTGACACCAAGACCCTAGACGTTCACGTCAAACGACTACGTTCAAAGATTGAAGCCGACCCGTCAAGACCGATGCACCTGCTAACGGTGCGTGGCTTGGGCTACAAATTCGAGGTCTAGTTATTCTTTAGCGAGGCGACCAAATCGCGGTATTCCGGAAGGGTTCCATCAAGAACCGGAACATTGATTCTGGTTGAACCTGAATCGCTTTGGAGTAGTACCTCAACGATGTCTCCAGCAGCCACCGGTAATTGAACCTTGAGTGGTTTTTGGTTCTGGTAGCCAAGGTTGACCACATCAAAACCAGCAACGGTGTATTGCTGGAAGAAGCGTTCGCCTGATGTAGTAGTGAAGCCAATGTTGAAAGTTTCAGTGTTTGAGCCGGAGTTTACGAACGCACCGAAGAATCCGTAGTGACCTTCACCATCAACAAAGTAGATCAGGTTACGAGCCTTGACGTTACCGAGATCTGCTTGAGCACCATCGCTAGGTGCATACATTTCAAGCGATGCAACCGGGCTAGTCATGTTGCATGCGGTGGTTCCGAAAACAGTCAAACCAGCGATAACAGTGGCAGTTAGGGCACGACGAATAAGCAATTTTCCTCCTGGGCTTACTTCTCCCATTCTATCTTTGGTCTCTGTGGTAAAATTGGGTTTCGCGAAGGGAAAGCAATCCATGGAATTCAAAAAAGGCCTTACCGTTGTCTATCCGCACCACGGGGCAGCCGAAATCTTAGATGTCGCCAAGAAGGAGTTTCGTGGCGAAAAGAAGCTTTACCTAAAGCTCAAGGTTGAGCAGGGAAACCTGATCATCTGGGTACCTGCAGAAACTGCAGAATCTGAAGTTGGTGTTAGAGACGTCATCGACGCCAAGGGCGTTCGCAAGGTCGAGTCAAAACTCAAAGAAGAATTCATTGAGGAGCCAACTAACTGGTCTAGAAGATTCAAGGCTAACCAGGAAAAGCTAGCCTCTGGAGATGTGATGAAGGTGGCTGAGATTGTTCGCGACCTGTGGCGACGACAGCAGGACCGCGGTCTTTCAGCTGGAGAAAAGCGCATGCTGGCTAAGGCCATGCAGATCCTAGTTTCTGAACTAGCCCTAGCCCTAAAAGTCGATGATGCTGGGGCTGAGGCTCACATCCTCAAGGTCTTAGCTAAAGGCGCAAAGTAACAGCCTTATAGGAGGCAAGAAGATGAACGGAATTGCCGTAATTCTTGTCGCTGCCGGTGACGGCACTCGGCTCGGCCAAGGAATCCCAAAGGCTCTGGTAAAAATTCAAGGCAAGAGTCTTTTAGAGCATGCCTTAGAGCGCATCCTAGAAGTCAAGGGTCTAGGTCAAATTGTTGTTGCCGCTCACGAGAACCATGTCGAAGAATTTGCTGACCTAGCAAATGCTGTTGTCGGAGACAAAGTGGCTATCGACTTTGCTCCCGGTGGAACATCTAGGCAGGGTTCGATTTTTAATGCGCTGCAGAAAGTTTCAAACACAAACCAGGTAGTCCTAGTGCATGACGCAGCTCGCTGCTTTGCTCCAGCTGAACTTTTTGATCGAGTAGCTGCTGCGGTAAGTGAATATGGTTTTGGAGTTGTTCCGCTGTTACCGGTTGCCGATACCATCAAGCAGGTTAACCACGATGTGGTGCTAGCGACCGTCGATCGAGATAATCTGCGCGTTGCTCAGACCCCACAGGGTTTTGAGTATCAAGAACTTTTTGATAACTATTCCAAGGCAACCGATGTATTCACCGACGACGCTGCGCTGATGCAGTCCTTCGGCTCGGTTATCCATTCGGTTGTTGGCGACCCGATGGCATTCAAGATAACTGTTCCGAGCGATCTTGCATATGCTGCTGGGCTTAGATCCAATCAGCGCACCGGTATCGGCACCGATGTTCACCGTTTCTCTACTGATACCGCTAAGCCGCTTTACCTAGGTAGCCTTTGTTGGGAAGGCGAGATAGGTCTTGATGGTCACAGTGACGGCGATGCGCTTAGCCACGCGATCGTAGACGCATTGCTCGCGGCAGCTGGGCTAGGGGATATCGGAACCGTCTTTGGTACCGATGATGACAAATATGCTGGCGCTAATGGTTCGGTTTTCCTGAGCGAAACCAAAGCCAGGCTTGCCGAAAATGGCTGGTCGATAGTGAATGTGAGTGTTCAGTTGATTGGCAATCGGCCTAAGGTAGCTCCGATGCGTGAGCGAGTTGAGAAAGCTCTCACTGATCTACTCGGCGCGCCGGTTAGCCTAGGTGCGACCACTACCGATGGCCTTGGATTCCTCGGTAATTCTGAAGGGGTGGCTGCCGTAGCCACGGCGCTTATAGAAAGTAGGCTCTAGGCATGGCCCTTGAGCTTTTTGACTCTAAGGAACAGAGACTTCGCGAGTTTGTTCCGCTTCACCCAGGTCACGTCGAGATGTATGTCTGTGGGCCTACGGTTCAGTCAGCACCGCATCTAGGCCACCTTCGGAGCGCTCTGGTTTATGACATTCTGCGTCGCTGGCTGCAAGCTTCCAACTACACCGTGACCATGGTTAGAAACGTCACAGATATTGACGACAAGGTTTTGGTAAATGCTGGGGATAGGGATTGGCTGCAGTTTTCAAGAGAGGTGGAACAAAGTTTTGAGGATGCCTATAACAACCTCAACATTCTCGAACCAACCCATAAGCCATATGCCACTGAGCATATTGAAGACATGATTGCGCTTACCCAGAAGTTAATTACCAAGGGTCACGCCTATCAGGCGGAAGATGGCAGCGCGAATGTATTTTTCGATACTGCTTCTTGGCCAAGTTATGGAGAATTGACCAACCAGAAACTCGAGAACATGGAAGGTGAAACCGATGCCAGTTTTGGCAGAAGGTCCCCCCATGACTTTGCATTATTCAAGGCGCACAAAGAAGATGAGCCGCTTTCTGCCGCTTGGCAAACCCCGTGGGGTTTGGCACGACCAGGTTGGCACATTGAATGTTCAGCGATGGCAAAACATTTTTTGGGAGAGTCATTTGATATTCACGGTGGCGGTCTAGACCTACGTTTCCCTCATCATGAAAACGAGTTAGCCCAGTCCAAGGCCAGTGGTGATCGGTTTGCAAACTTCTGGTTACACAATGCCCTGATCACTATAAACGGCAACAAGATGTCAAAGAGCTTAGGTAATGGAGTTTCAGTCGAAGACTTACTCAAAGTAAGCAGTTGGGGTGCGATTAGATACTGGTTGATCTCAGCACAATACCGATCCAATCTTGATTACTCTGAGGCATCAATCAGGGATGCACAAGCCGCTCTTGATCGCATCATTGGTTTTCTAAAACGGACTAACACGAAACCCATCGAGATAGACCTGAGTAAATTGCCAGAAGCTTTTAGCCAAGCCATGAACGCTGATCTAAATGTGCCTGGAGCTTTGGCTGTGCTCCATGATGCGGTTCGTGTTGGTAACACTGCATTCGATGTTGATGACAAAAAGCAGCTACTGCAGAGCGTTGAGCAGGTTAGGGCCATGGTTCATGTCCTTGGGCTAACCTTCGCTTATCAGGAACCAAAGATATCTGAGGAATTGCGGGATAAAGTTGAAGCGCTTATCCAAAAGCGTCATGAAGCTAAGCAGGCTAAAGATTACGAGCTAGCGGATCGAATCAGGTCAGAAATTGAAGAGCTTGGTGTGAGCATTATTGATATGAAAGACCAAACGATGTGGAGCATAAATGGCTAAGAAACCAAGTAGACCTGGTGCAAGAACCAAAAAGGCTGCTCCCAAAGTTGGTAGCGGCGGCAATCGTCGACAAGGCCTAGAAGGCAGAGGTCCAACTCCGAAGGCCGAAGATCGTAAGTATCACCCAGCGGCTAAGGCTAAGGCTGCTCGCGAAGCTAAGGCTGCCCGAGGGCCCAAGGTTCAAAAGGTTGCTAAAAAAGGTGAGTTCCTTGCTCCGACCAACCGGACCGCCGGCAATGCTGGAGGCGCATCTCGCTCGGCGAGAAGAGTCCAGAAGGCAGCTGACTCATCAGAGGTGCTATCCGGTAGAAACTCAGTACTCGAAGCGCTACGCGCTAAGGTCCCAGCATCGGGACTATTCATCGCTACTCGAATTGAGATGGATGATCGCGTTAAGGAAGCAATCAATCTGGCTAATTCTCGGGGAATTCCGGTTGGCGAAGTTACCCGACCAGAGATGGACCGGATGACTGGCTTTGATGCGGTGCACCAGGGGATTGCGCTTCAGGTTCCGCCATATAACTACCAGCACCCAAGCGAACTGTTGGACAAAATTCTGGCCAGGGGGCAGAAACCACTTTTGGTTGCACTCGATGGCATTACCGATCCTAGAAACTTAGGTGCGATTATTCGTTCGGTTGCCGCCTTTGGAGGCCAAGGCGTTATCGTTCCCCAACGCAGATCCGTTGGCGTAACCGCAGCTGCTTGGAAAACCTCAGCTGGAGCTGCATCGAGAATCCCAGTTGCTCTAGCTGCAAATCTGAACGCAACTATCAAGGAATTTCAGAAGCGCGGTTTATTCGTAATCGGATTAGACGGTGGCGGAGACATGAGCCTAACTAGTTTCAAGCTAGGCAATGAACCTTTGCTTTTGGTTATCGGTAGCGAAGGTAAAGGTCTTTCGAGGCTAGTAACAGAAAACTGTGATGCCATAGTTTCTATCCCGATAGCTAAGGACACTGAATCGCTTAATGCTGGAATTGCCGCCTCAGTAGTTTTGTATGAGGTTTCAAAAGCCAGGTTGCGTTAAAGCAAACGACCCGGCTTTCACCGGGTCGCAAGCTAGAAATAAAATTACTTCTTCTTTGGTGCTGCCTTCTTTGCAGCAGGCTTAGCCGCTGGCTTAGCTGCAACTTTTTTAGCTGCTGGCTTAGCCGCTACTTTCTTTGCTGCAGGCTTTGCCGCGGTCTTCTTAGTAGCCGCAGGCTTTGCAGCAACAGCTGCAGAAGCAGTTGCCTTCTTTGGAACATCGTCGTTTAGACGAAGACCAGAGTTGACATCAAACAGGTGAACAATGCCACCGGAAGGCTTTAGGTAAACCTTGTCACCTGAACGCAGTGAGCTCTTTGAGCCAACACGAGCGATAACATCGATTTCCTTACCTTCAGCAGTTGCACTTCCGTAAAGGAATGCGTCGGCACCTAGCTCTTCGATGATGCTAACTACAACCTGAATACCCTCGTTCTTAGTTACCACTAGGTCTTCTGGGCGAACACCAACGGTGATCTCCTTTGCCTTAGTCTTAGCCAAAATTGTTGGGCTGACCTTCAAAGTTGAGTTACCAAACTGAACTCCGCCGGAAACGACCTTTAGGTTCATTAGGTTCATCGCAGGTGATCCAATGAATCCAGCTACGAAAACGTTTGCTGGGTGCTCATATAGTTCACGTGGTGAATCTACCTGCTGGAGAAGACCGTCTTTCAAAACTGCTACGCGATCACCCATGGTCATCGCTTCAACCTGGTCGTGAGTTACGTAAACAGTTGTTACACCAAGACGACGCTGCAGGGAAGCAATCTGAGTTCTGGTCTGAACACGAAGCTTTGCGTCCAGGTTAGATAGTGGTTCGTCCAT
>CAYUBJ010000016.1:0-23341 GCA_964443065.1 uncultured Rhodoluna sp.
GCAAAGAAGGCTGCACCTAAGAAGGCTGTAGCTAAGAAGGCTGCACCTAAGAAGGTTGTAGCTAAGAAGGCTGCACCTAAGAAGGCAGCTGCAAAGAAGACTGTTGCTAAGAAGAAGTAATTCTGCTTAACAGTTTGACCCCGGTCGTAAGACCGGGGTCTTTCTTTATTCAAGGGTTAGGCTTTATTGAGTGAGCGGCAAAGATGAAACCACTTCCTTAGGGGCCGCCTTTAACAAACTCTGGTCAGCCGCCATGTTTTCAAAGTTTGCCGATGGTCTGGCTGGAGCCGCGATACCACTTCTTGCTGCATCACTTACTCGTGATCCGGTGCTGATTGCTGTGCAATCAAACATGATGCTCTTGCCCTGGTTATTCTTCGCTGTTCCGCTCGGGGCACTGGTCGACCGAATTGATCGACGTGTGGCCATGATCATGGTGCAACTCAGCCGTGTTCTAATTGGTGCGACCATAGCGTCCCTGATCATTTCTGGTGAAATGAATCTCTGGATCCTGATGCTACTTACCTTCTGCTTTGGTGTTTCTGAGGTGGTCTATGACACGGCAACCCAGTCGAGTATTCCCAGTTTGCTAAGTGGCAATCAGCTAGAACGCGGTAACTCTAGGCTGCAGATAGCCGACACCGTTATGCAGAGCTTTATCGGTGTTCCGCTGGGAGGGGTTTGCTACGCCCTGTTCGCCTATTCACCTTTTATGGGGATTGCCGCCTGCTATGTCGTCGCGGTGTTCCTTGTCTTAAGCATTGCTAAACATGCCCTCCAGGGTGGAGTCAAGGCCAAGCAGTCAAGGCCAAAGCTAAGTGCCGAAATCAAAGAAGGAGTTAGCTACCTGCTCGGTCACAAGGTTCTACTGAGACTGGTCGTTACTACCGGTGTCGTGGGCTTTTTCTATGCCATGGGGCAGGCCACTTTGGTGCTTTTTATTTTGGATCACCTTGAAGTTGCCGAGGTCAACTACGGTTGGGTAATGGTGCCTCTGGCGGTAGGTGCACTTGTTGGGGCATTTGCCTCACCTAAGCTTTCGCGGCGTTTCGGTAGAAGCCAAACACTAGCCTTATCGCTTCCAATGTCTGCCTTTGCACTACTACTTGCTGGCTTATCCCAAAACGTCTACTGGTATATGTTCAGTAGCCTTGTCCACGGGTTTTTTATAGCTCAGTGGAACATTCTTTTGATGTCGACGTATCACCTAATGATTCCGAATGAAATTTTTGGCAGGATTCATGGAATTCGCAGAACCTTTGTTTGGGGCCTTATGCCGCTGGGTGGGCTTATCGGTGGTTTGCTAGGAAAAATCGACATAACAGTTCCGATGATTGTCGGTGGTTTAGGAGCAGTGCTGGTTGCCGCTAGCCAGTCGCGCTTTGTTGCCTCTATTCGGACTTAACCACCCAGCGACAAGCCTCTTGCAGAGTTGGATGCTGGAACTTAAATCCGGTTGCTATCAGTCGATCCGCACTCATCTTTTGACTGCAGAGTAATAATTCTTGCGCTCCCTCTCGGAAAGCCAGTTTCAGTGCGAAGGCGGGAATAGGAATAATCGTTGGTCGAGATAGTTCCTTACCGAGAGCTTTGATTAGTTCTTTGGCAGTGGCTGGTTCTGGGGCAGTGAGGTTATAAGGACCAGAGGCTGAAGTGGTGTTAATCAGGTGGATGATTGCCCTAGCTTCATCCGGAAGCGAGATCCATGCCCACCATTGCTTGCCATTTCCGAGTTTGCCGCCAATGCCTAATCTCAGAATCGGTAGCAGTCGACCTAGCGCGCCTAACTTTCTGGACAGCACCATGGTGGTGCGAATCAGCACAACTCGGACACCTTTAGGCGCTTTCATCGCCTCACGCTCCCAAGCGTGAGCTAAATCAGCCAGGAAGCCTTCGCCCTTAGGTGATGACTCGGTTAGTAATGTGTCACCACAGTCACCGTAGATTCCAGATGCTGATCCGCTGATTAAAACAGTTGGCCGTTTTTTCGCTTTGGCGATGGCCTGCACCAAAGTCCTTGTTGAGTTGATTCGTGAGGCAATAAGTTCTTTCTTATACTCTCTAGTCCAAGGTAATTTACCTGTTGTAGCGCCAGCTAGGTTCACCACGGCGTCTACGGTATCCATTACCGACTCGTCTATTTGGAGCAGGGCAGGCTCCCACTGAACTTCATTAGGCGCTTTTGGTGTGCGTCTTACTAAAACCACCGGAGTGTGACCAAGTTCAATTAGTTGTTTTTGCAGTTCGGTGCCGACTAAACCGCTGGCACCTGAAATCAAGACTCTCATTGTTCATCCCTAAATGGTCCGAACACCGGATCCCACTGTTCAATCGATCTTTCGCCGATGCAACCGGCTAACTCAAACGGGTCTTGATCAAGTAGTCGACTGAGATCTTCCATGCTCTCAGCACGCCAAATCAGCAAACCACCGGCTCGATCAACCATAGGTCCACTAGCTAACAAGTTTCCAGCTTCGAGTTGCTCGGCTAACCACGCTCTGTGGTCAGGCCGAACCTGGTTGAGTTCTATCGGATCGGCACTATAGCCATACTGAACTACAAAAATACTCATGGTGCTATTCTTTCGCTTCTTTATCTTTATAGAAATTGGGAGTGATGGATATTGCAGCTGCCGCAACCAGCATTGCAATAAAGTCCAATCCGGTAGCTAGGGCGAAACTGTGGGTCGATGAGAAGTGATCCACCACAAACCCCGCGATGGCAGCACCTAAACCATAGCCGATGTTCTGTCCCGAACCAATCCAGCCATACACCTCGGTGGTGTCGTCTAGTTTCACAGCTTTACCAATAATTGCCCCGATGGTGGCAAATGCTGTTGCAACACCGATACCTGAGATGAACAAGCAAACACCAAGCCAGATTGGGTCTTTGGCATTAATGAAAATCAGTAGGTCACCGATCAGAACAACGGCAAGTTGTTTGGTTAGCGCCGCCGAGGACTTGACCCGGTGACCGAAAGCCAAGCCACCAACCACAGATCCAATCGAAAGCATGGCTATAACAAAGCCTGCTTCCTTTGCACCCACTGCGGCAACCGCTCCGATTTCAAGAGCGGAGAATGAACCTACAAAAAGCAGGTTTACAGCAATCATTACGATTACCAATTTTGATTTCAGTACTGAGCCGAGCCTTCGTCTCGATCGTGGGATTGGGGCAGCATTTACTCGGCGAAGCAATACAAACCAGAGTCCGCCACCTAACTGAATTGCCGCCATCGTCACGATTGGAACAATCGTGTTGCTGAAAGCAATCATGAGGGTTGCCAGCACTGGACCAACAATCCAAATAATCTCTTGCAAAATTGCATCAATTGAATAAAGGGCATTGCGCTGAGTTTCATTGTCCTCAACCAGTGTTGGATAAACCGCTCTGGCTGCTGGCTGAATTGGCGGAGTGGTTAGACCCAGAAAGAGCGCAAAAAGGATTGAAAACTGCTCGTTGATGGGGAAAAACCCGATAAGGAGCATAAATATTGGCGCCAGTATGGTGCAGGTCAGAATGACCGGTTTGATTCCAATTTTGGCCATGAGTTGGCCAAGAATGGGGGCTGCCACGGCACCGCCTACGGTGCTCGCACCGATAGCTAGACCGGCGACGCTGTAGTTATCGAAAGTGCGCTGCAGGTGAATGATGATGGTGATGGTCTGCATACCGAAGGCAAAACGCGCCAAGAGTTGTGACCAAAGCACTTGGCTCACACCAGGTCGGCGGAAAAGATCCCGATAGATACGCATGAATACCAGCCTACCGCTGGGCTATATCCAAGAAGGCAGCCACATATGCCACCGCCAGAAGTCATAGCCAATCCACATACCCGACCAGATTGGATAGAAAAATACCGAAGTTAGGCAAACCAGTATTACAAAACCCGAAATCAATTTCTTTGATCGAGCTTTATTCGGTGAATTATCTAACCAGGTTTTTAATCCAAAGATCAGTATGAAAACAATCCACGGGCTAAAACTCACCACATAGAACTCAAAAACAGTCCTTCCCATGAGAAACAGCCACGGAACATATCCAGCGATTAGGCCGATGCAGATCAGTGAGGTTAACCGGTCTCGAGTTCTAAACCAACTGCCAATAAGCACGCTGCTTGCAAGAATCGCTCCCCACCAAATCAGTGGGTTACCTAATGCGGTTATAGCCGAAACGCAATTTGATTCCGCAGAACCGAAAAGGCAGCCAGTTGCCTTTTCCTCCCAGAAAAAAGAAGTTGGCCTAAGCATGAAAGGCCAGCTAAGCGGGTTTGAATCGTATGGGTGAGAGCTGTGTAGATTGGCGTGGAAACCATAGATCTCACCGTGGTAATACCAAAGCGACTGAAGAGGCTTCGGAATCAAGCTGAACAGTCCCGAAGCTGTGTTCTCCTCGGCATAGTTTCTGCCCCAACCATTTCCAGAAACTAGCCAACCCGTCCAGCTCAGTAGATAGACGATGAATGCCGGCACGGTCACTAGTAGCAAGGTTTTGAAACCCTGGCCGATAGCTGGAATAATCCAGAGCTTACGATCTAGCGGTTGATCAATAGATTGTTCCAAACGTTTATGTGTTTTATAACTAAGGCGTGCCTGAACCAGCCAACGATAAAGCGCGAAGACCGCGACAAAATACAGGCCTGACCATTTGACTGCGGTGGCAATTCCTAGAGCAATTCCCATAGCGATAAGCCACGGTCGATATCTTGAGTTATCGGTGAGGTCTCGAAGTAGGAAGTAGAAGCCGAGTAGTGCAAAGAATCCAAGAATTTGATCCAGTAGTGCTGTTCTTGACAGCACAATACCAACACCATCAATAGCGAGGAATAATCCGGTTAGGTTCATCCAGACCTTGGACTCAAACAGCAGCTTGGCACAGAGCATACCTAGCCCAACTGTTGCCACTCCAAAGAGTGCAACCACGATTCTCCAACCGAAAGGATTATCTGCACCAAAGACCAGCATTCCAAGTGAAATTAGCCACTTTCCCAAGGGCGGATGCACCACGAAGCTCGGATCAGTAGTTAGCCCGCTGAAATCTCCAGAAGCGAAGCCGTTATCGGAGTTTTCTTGCCAATTAAGTTCAACTCCATGGTTGAGTAGAGAGAAGGCATCTTTTACGTAATAGGTTTCATCAAAGTTCAGTGTGGCTGGGTAATTTAGGTTCACTAACCTCAATAAAGCAGCCAGCGCGATTATGGCAAGTGGTAGCCATCGGTCCAGCTGTGTCTTATTCCGTAAAAGTGTTAGCACCTCTAAATGCTAGTTTGCGAGAATAAATCATGCTCATTTTGGCGGCAACCCCGATAGGAAATCTTTCCGATTCCTCAGAACGGCTGATTCAGGCCCTTACTGAGGCAGAGTTTATTGCTGCCGAGGACACCAGAACCGTACTCAAACTTGCCCAAGGTTTAGGCATCAAGCTCAAAGCCAAGCTTTTCAGCTTGCATGAACACAATGAGTCAGACCGTGTCGAACAGTTATTGGAGCTTGCCGAGGACAAAGATATCTTGATTGTCTCCGATGCCGGAATGCCAACAATTTCAGATCCAGGTTTTGTCCTGGTTCGAGCTGCTGTTAGCAGAGGGATTGAGGTTTCAGTAATCCCTGGGCCTTCGGCTGTTTTAGCTGCGCTGTCGGTTTCTGGATTACCCACCGATCGATTTTGTTTTGAGGGATTTTTGCCAAGAAAAGATGGTGAACGCAAAGAATTTCTCAACTCGCTTGCTTCTGAAAGTAGAACCATGGTGTTCTTTGAATCCCCTCATCGCCTGGCTCAAACTCTCAAACAGGCGTTGGAGATTTTTGGTTCTGATCGACCTGCCAGTGTTTCCAGAGAACTAACTAAGAAATTTGAAGAAACTGTTCGCGGTAGCTTAGGTGAGTTAGCTATCTGGGCGGATTCAGAAGTCAAAGGGGAAATAGTTATCTGCATCGCTGGGAAAACCGAGAAGACCACACCGGATTTAGCTCAGTTGGTTGAAATTGTTGAGGCATTAAAAGCCAATGGTAGATCTCTCAAAGACGCAGTTTCAGTCGTTGCTGGGCTGGCTGGAGTATCCCGTAGCGAACTCTACGATCAGACAATAGCTTCAAGAGCCGAATAGGATTAAACCTGATGACAAGCTCAAACAACTCGTTCTATGTGACCACGCCTATCTTCTATGTGAATGATGCCCCACATATCGGTCACGCTTACTCTGAGGTGGCTGCCGATGTGATCGCCCGTTGGCATCGGGCAAGAGGCGAGGATTCATTCCTACTTTTAGGTACCGATGAACACGGTGAAAAAGTTCTTCGAACTGCTACCGAAAACAACTCTTCCGCTCAAGCTTGGACCGACCGCCTTGTTCATGACGCTTGGCTTCCGCTTATTCAAACAATTAACGTCGATAACCAGGACTTCATTCGCACCACCGAAGAGCGTCATAAGAAGACTGTTCAGCGATTTATGCAAAAACTTTATGATGACGGTTTTATCTATCAGGGCTCTTTCAAAGGTGCTTACTGCGTTGGCTGTGAGGAGTATAAGAAACCAGCCGATTTGGTTGCTGGCGAAGGACAATACCAGGGCCAAGAAGTTTGCATGATTCACTCCAAGCCGGTGCAAATTTTGGAGGAGACCAACTACTTCTTCAAACTAAGCCAATTCCAACAGCCACTACTCGACCACTATTCGGAGAATCCTGATTTCATAGCCCCAGACTCAGCAAAAAACGAGGTTGTTTCATTTGTATCTAGGGGACTGGATGATCTATCGATTTCCCGTTCAAAAGAGAAATTCGACTGGGGAATAGATATTCCTTGGGATGACACCCACATCACCTACGTCTGGTTTGACGCCCTGCTGAATTACATAACCGCCATCGGCTACGGGGAAGACGAAGCCAAATTCAAAAAGTATTGGCCAGCCGATGTCCAAGTCGTTGGCAAAGATATTCTTCGCTTCCATGCGGTTATTTGGCCAGCTATGTTGATGGCTGCTGGACTAGAAATTCCTAAACAGGTTTTTGGACACGGTTGGCTTTTGGTAGCCGGTGAGAAAATGTCCAAATCAAAGTTGAATGGAATTGCTCCTAGCCAAATCACCGAGACTTTTGGGTCGGATGCCTTCCGCTACTACTTCATGAAGGCAATCACATTTGGCCAAGACGGTTCATTTAGTTGGGAAGACCTTTCCGCGCGCTATCAGGCCGAACTCGCAAACGGCTTTGGAAACTTGGCCTCCCGAACCATAGCCATGGTCAACCGTTATTTTGCTGGAGTGGTTCCTCAAGCAGCGCAATACTCGGAAGCTGACCAGGCTCTGATTAAGGTAGCAGCTGAAGCGGCTGAGCAGGCAAACAGTTTTATTGATCGATTGGCAATTGCGGATGCTATCGCAGCGGTTTGGAAATTAGTTGATGAACTAAACAACTACATCACCGTTCAGGAACCATGGGTGTTGGCTAAGGACGAGGCAAACAGAGCGCGCCTTGGCACAGTTTTATACTGCGCCAGTGAAGGTCTAAGAGTGCTGTCAGTTTTACTTTCCCCTGTTATGCCGCAGGCAACAGCAAAGCTATGGGCTGCCCTTACTGAGGGCAAGCTCGGTGAATTAGCTGAGCAGAACATCGCTGAAGCGGGAACTTGGGGTCAGCTGGGGCAGGTTAAGGTATCTGAGTTGGCTGTGCTCTTTCCTCGCATTGAAAGTAAAGATGACTAACGATTTGCCCAGTGAAAATTACATCCGGGTAAGAGATCGTAAAGCCGAGGATGGATCGAAGCGGGATTTGAGTTACCCAGATCTACCCGAAGCGCTCAAAGTTGGTACCTATGACAACCACACCCATCTTGAAATTGCCGATGGCGAGAATCCGATGGACTACCGCGAACATCTGGAATTAGCTAATCAGGCGGGGATTCTAGGTGGTGTTCAGGTTGGTGGCTCGGTAGCCACATCGATTTGGTCGGCTCAAACCGCAGCGATTGAACCTAGATTGCTAGCTGCGGTAGCGCTGCACCCTAATGTTGCTGCCGAGTATGAGAGTTTGGCAGAACTCGACGAAGCTATCGCCGAAATTGCCAAGCTCGCTCCACAACCAAGGGTTCGGGCAGTTGGCGAAACCGGTCTTGACTACTTCAGAACCTCTGAGGAGTTGCGATTCTTGCAACAGCATAGCTTTGAAGAGCATATTGCTATCGCGAAAGAGAACAACATAGCTTTGCAGATCCACGACAGGGATGCCCACGAAGATGTTGTTTCAACTTTGCTGAGGGTGGGAGCCCCAGAGCGAACAGTATTTCACTGCTTCAGCGGAGATGTTGAATTGGCTGAGATTTTGATTGAGCACGGTTGGTATGCATCTTTTGCCGGAACGTTGACCTTCAAGAAGAACCAAGGCCTTCGTGATGCTCTAGCGATACTGCCGAAAGAACTTATTCTGGTTGAAACCGATGCACCGTTTTTAACTCCCGAGCCATATCGAGGTAGACCAAACTCTCCCTATTTGATTCCACTCACAGTTAGAAAGATGGCTGAGGTTCGAGAAGTTTCCGAAGAAGTAATGTCAGCCCAGATAACCAGTAATACCGAAGCCGTTTATGGTCTTTGGTCTGAGGGCATAGATGATTGAGTTATTGGGTGCTGCAGAGATAAGGCAGCTTGCCGAGAGCATTGGTGTTGTGCCAACTAAGAAACTGGGCCAGAACTTTGTAATTGATCCGAACACAATACGAAAGATTGTTGCGGTAGCAAAACTAACTGGCAGAGAAACGGTTGTTGAGATTGGACCCGGCTTGGGTTCACTAACACTTGGATTATTGGAAGTCGTTGACAATTTAATAGCCATTGAATTCGATGCCAAGATGGCAGAGGCGATTGTCGGCACTATCTCAAAGAAGACTTCAGGTAAGAACTTTCAGTTGATTCACCAGGATGCCATGAAGGTAGTTGATCTCCCAATGGCACCTGATGCTCTAGTGGCTAACCTTCCCTACAACATATCGGTTCCCGTACTACTGCACTTCCTGGAAACCTTTCCAAGCATTCAATCGGGACTAGTTTTGGTCCAGGCCGAAGTGGCGCATCGACTTGCGGCAAGTCCAGGCTCGAAAGTTTATGGAGCGCCAAGTGTGAAGTTAGCTTGGTATTCAATCGCCAACCTGGCTGGGAATATTGGTCGGAGCATATTCTGGCCGGTGCCAAATGTTGATTCCGCACTGGTTTATTTCAAGAAGCGTGAAACGGCGCTAGGGGATGAGGCGCTTCGCACAAAAACCTTTGAAATCATTGATTACGCCTTTGCTCAGCGCAGAAAGACCCTCCGTCAGGCACTAGCTAAATTTGCTGGTTCGGCAGATCAAGCCGAGAAGCTACTGGTTAGCGCTGGAGTTTCACCGTCACTTCGAGGTGAAGAGTTGACTATTTTTGACTTTGTGAAAATAGCTAAGGTAGCCTCCTGATGTTTGGTCGGAAAAAGAAGATCCGCGACATCTTTGATGATCTTCCTAAAGCGCCAGAAGGTGTGACACCAGCAGTTTCTGAACCAAGGCGGTCTGGGAAAAGAGCCATGCTCATCCCGGATACCCCATACACCGATGACCCTGCGGCAGATCTGCTTCTAGCTAACACCGGTAAGCAGCGAGAGGACTGGCTAGAGATACTTTTTGCAAGTGCGGTTAGAGAAGGTAGACAGTCTGAACTGGTCAATTTCCTACAGAGCAACTACAGGGTCCAAAAGTGGTGGGCTAACTCGATTGCACTGATGTATTTGAAGTGGCGCTCTCAACCCAAGTCGGTGGCAGCCGAGGAAAAACTTCTTAGATTAACCGCAAGTATTCCAACCGGGGTTGGCTTGAGCTATAACCTATTTTCAGCTGGCTCAATTTACGGGGATAATTTCAATCGCTTTCTCAAACTTCAACCAGACGAGAAGATTGTGCTAACTTTCAATGATCAAACCAGGGTGAGCATAATCTTTGAAGCGGTAGGGGCAAATACCTCGCTAATTATTGAGCATGAGTTTCTAAATGACGCTACTAAAATTCGTGAGGCTAAGAAGTATTGGCAACAGCTAATAAACAAGCTGGTTGAGCAGGTATCAAGATGATTAGAGCCAGCGCACCAGCAAAAATAAATCTGGTTTTCCAAGTTGGTTCTTTAGAGTCAACTGGCTATCATCCGGTGAACTCTTTGTATTTGGAACTCGACCTAAGAGAAGAAATCCAGCTGCAGAGAAAATCTGATATAGCTGGAGTGAATATTCTGGTTCAATCTCACACGCTACCTTCGCGACATGTGAACGCTGTTCCAACCGACTCAAGCAACTTGGTTTATAAAGTTGCCCAAAAACTGTTCACCAACGCGGGTATCGACCTAAGCGAATTAGAAGTTCAGATAACTAAGCGCATACCGGTTGCCGGTGGCATGGCCGGTGGCTCCGCTAATGCTGCTGCCATGTTGGTTGCGACCAATGAGTATCTCTTTGAGGAATATGCAGTAGCGAAGTTAGCTGACAGTGAGCTTTTGGGTCTGGCCGCTGAATTTGGTTCGGATGTCCCGTTCAGCATGGTTGGTGGCTTGGCGATTGGCACCGGTCGGGGTGAAAAGTTAGTTAGCTGTGAGCCTCTTCGCTTCGAAACTCACTGGGTGCTAGCGATAGCAAACGAGGGGCTATCTACGCCTCAAGTTTTTGCCAAATTTGACGAGATTAGCCAGCCGAGTAATTTCACAGATCTCAGTGTTGAGCTCGGCTCAATAGAGGAGCTGGCTAAGTTAATGACCAATGCCCTAGAGCCAGCGGCAGTATCACTGCTACCGACAGTTGGGCAAAACCTGCAATTGCTCGAGCAACTCGGATCGCTAAAGGCCATGGTTACCGGTAGTGGCCCAACAGTCATAGGCCTTTTTGAATCCGCTGAAAAAGCAACTTTTGCAGCCAAGACGCTAACCGAAATGGGGCTTTTAGCCCTTACCGCAGTGCCTAATTACCTTGGAACAAGGCTGGAAAGATAAAACATCTGGCAAACTTAGTTTTATCAAGCATGGCTTGAATTGCTCCCTAGTGTAACGGCAGCACGGCACCCTTTGGAGGTGTTCGGTCCAGGTTCGAATCCTGGGGGAGCAGCGCTTCAATAAAGACCTGGAGGTTTGATGAGCGAGCAGCACCTAGCCGTTGTGGTTCTAGCCGCAGGTGAGGGAACCAGGATGCGCTCGGCAACACCTAAGGTGATGCATGAGATTGCTGGATTGCCTCTTTTAGGTCACGCTCTAGCAACTGCAAACTCCATCGGGGCAAAATATGTGGTCCCTGTGATTCGTCACGAGAAGGACAAGCTCGAGGCATACATTCACGCTTTTTATCCAACCGCTCACATTGCTCATCAGGACGATGTGACCGGAACCGGTCGGGCGCTCGAATGCGCTCTTAATGTTTTACCTGATGGTTTTAGCGGAGCTGTAGTAGTTACCAGCGCTGATGTCCCTTTGCTTGATGTTTCAACTATCGAGTCAATGCTGGAAGTTCACCTAGCCAGTGGAGCTGGTGCCACCATGCTTACCGCTGTGTTTGATGATCCGGCTGGATATGGTCGAGTAATCAGAACAGACTCGGGAGAATTTGGTTCTATTGTTGAACACCGCGACGCCACCGAAGAAGAATTAGAAATTAACGAGGTAAACGCAGGAGTTTACGTCTTTGATTTTGATCTCGTGCGGCAGGCGCTAGCTAAGGTGGGAAGCCAAAATGCAGCTGGCGAAAAGTATTTGACCGACGCGCTAACTGAAATTGCCAAAATGGGTAAGAAGGTTATGGCGCTGGCAGTTAGAGATAACTGGCTGGTAGCTGGAATTAACAACCGTGTCCAATTGCAGCAAGTATCCAGCGAACTAAACCGCAGGATTTGCGAAGGCTGGATGTTAGCTGGGGTCACTATCTTGGATCCAAACACCACCTATATCGACATCACGGCTGTGATCGATGAGGATGTAACTCTACTGCCAGGCACCTACCTAAAGGGCATCACCAAGATAGGTAGTGGCTCGGTGATTGGCCCTGAGGTTACTATTCATGATTCTCAAATCGGTGAGAACGTGAGCGTGAAGAAATCAGATATCACCGGTTCCATAATCGAAGCTGATGCCACTGTTGGCCCATTTAGTTATATTCGTCCCGGCACCCACTTAGGTGCAGGCGGCAAAATCGGAACTTTTGTGGAAACCAAGAATGCCAAGATTGGCGCAGGTTCCAAGATCCCACACCTTTCCTATGTCGGTGATGCCACAATCGGTGAGCACAGCAACATCGGTGCCGGCACCATCTTTGCCAACTATGACGGGGTGGATAAACACCACACCACGGTTGGTTCATTTGTGAGAACTGGTTCGCATAACGTCTTTGTTGCACCTGTCGAGATTGGTGATGGTGCATACACAGCCGCTGGTACGGTGGTACGTAAAGATGTCCAACCAGGAGATTTAGCCATGAATGTCGCCCCACAGCGATCAATCGCCAATTGGGTGCTGGCCAAACGTGGCGACACCAATTCAGCCGAAGCCGCTAAGAAAGCCAAAAAGTAAAGGAAATCGGGCAAGTGCAGATAAAAACATCCGGACAGAAACGATTGGTTTTAGCCAGCGGAAGAGGTCACCCGGAACTTGCCGAAGAAATTGCAACACTGCTAAACACCGAGCTGGTGCCGACCACATCCTATAACTTTGCCAACGGTGAGATTTTCGTTCGCTTTGATGAATCGGTTCGCGGTGTTGATGCTTTTGTAATTCAATCCCACAGCGCTCCAATAAATGACCAGCTCATGGAGCAACTAATCATGATCGATGCCCTCAAGCGCGCTAGCGCTAAGCGCATCACCGTTGTCTCACCATTTTTCCCTTATGCCAGACAAGATAAGAAACATAAGGGACGCGAGCCCATTTCGGCTCGCCTGGTTGCAGATTTGTATAAAGCAGCTGGCGCTGATCGGCTAATGTCGGTCGATCTGCACTCGCCGCAGATTCAAGGTTTCTTTGATGGACCGGTTGATCACCTCTGGGCCTTGCCGCTGTTGGCTGATCATGTCCGCCAAACCTTTGGCTCAGATAACCTGACCGTAGTATCTCCTGATTCTGGAAGAGTGCGAGTTGCTGATATCTGGGCTGATCGACTAGGTGCCCCACTTGCGATTATTCACAAGCGTCGTGACCCAACCAAGCCAAACCAGGTGCAGGTGAATGAACTTGTTGGTGATGTTGAGGGACGAGTATGTGTTCTAGTCGATGACATGATCGACACTGCTGGAACAATTGTTGCCGCAGCTAAAGCACTTCGTGACAACGGGGCTGGACGAATCATCGTTGCCGCTACTCACGCAGTCTTCAGTGACCCAGCTGTTGAAAGACTTTCTGGTCCTGAGGTGGACAATGTCATTGTTACCAATACATTGCCGATACCAGCAGATAAGCAATTCGAAAAGCTGACAGTGCTATCGATTGCTCCGCTAGTGGCAAGAGCTATATCCTCAGTCTTTAACGACGACAGCGTAACCATCCTCTTTGATGGCCACGTCTAAAAGACAACAGCTTTCTCTGCTTGGGGCGGTAGCAATCGGGGTTGCCTCGATGCTAGGCGCTGGAGTCTTCTTCGTTTGGAGCGCTGCATATGAATCGGCGAGAAATACTTTCTTCATCGCCCTTTTTCTCGCGGCTATTGTTGCTTCCCTAAATGCCGCATCGGTTTATCAGTTAGCTGGGGGCAACTCTAGAGCTGGCGGAATTTACGCATACTCGAGGGTATATCTGCCAAAGAGCTTTAGTTTTGTTGCTGGTTTTTCTTTTGTGTTTGGGAAGATTGCATCGATTGCCGCAATCGCACTTATTATTCAGCTGTATCTAGTTCCACAGGGAACACTTCTAAATCCAGCTACACCAACACTGCTCAGCGATATCCACGTTGCTTCGCTCGCGGTTTTGCTAATGACCAGCCTGAATCTGTTGGGCATTAATCGAACTGCCCTGGTTGCTGCAATATTGGCAACGATAACCCTAGGTTTTCTGGTGTTTTGTGTCTTTGTTGGTTTCAGTGGTGGGTTTGAAGCCGGAGCAATCGGTAATTTAGCTTTTGCACCGAGCTTAGATCAGGGAACTCTAGCCGGGGCGGCAATAATCTTCTTTGCCTTTGCCGGTTATGCCAGGGTGGCAACCCTAGGGGATGAGGTTAGAGACCCAAAAAAGAACATTCCTAGAGCTATCGTCATCTCTTTAGGGATAGTAATTGTTCTCTATTTTCTTTTAGCGATAGTAGTTTCAGGAGTTGTTGGTTCGGCAAACGAGCCGATGCAGGATGCCACCTTCGAAGCCCTACTGACTAGAAGCGCTCCCTGGTTTAATCCGGTAGTAATCGATGCGGTGGTTCTGGCTGCAAGCTTGGGTTCAATTCTTGCTCTATTAGCAGGAGTGTCCAGAACTGCTGCCACTATGGCTGAGGATCGAGAACTGCCCAAGGTTTTTGAAAAACGCAACCGCTTTGGTGCTCCATGGTTGGCAGAACTGATTATTGCTTCTGGAGCGATTGTGCTCATAGAAACAAAGCAATACACCGCTTGGGTAATTGGTTTTTCTAGCTTCAGTGTGCTTTTGTATTATGCAATTGGACATTTGAGTGTCTTGCGTCAACCAAAAATGGAGAGAAAACAGCCTCTAATGGTAGCCATAGCCGGTATCGCGCTGTGCTTACTACTGCTGCTAAACGTTCCAGGCCCTGCAGTTCAGGTTTCATTGGCTATTTTGGCTGGGGCCTTAGTAGTCAGATTTGCCTTGCAGAAGCTGTTCAAAGCCAACTAGACTGATGGCTGGTAACAACGGCGAGGGTTTCAAACCGTAATCGACGGGGTCTTTATAAGTTCCTCGCGACTAGCTTGAGTTGAACAACAAACATAAAGGATAAAAAATGTCAGTAAACAAACTTGTCGGCGAGATGCGCACCAGCTTTGGTAAAGGTGCAGCCCGTAAGGCCCGCGCTGCCGGAAGAACCCCAGCGGTTATCTACGGTCACGGTTCAGAGCCACGTCACATCACACTTCCAGCTCACGAGGTAGCACTTGTTCTTCGTTACAAGAACGCCATTATTGAGCTAACCCTAAACGGTAAGACCGAAACTGTTCTAGTGAAGTCAGCCTCAAAGGATGTAGTAACCCAGGTAATCGAGCACATCGACCTAGTCGAGATCGTTAAGGGTGAGCGCGTTCACGTTGAGGTTCCAGTACACGTAGTTGGTGAATCACAGTCTGGAACCGTTATCGATCTTGAGCACAAGACTTTGAAGATTGAAGCGGATGCAACAGCAATTCCTGAGTATCTAGAGGTTGTCTTCAACAAGGAAGGTTTGGGCTTCCACGTAACCGCTGGAGACATCAAGCTTCCAGCCGGTGTGAAGCTAGACCTAGACAGCCACGAGTTGGTTGCCTCCGTTGTTGGTACCGGTGCCGGTGCTAGCGAAGAGGCTGAGGCTGCTCCAGCCGCGGCTGAGGCTCCTAAAGCTGAGTAATTGAACAGCAACACTTTTTTAGTAGTCGGGCTCGGTAATCCTGGGCCCGACTACTCTCACAATCGGCACAACGTCGGTCAGATGGTTGTTGACGTCTTGGCTAAACGCATTGGCGCGAACTTTAAATCCCATAAAGCAGGTGCTCAGGTTGCTGAAGGAAAACTTGGTCAGAGCAAACTGATTCTGGCTAAATCAAACGGTTATATGAATACCTCGGGCGGGCCAACTGCTGCGCTTTTGAAGTTCTATGATTTACCACCAGAACAGCTGATAGTTATCCATGATGAGTTGGATATTGACTTTGGTCAATTGAAGATAAAGTTTTCCGGAGGTCACGCTGGGCATAATGGCCTAAGAAGCATTATCTCGGCTATCGGTAACGACTACATTCGTTTGCGCTTTGGCATTGGTAGGCCACCCAGTTCGCAAGATCCTGCTGATTTTGTATTGAAGAACTTTTCCGCAACTGAAAAGCCAGAATTACCAGTACTTCTCGAGTTAGCTGCCGACATGGTTGAGTCCATCGCTAAAGACGGTCTAACTTCTGCGCAGCAGCAGTTCCACGGCAAGTAATCCACCCTAGACTTATTGCATGAACGTGCACGACGGATCTGAGGGGTTGTCGCGCCTTGCCGCACGTCTGAGCCAAACCAAAGCTTTCGAAGCAATCGATGAAAACCTAGAAAACAGCAAACTAGAAATCGTCGCCCCGGCTGGAGCGCAGAACTGGGTGCTGGCGGCAATCTATGAACTTCGTAGAGCTAAACGACTAACTAACCAACACCTAGTTGTGGTCAGTAGCGGTAAGGAAGCCGAGGAACTAGTCGATTATCTTCGCTTAGTAGCACCTGATGTTGAGGTCTTGGAATTTGTATCCTGGGAGACCCTGCCGCATGAAAGGCTAAGCCCGTCACCGGAGACTGTTGGCAAGCGCCTAGCAACCCTGCACCGTTTAGCCGAATTACAAAATAGCGATACTCCGTTTTTTGTGGTCTGCTCTATTAGGGCAGCATTGCAGCCGGTCATCCTCGGTTTAGATAAGTATCCAGCGCTTGAATTCAAGGTCGGCAACGAGTATCTGCTACCAGAACTTACGCTCAAGTTGATTGAGATTGCCTATCAGCGGGTAGACATGGTTACCAAGCGAGGTGAATTTGCTGTTCGGGGTGGGATCTTGGATATTTTCCCAACCACCGCCAAACATCCAGTCCGCTTGGAATTCTTTGGTGACGAACTAGAGCAGATGCGTGAGTTTGCCGTGGCTGATCAACGCTCGCTTGAGGCTAAACCAACCGAGTTAACTGTTTATCCAGCTCGCGAGGTGATCATCACTCCGCAGGTAGCCCAGCGAGCCCGAGAGATGGAGCACGAATTTCCAAATCTCGGCACCATGCTTGCCAAGATAGGCCAGGGAATTCCAGTCGACGGGATGGAATCTTTAGCGCCAGTGCTTGTCGATAAATTAGGTCAGATCTCCGATTACCTACCCAAAACTGCTCAGGTTGTTTTATTAGCCCCCGAAAAATCAATTGCTCGAGCAACTAATTTGATTGAAACAAACGAGGAGTTTCTGCATGCCGCTTGGGATGCTGCCATCGAGGGAGCCAAAGCTCCGATTGATCTAAGCGCAGGTGGATTTAAGACTCTAGAAGCTTTTGTCAAAGCTTTAGCTGGCAGACAGCTGACCTCACTAACCGGCTTCCTAAGTGATGACCGACAGCTAAATCTGAACCTCTTTGAGGTGCCAAGCTTTAAGACATTACAGACCGAACCCATTGACTACATCCAAGATCAACTCGGTCAGGGATTGAGCGTATTTCTTTCCGCCATGGGCCATGGAACAGCCGAGCGCATCGTAGAACTACTCAGTGAGGCTCAAATTCCGGCAAAACTTTCTAACTTGATTCCCACCAAGCTAGAGCCGATTGTCTATGTGATTCAGGCACCGCTTCGCAAAGGCTTCGTTGCACCTGAATCAAAAATTATTCTGATTACCGACAGTGAATTCTTCGGTCGAGGCACCAGTTTTGGTCAAACCACTAAACCGCGCATGGCTCAAAAACGTGGTCAGGCAGTGGATCCGCTGACTCTAAAAGCAGGCGACTACGTTGTTCATGAGATTCACGGCATAGGCAGGTTCGTCGAAATGTCGCAACGAACCCTAGGGCTCGGTAGCAACAAATACACCAAGGAATACCTGGTCATCGAGTATGCCCCAGCCAAACGCGGGCTGAAAGGTGATGTGCTCTATGTTCCAACCGATCAGCTTGATTACCTAACCAGATACGTCGGCGCTGAGGCTCCAGTGCTGAATAAGCTTGGCGGCACGGACTGGGCGAGAGCCAAGGGCAACGCTAGGAAGGCAGTACGTAAGGTTGCCATCGATCTGGTCAAGCTCTACTCACAGCGGATGAACGCTAAGGGGCATGCCTTCCTGCCGGATACCGATTGGCAGCGTGAGATGGAAGATAGTTTCCCTTTTACCGAGACACCAGACCAGCTAAATACGGTTGAAGAAATAAAGCGGGACATGGAAAAACCAATTCCGATGGATCGATTGGTTGCCGGTGATGTTGGTTACGGAAAGACTGAGATAGCGGTAAGAGCTGCCTTCAAAGCGGTTCAGGATGGTAAGCAGGTAGCAATCCTGGTGCCAACCACACTTTTAGTTCGTCAGCATGTTGAAACATTTTTGGAACGCTATGCGGGATTCCCGGTCAATGTTAGAGCTCTTTCTAGATTCCAAAGCGCAAAAGAAAATAAGGACACCATTGAAGGTTTAGCCTCCGGGCTAGTCGATGTGGTCATCGGAACGCATAAATTACTTTCCAAAACAATCAAATTCAAAGACTTAGGTTTAGTCATTATTGATGAGGAGCAACGTTTTGGAGTTGAACACAAAGAACGTTTGAAAGAACTAAAAACAAACGTTGATGTTTTGGCCATGTCCGCCACCCCGATTCCGCGAACCCTAGAGATGGCTATCACCGGCATTCGAGAAATGTCGACACTGGCTACCCCACCTGAGGAACGACATCCGATTCTCACCTACGTCGGACCATATAACGAAGCTCAGGTTGCCGCGGCAATACATCGCGAACTTATTCGCGAGGGACAAGTGTTTTTTGTGCATAATCGGGTGGAGAGTATCGATTTTGTAGCTAACCGTATAGCCGAGTTAGTGCCCGATGCGCGAATAGCGGTTGCCCACGGTCAAATGAATGAAGCTCAACTGGAACAAGTCGTGATTGACTTCTGGGAGCGCCGCTATGACGTATTGGTGTCCACCACCATCATTGAAGCTGGCATAGATATTCCAAACGCCAATACACTCATCGTCGATCGAGCAGAGAACTTTGGCTTGGCTCAACTGCATCAAATTAGAGGTCGAGTTGGTAGGTCAAGAGAACGCGCCTATTCCTATTTCTTCTACGGGGTTGAGAAACCACTTTCACCTTTCGCCCTTGACCGCTTGAGCACGATTGCAGCCAATAATGAGTTAGGTAGCGGTATGCAGGTTGCGCTCAAGGATTTAGAGATCCGCGGTGCGGGTAACCTGCTGGGTGGGGAGCAATCCGGTCACATCGCTGGAGTTGGTTTTGACTTGTATTTGCGCATGATTGGAGAAGCGGTTGATGAGTTTAAGGGTATTAAGCAGGAATCTCCAGCTGAACTGAAACTAGAAATACCAATCGATGCCCACATACCCGTCGAATATGTTGATTCTGAGAGACTCAGGCTCGAGGCATACCATAAACTCTCAGCGGCAAGCGGGGAGAAGGGAACCAGGAACCAGCTCGATCTCATATTCCAAGAACTGGAAGATCGCTACGGTAAAGCTCCGCAACCGGTGATAAACCTGATCGATGTCACTGAATTACGACAGTTGTGTAATCGACTCAATCTAAAAGATGTTTCTCTTATCGGTAACCAGTTCAAACTCACCCCGATTGACCTAGATGAAGCCAAGCAGGTAAGACTCAGTCAGAAGTATCCAGGGCTCAGATATCTAAAAACAGCAAGGCAACTAACAGTTCAAACCCCGTTAGATGAAAATGGTGAGCCGCTTACAAACCGAGCGCTAATCGATTGGGCGTGGGCATTTTTGAGCGAAGTTTTTGCCTAGGGCAAACTCTCAAAGACCATACTGATCTTTCGAGTTTAAGCTTTTGCCTTTAGCGCCTTACTGGTAGTCGACCCTGAGCATCCCTCATGCCGTTAGTGGCGATAAGGACGATGTCGATGATCCACCAGATGTAACAGCCACCCAGCGTGATTAGCTTTAGGATTCCGAGTCCGATGTTACCCATGTAGAAACGGTCAATACCGAGGGTGCCAAGGAAAATCGATAGTAGCAGGGCGGTGAGGTAATCACGCTCTGGTGGCACGCCGGGTTGGCTTAGTGAAGTTTGGCCGGCTGCTGTTCCGCAGTTAGGGCAAATTTGAGAGGTGGCAACCAAACCTTTGCCACAGCCGGTGCAGAACTTATCTGACGGTGTTGAAGACACTTATTTCCTTTCGAGAACATCTATTTCCTATTGAGAATAACTAAATAAACTTGTTTTTCGAGATCATTGAAGGTGGTGTGACTTGAAAGTTATAAACCGAAATCGCATCCTTATATCTCTACTGGTTTTTGCCTTAGCAATTGTTTACCTACTTTATTGGCCTAAGGAGCTTAGACTCTTTTGTCCCTTTCATGCCGTTACCGGATTCTGGTGCCCAGGTTGCGGTGGGACTAGAGCGGCAGACGCGCTTCTAAACCTAGATTTTCAAACTGCTTTTAGGATGAACAGCCTGCTGATGATATCGCCACTACTAGCTGGTTTAGGAATCTACCTAGACAAGAAAAAATCTAACCTAGTGATTCCCTATCTAGTACTGGTAGCCATTTTGGTTCTGCTGTTTACAGTTATTAGAAATATCCCTGGGTCAGGGCTGGACCCTAGTTAGCCTTTATTTCAAGCGATAAACCTAGAACACTACAAATTTTCAGCTGGGTTGATAATGTCGGATTGCTCTTTGCCGCTTCTAGGTGGCACACCTCCCGCTGAGAAATACCGATTAGGTTGGCCAGAGATCGCTGCGACAAACCTAGTTCTTGACGGCGGGCTTTCACTGCCACCGCTAATTTCTTCTTATACTCGGCGGTAATAAAAGCTAGATCTAAATTTTCAGCGAAAGCATTTGCTTCCTCACCCCAGTTTTGCCTAATTGACTTCCATACCTTGTCTTTAGAACTGGTCTTTGCAGTTGATTTCATATAAGTAATCATCTATCTTCTTTCCAGAAATTTCAATTTAATTTTTCGTGCAGCTTCGATTGCTTGGTTTTGCCACCTGCTTGCCTTTGTTATCCACAATGCTCTGGCAAACTTACTTCATGACCGAACTTGATGAACTTATTAGGACTGCCCATGTTTTGCGCTCACCCGGTGGTTGCCCATGGGACGCTGAACAAACACACCAGAGCCTAGTTCAATATCTGCTAGAAGAAACATACGAACTTATCGATGCCATCGAAGCCGGAGATCGCAGTGAGGTTCTTGAAGAACTAGGCGATGTGCTTTATCAGGTCATCTTCCACTCTGATCTAGCTCAAATCGGATCGCTTGGTGAACCTTTCGATATTCAAGATGTGGCCAAGTTCACGAGAGAAAAAATGATGGGCAGACACCCGCATGTCTTTGGTTCTCCTGAAGAACTGGAGAAATACAAAGCTCAAACTGGCGATGACGTGATGTTGAACTGGGATAACCACAAGCAAAAGGAAAAGCCCCAGCGTGAATCTGTTCTAGATGGAATCCCAAAGGCCCTGCCAGCATTAGCGCTGGCCGACAAGGTTATCGGCAAGGCTCATAAAATTGGACTGCTTGAGCAATCCTCTGAGTCACCAATCAAGCTGGAGACTGAAGAACAGCTTGGTTCCTTATTGCTAGTGATTGTTCAGTCAGCCAAAGCTCAGGGTCTAGATCCTGAAAGGGCACTCAGATCAGCAGTTCGGGACCTATCCTCAGACATCAGAAAGGCAGAGGTTCTCTCAGCCAGTGACGCAGGGGTTATCGGGGTAGAAGAGGGCAACTAGCCCATTACTATTGCATTTTCTTTTATGTAAGGTTGAAGTAATTCAACTTTTGCTTTGAAGGGATGGGAAGTTCATGCACTCATCTCTATATGCAAGTTTTCGGTCAATAATTAGCAAATTTGCCATAATTCCGCTGGTTTTTAGCGCTCTAGTTTTTTCTTCAGCCCCCGCCAGAGCGGATAGCCAGGCTGAGGTTGGAGTCAATCCAGCTTCGGTAGTTGTTGATTCAAGTGGAAATGCTTATACCGCCAACTTTGGCTCCGGCACCATCTCAAAGGTCACCCCGCAAGGTGCGGTGAGCACATTTGCCGATCTAAACCCGCAAAAACCTAGAGCCTTGGCTATTAGTTCCAATGGCACGCTTTTTGTGGCAACCAGAACCGGAAGCATTCTCAGAATTTCAACAGATGGAACTGTTTCAACTTTTGCCACTGTTGGTAGAAATCCCGTTGGGCTAGCCTTTGACTCAGCGGGGAACCTGTATTCAGCAAACTACACAGACAGCTCAGTTTCGAAAGTAACCCCAGCCGGAACAGTAAGTCTGTTTGCCAGAGTTGCAACCTGGCCTTCGGCCTTAGCCTTTGATTCGAGTGGCAATTTATATACAACCGGTTATTTAGATGGAGTTATTTCTAAAGTTTCACCGAGTGGGACTGTCACAGCACAGTTTGCTTTAGTGGGTGCCAACCCAACCGGTATCGCAATAGATAAGAGCAATAACATCTATGTCTCTAACTCAGCAGATAACACAATCTCAAAAGTAACCCCAACTGGAACTGTTAGCAGCTTTGCAACGGTGGGAAAAACTCCAAATGCTATAACAATTGATTCACTAGGCAATCTCTACACAGCTAACTACGCCGATGCGACGATCACAAAAGTCACCCCAGCAGGTCTGGTCTCCACCCATGCCGTTACCGGACTTGGCCCGACTGCACTTAGTTTTGATGCAAACTCTAATCTTTATTCGGCAAACTACTTGTCTAACTCAATTACCGTTGTCACAGCATCTGGAAGCAAGGTATCGGCACCGAGGAATCTGCAAACTACAAAACTTTCTAGCACTTCGGTGGATCTGAGTTGGTTGGCCCCAACTGATAATGCAGGTTCAACAATCTCCGACTACTTAGTAGAGGCAACCACCAATAATGGCAATTCTTTAGTTGGGACATACCGAACCAGTTCTAACTCGACAAGTTTTCTTTTCCCCGGTCTCTGCTCTAAGCAGACCTATCAATTCAAGACCTACGCCATCAACGGCCTAGGTTTATCTAGGGTCTCTAACCAGGTGGCGGCAACTCTTCCAAATGGTCCAGCGGCCGCTCCAGAAAACCTAAGCCCAGGAGTTATCAAGAGTAACTCGGTCACTCTAAATTGGGATGCTCCGGGCTGTGACGGCGGGTCGCCGATAAGTGACTACCGGATTAGTTATTCCTTCGACGCTGGCGCTAGTTGGACAACAGTCACTAAGCCGGCATCGACTCTTACCAGCTACACCGTAACCGGCCTTGTTCTGGGCCGTTCGTATCAGTTTAGGATCAGCTCAGTAAACGCCTCTGGGGTTGGCGAGCCTGGGCCTGTGTCGCTGGTTACCACGGCCGATTCGCTATCGGTATACACCGTTGGAACCTCACCCGCAGCCATGGCTTTTGATTCAGTTGGCAACCTCTATGTTGCAAATACCGCAGACAACACTGTTTCAAGAATTACCAAAGCTGGAGTAGTCTCTCGATTTGC
>CAYUBJ010000016.1:23441-25958 GCA_964443065.1 uncultured Rhodoluna sp.
AAGATCACACCAACTGGATTAGTTACCGCTTTCATCACCCTGGCTGATTCAATTACAGATCTAGTTATTGATAACAAAAACAATTTCTACTTTGCTAATGCCACTGACGGAAGTGTCGCTAAACTGACTGCCGCTGGGACGCTAAGCACTTTGGCGACGTTTGACGACTCTATAGTCAGAATCGTCACTGATTCGAATGGAAACCTGTTTACCAGCTTCGGCGAGGGCAAAGTAGCTAAGAGTGTTCTTGGAAACTTACCCTCGGCTCCAAAGTCCCCAGCGGTTAGCCAACTGATCGCTACCGGTCTAACGCTGAGCTGGTCAGCACCAGATAGCGATGGCGGTTCAGCGCTTATGGATTATCGGGTCGAACAAAGCTCTGATGGTGGATCTAGTTGGACACCGATGGTCAGGCAAGCCTCTACTCTCACTTCACTACAAGTCACAGGATTGACTCCGGCAACTAGTTACCAGTTCCGCATTGCAGCCGTTAATGGCTTGGGAAACAGCTCTTATTCAAATGTGGTCAGCGCTACCACTAACTCTGCTCCGCCAAGTGCTCCAAGAAGCCTAGAGATCAGCCAGATTACCGCAACAGGCATGCTCCTGAATTGGCAAACACCTGCGTCAACTAATGGTCAGCCAATTAGTAATTACCTAGTTGAACTCAGCACTGATGCCGGGGTGAACTGGAACAGCTATACAAAGCCAGTTTCAACCCTTACCTATGTAACCATCTCTGATTTAGTGCCAGCTAAAAGTTATTCATTCCGAGTGTTTGCAGTAAATCAGATCGGCACAAGTCAAGCTTCACCGCTCATCTCCGCAACAACGCTTGCATCAGTGCCAACCCAACCAAAATCTCTAACTGCTGGACAGGTAAGTTCAACAACAGTTTCGCTTAGTTGGCTGGTGCCCGACACTGATAGCGGTTCGGCAATTACCGACTACCGAGTTGAACAAAGTTCAGATGGTGGTTCCACTTGGGCCCAAGTGGCTAAGTCGTTGTCCACAGCTAACTCATTCCAGGTGTCAGGTTTGGTCCCCGGTGCCAGCTACCAGTTCAGAGTTGCTGCAGTGAACGGTGTTGGCGTAAGTGGATATTCAAATGTAGTTACTGCTACCACTAACTCTGCTCCGCCAAGCGCTCCAAGAGCTCCGGAAATATCTCAAATTACGCCAACTTCTTTACTACTTTCTTGGCTACCGCCAGCAGCTAGTAACAGTCAGCCAGTTAGTAACTACCTAGTTGAGATCAGTAGTGATGCCGGGGTTACCTGGGTTAGTTATCAAAAGCCGGCTTCAACTCAGACAAGTGTAAGCATTACTGGCTTGACTCCGTCTAGAAGTTATTCGTTCCGAGTGTTTGCAGTCAATCAGATTGGCACAAGTCAAGCTTCACCGCTCATCTCCGCAACAACGCTTGCAACTGTGCCGACGGCACCTAGATTGCTTACGGCATCAGCAATCACAAAGACATCATTCACACTAAATTGGCAGGCACCGTTAACTGATAACGGGTCCGCTGTGAGTGATTACCAGGTCGAGCTGAGCACTAATGCCGGTGCCTCTTGGATCAAAATTGATAAGCCAGTTTCTAACTCGACAAGTCTGAGTATCCCTAACTTACCGGTTGGAAGTTCCAACTTGTTCAGAGTGATAGCTGTGAATGCACTTGGCTTAGGTCAACCATCAGAGGTGCTTTCAGTAACAACTAAGCCACTAGTTATACCAGCGGTTCCAGCTTCAATTAGTTTCACGAATCTAAAAATTAATTCTGCTTCTATTACTTGGAGTTCAGTAACTTCTGACCTAAAGATTTCCAACTACATTATCGAGATTTCATCAGATGGAGCTAACTGGTCGGTTGTCCCAAAGAAGGTTTCCACATCAACATCGATGACGATAAATAACCTAAGCCCTGCGACAAACTACAGCATTAGAGTTGCTGCGATAAACGCTGACGGTCAAGGCGGATACGTTCAAGGAAGTTTCACTACTCTAGGCACGATTTCTTCAGCTCCAAGTAAGCCAAACTTAGTATCAGTAACAATGAATACAGTTACTATCTCTTGGGATGCGCCAGCTATAGATGGTGGTTCACCAATAACTAATTACATAGTTGAGATGAGCGGTGGCGGTAGTTCCTGGACTTTGATCCAAAAGGAGACTAGCCCAGCAAGATCAATCAGCGCGGCTGATT
The DNA here is from genome assembly GCA_964443065.1 of uncultured Rhodoluna sp. Classification (GTDB taxonomy): domain Bacteria; phylum Actinomycetota; class Actinomycetes; order Actinomycetales; family Microbacteriaceae; genus Rhodoluna. The sequence goes on from CAYUBJ010000016.1 coordinate 25,645, forward strand.
TGAAACCAGCTACCAAGTATTCATTCAGGGTGAGGGCAGTAAACTCTGCAGGAATCTCGAAAGTCAGCCCGATACTGTCGATCGCAACTTCTCCAACCATCCCGGGAATCCCCACAGGTTTAGCTGTTAAGAGCCAAACCGCCTCAGCAACAGTGCTGAGCTGGACAGCTCCAAATAACGGTGGCTCTCGCTTGATTGATTACATGATTGAGTTTTCCCTAGATGAGGGTCAAACCTGGCAGTTACTTACTAAAGGCCCATCGACAAGCCCTATATACAAACTGGTAAATCTAAAACCTAAAACCAGTTACCTG
>CAYUBJ010000017.1:0-24067 GCA_964443065.1 uncultured Rhodoluna sp.
GACAACGGTCTTTACTTCCGTACCGCTCCTTCAGACGTTCTACAGGGTCGCGTACTAGGTAACCTAATTGTTGGTGACGGTGCAAGCAAAGTTGCATTCCTAACCCTTCAGGACCCATACGGTACTGGTCTATACGAGAACGCCAAGATTGCTATTGAAGCAGCTGGTGGTTCTGTAGTTGCTAACGAAGAGTTCGCACCTGCAACCAAGAACTTCTCAAGCCAGATCGACAAGGTTCTTGCTGCTAAGCCAGACGCAATTGCTGTTATCTCATTCGATGAGGTTAAGGCAATTCTTCCTGAGCTTGTAAAGGTTAAGGGCTGGGACCCAACCAAGCTTTACTTGGTTGACGGTAACACCGCTAACTTCGATGAGGACTTCACTGACTTCAACATTGCTGGAGCTCAGGGAACCATCCCAGGTGTTATTGCATCAGAAGACTTCAAGACTCGTCTTGCAGCTGTTAACGCAAACCTAGATGTATTTGCTTACGCTGCTGAGTCTTACGACGCCACCATGCTAACTGCTCTTGCAGCAGCTACTGCAGCTAAGGCTGGCGAAGAAGTTAACGGTGCAAACATCGCTAAGTACATGGCTCAGGTATCATCAGGTGGCGAGAAGGTTGACTTCTCACAGCCAGGTGCATTCAAGAAGGCTATTGACCTTATCAACGCTGGTAAGGACATTGACTTCGAGGGTGTTTCAGGTCCTATCTCGTTCGATGCGAACGGTGACCCAACCGAAGCCTATGTAGGTATCTACCTATTCGACGAGACCAACAAGAACACTGGTGTCGACAGCGAATACGGCAAGTTGAACTAATCAACTAAAAATAGAAAACCCCCGAGTCTTTTAGGCTCGGGGGTTTTCTATTATGTTCTAAAGATCGGCTAGGTTTCCTAGGTAAAGCTCAATCATCTTTGGATCGTTTAGTAGCTGTCTACCGGTTCCGGTATAAGCGTCCTTACCCTGATCTAGAACGTAGGCACGGTCACAGATTTGTAGGCAGCGTCTAGCGTTCTGCTCCACCATGATCACAGTCACACCCGCTTGGTTTACCTCTTTGACACGGATAAACGCCTCATCTTGGCGGACCGGGGAAAGCCCTGCGGATGGTTCATCTAATAGCAATACGGAAGGGTCAAGCATCAGTGCTCTACCCATGGCTACCATCTGGCGCTCACCACCTGATAGAGAACCGGCTCGTTGATTTCTTCTTTTGACCAGATCTGGGAATAAGCCACCGACAAATTCGAAACGTTCCTTGAATCGCTTCGGGCTTTGAAAGACACCCATCTCCAAGTTCTCTTCAATAGTTAGGCTCGGGAAGACGTTGTTGGTTTGTGGCACAAAGGCGACCCCTTTGGAGACCAACTTGTTTGCCTTTAGACCGGTTATCTCTTCACCTTTTAGAAATACCTGACCGGAGCGAATGTTCACCTGACCGAAAATTGCTTTCAGCAGAGTTGATTTACCAGCACCGTTTGGGCCGATGATTCCGATTAGCTCTCCCTGCTTTGCAACTAATGAACAGTCATTCAGAATATTCACGCCAGGCAGATATCCAGCAACAAGGTTTTTAGCTTCAACAACTACGTCGTTCATTTGCTACCCTTCTTGCTATTTGATCCAAGATCCGAATCGTGGTGAGCACCCAGGTAAGCATCAATCACCGCGGGATTCTTCATTACTTCCTTCGGTGGTCCTTCAGCAACAATCTTTCCTTCAGCCATAACAATCACCCAGTCACTGATGTGACGAACCATGTGCATGTCGTGTTCAACAAACAAGACCGTCATGCCTTCTTTCTTTAGATCCTTGATGTGATCCAAGAGAGATTGGGTGAGAGCTGGGTTCACTCCAGCCATTGGCTCATCGAGCATAATCATGGTTGGTTTAGTCATCAAAGCACGGGCCATCTCAAGAAGTTTTCTTTGACCACCGGAGAGGCTGGCTGCAAAATCATCTTTCTTGGCATCAAGTTTGAATCTGGTGAGAAGTTCATTAGCAGTTTCGGTAACAACTGATTCTTGTTTACGCCAAATAGATTTGAACATCGCCGCTAGCGGATTCTCGCCTTTTTGATTTTGATAGCCGAGCCTCATGTTTTCCATCACCGTCAGAAGTGACAGTGCCTTGGTTAGCTGGAAAGTGCGAACCATTCCAAGGCGAGCAACTTTATAGGAGGCGACACCGGAAAGCTTCTTGCCATTGAATGTCCAGCTACCGCTATTTGGTTTATCAAAACCAGTAAGAAGGTTGAAGAAGGTTGTCTTTCCAGCACCATTTGGCCCAATCAGAGCTGTTATCTGACCTCGCGGGATTTCAACGTGAGCCACGTCAACAGCGGTGAGACCGCCGAATTGGCGAACGACATTGTCGGCAATAAGAATTGGGTCGAGCTTAGCGCAGCCAGGCTCCGCTTTACCCTTTGCGATTTGATCAGCCATTGAAGTAGAGCTCCTTCTTATTGCCGAAGATGCCCTGCGGCCTGAATATGACCAGCAGCATCAAGCCGAGACCTACCAGCATGAATCGAATACCACCGATTTGATCCTGCTGGATGAAAGTGATGATGCCGCTGTCCACCCCAGCGCTAAGCAGGCCGTCGGTCAGAGACAATAGCACCCAGAAGATCATTGAACCAATGATTGGACCGAGCACGGTTGCCGCTCCGCCTAGAAGCAAAATCGTCCAGATGAAGAAGGTAAGACCGGTGCCGAAGTTGCCCGGCTGCACTGCACGTGGCAGAACGAATACGATTCCAGCTAGTGTTCCGAGCACACCACCGATAATTAGCGATTGCATTTTGTATGAGTAGACGTTCTTACCGAGTGAACGAACGGCATCCTCGTCTTCACGAATACCTTTGATGACTCTTCCCCAAGGGCTGCGGATCATCTTCGCAACAAACAGAGCAGCCAGAATAACCAGCGACCAGGCAACAACCCTGACCCAGAGCCCCTTCTCATCCATGCTCCACGCCCAGAAGCCATACTCCCCGGCAGGGAAAGGATTCAACGCATAGAATTCACGAGCAAAACCAGAGAGTCCCTGTGGTCCACCGGTGACATCGTTGAGTCCGGTAGTTGAGACAATGAAGCGCAAAATTTCAGCCGCCGCGATTGTCACAATCGCCAGGTAGTCGGATCGTAATCGAAGCGTTGGGATACCGAGTATCAGGGAAAGCACTATCGAGGCGGCAAATGAAATGAGTATTGCTGGAAAGAGTCCTAAGCCAGCAAGTGTTGCCATAGCAAATGCGTAGGCACCTACCAACATGTACGCGGCTTGACCAAAGTTAAGAAGCCCAGTGAAGCCAAAGTGCATCGCCAATCCAATGGCAGCAAGTGCATATGCAGCTGTCATTGGGGTGATTAGTTCACCCAGTGCGTTAGCAAGAATCTGGTCCATTATTTATCCAATCCTCTGCTTGCGACCAAGAACACCCTGCGGTCTAAATAGTAAGACCAGGATTAGCACAATTAGTGCTCCCGCAAATTTTAGATCTGGTGGAATAACCAACGTGCTCAATTCAACGAACATTCCAACAATCAGTGCTCCAACTGCAGCACCGAAGGCTGTTCCTAAACCACCTAGGGTAACTGCAGCAAATAGCAATAGCAGAATGGAGAATCCGGTATCCCACGAGGCTTGGAAGTAAAGGCCAATAAATACGCCGGATAGGCCGGTTAGAGCTGCTGCAACGACCCAAACGATACGAATGATTCTTTCAACATCGATACCGGTTGATGCAGCTAGCGCAGCATTGTCAGAGACCGCTCTAGTTGCCTTACCGATTCTGGTTCTGGTTAGGAACCAAGCAAATCCGAGTAGAGCGATGATTGCAATGCCTGCGCAGATCACATTTACAGCTGGCATCAAGACACCGAAAATGTTCCAAGTGGCACCTTGGGATAGAACCTTGGTTTCACCGCCGTATACAAGCTGCAGGAAGTAACGAACAAAGATTGATAGACCTATCGAAACAATCATCATCTGGGTGATACCAATTCGTTTCTTGCGAAGTGGTCGCCATAAAGCTGCATCCTGGACATATCCGAAAGCGGTAACGATTAGTGTGGCAAGCAAAGTAGAAACAATAATGTCTAGACCCATCACACGGTTGAACGTGAACATGGTTAGCGCCCCGATGGTAACCATCTCACCGTGAGCGAAGTTACTCAACCCAGTTGTTCCATATATAAGTGAGAGACCAATTGCGGCCATGGCTAAGAGAATGCCGAAGTTCAGACCAGCGAATATTCTGCTCAGCAGAACGTTCGTCGTTGGTGTTGGCTTAACATTTGGATCTTCGATGCTTTCCAGTGGGAACAGAGCGACGACGGTGTTCACCTTGTCGATTGTTACCGTTCTCACATTCTCAAAACCAGGCTTTAGCTTTGCTCCTTCGGGAAGCGTGCTGAGATCCAGAGTCACCGTATAGGCTCCTCTAGTCGGCACTGAAATCTCCCATTTACCGCGAGCATTGGTGGTTGCGGTTCCTTCAAAACTTTCGCCGACTACAGATATGACTGCGCCTTTAACTGGATTGGCTGCACCTTGTCTAATGGTTCCTTGAATTGAATACTGCGAAGTTATGTCTTGGGTAGGCTCTGGGGCTACGGCTAGAGCGGCACCACCTTGAAACATGATGGACAGCAGCATTAGGCCAGCGCTAATCCACTTGGCCGGACGAGCAAGGGCCCTAACTGTGAGCTGGTTCAAACCAACCTCCGTATTCATGCGTGTATCTAGGGCACCGATTAGGTATTAAGTCCGAGATTACTAGAAGTATTTTGTCAATTATTGGCCTTTATGAGAAAGAAACACACTCTATATGAGGTGAAAAGGCCCGTAATTACGGTTAAGTAACAAACTGTTACGTTGTTAGAAAATTCTGTGCACCGATTTGGGCTATAAATAAAATAAGTCTCAGGGGGGAGTTAACTTATGTCTAATCAAACTAACTCAACGGCCAAGTGCTTTGGTATTGGCTGCTCGGTTGTCGGCGGATTGATGCTGATGATCATGCTCACAGCAGTTGGGGCAGGCGCGTTCGCCGGGTTCATAGTAATTGCAGCAATCGTAATTTTGGTGATCAGGGCTAACCGAAAAATTAGCGCCACACCAGCAGCTTCGAATAATTTGCCGCCGATGCCGCAGTTGTATTCAAGCCCAATAGCAACAACTCAAACTGGTGCAGTTCAGGCAACCTTGCCAACCTCAGGCGAATACGCCACGGCTATCTGTGTTCACAGTTTTAGTGCAGCAGATATAAAGGGCAAGGAACGAGTGGTTTGTCCTTGCGGTTATGAGTTTGAAACTGCACTTCTGCGTGATTATGCAAAGTTGCGCAAGCAAGTTGTTGAGACCCAGAATCAGTTGGATGCCACTTGGCGAAAACTGCAATCAATCAAAAACGGTCCTCGTGTTGCAGTCCCAACTGCTCAAGAAGTTAGGCCTCAAGTTGCAGCGAGCGCTCCAGTTGCTCGGCCAGCTATTCAACCTCGACCAACAACTACTGCTCCGGTAGCAGTGCCAAAACCAGTTGAACCTCCAAAGCCGGTTATCAAGCGCAAGAAAGTAACCTTAGCTCCGCAACAGTGGTTGATCATCGGTGCTAGCGTCCTGATTGCAATCGCAGCATCGATATTTGTTCAATATGGAGTCAGCCAAGACTTCCCGCCAGAGTTTTATTTGCTAGTAACAATTCCAATTGCTGCGGTAACGGGATTCATGGCAATTTGGGGTAGAAAATTCTCGGTAATGCTGGCGAACTTTATGGCGGCATTCTCGTCATCGATGCAACTGGCATCCTTCTTGGTAATTGCAACTATCTTTGTTCGTGGTACGGCAAACGAGTTTGTTTGGGACGGCGCCCCGGCTTGGTGGTGGGCAACCGATTTCTTAATTGTTTCTACAATTGCCTGGCTACTGGCTAGGTTCAAAGCAAACTTTGGTTGGAAAGTAATTGCCCTAGTTGGCTTTGTAACGTCGGTGATGTTCTTCAGCTTCGGCCCAATCCGCGATGCCTATCCGATTGAAGAAGGCGCTTTCGGCTTATTCGCATCAGTTAACGTAGCCGCTGCAGTTGTCTTGGCTCTGATGAGCAAGTCGGTTAGAAAATTCAAATTTGAGGTTCCAAAAGATAGCCCAGACGTTGAGTATGAGAAGGATCTAGCCAAGAGAGAAGAACTAGCGCTGCAACGCTTCACACTATTGGCCACTGGAGTGCTAGCGGTATTGAGTATCGGCTACACCGCATACAGTTTCCTAAGCGGGGGCCTTGCCATCGAGCCGATATCCTTCAGCATCTTCGCCGCAATCTGGCTTATCGCCGGCGCATTTCAGACGCGTTGGGTGGATGGTCTTACCTCAGATGAGAAGCTTCAGGCTCAGATCAACAACGTTGAGCACATCATCGGCTTTACTGCTACCGCTCTGGCACTGAATGCCTGGGTGCATCTGATTGACAACCTCTGGTTGGGCGTGATTGGCACTGCTGTGCTGGCTGCAGTTGCAGTGCTTTTGGGTGTCAAGGTAAAGCGAGTATCTGCACATCCGAATGCCATTCGCGTTGCACACTTTTCGCTTTTAGCATCCTGGTTGGTTTGGTATCTGCCCGATAATCTAGGGGATTCCCAAATCCAGATTGCACTTGGCTTAATGCTTGTATTGTTTGGATTCACACTGCTTTTGCAACAGTGGTTCAAGTTCTCATCGTTTAGCAATGTCGCCGCCACCGTGTGTCATGCGATTGGTTTGGCAGCGTTAGCATTTGGTGTTCGAGTTAACGGAAGTTTTGATCCGAAAAGCCTCTCCTACGCATTTATAGCGCTGGCTCTGATTTTAGCTTTCGCTGTTTACTCACCAATAACAGCACTAATAGCTAAACGGCATGAGCTTCAACAGGGCAAGGATTGGAACAATGGGCTTGCAGTAGTCACCGGTATTTTTGCAATTCTGATTACTGTTCCTGTAAATGCAGTTAACAGCGCTGACTATCTAAACATCATTTTGATGCTCGGTGTTTCCTCTCTTGTTGTTGGAATTTTAGGTCAGATCCTAAAAGGAACTTTTGCTTCAGCAAAACAACTTTTGATTACCTACAGCTTCATTTTCCAAGGTGTCTTGGCTCTAGTCATGTTCACCAGCATTAAATCAACAGCCGATCTGCAGTTCATTTCCTCTGTTCTGCTTCTACTTTCAGTAGTGAATTATGTTTTGGCATGGCTCGGTAAAGAGAAGGTTAGAAGTTACATTGCCTATGGTCTAGGAGTTTTGGGAATCGCATTAGCGTTAGACCCATTGAAAGCAAGCTTGCCGACTTGGTCAAACCTACTGCTAGCAATCGCTGGAGCAATTCTCATCAACCTGATTCAGTACTTCGTTGCAAAACGTTCTGAGGCTAAACAGTATGCGTTACTAACTTTCGCAAGCGTCTTTGTCATCTCGCTGATTTCGATTCTCAGCAACTACGATGCCTGGCTAAACAGTGAACAATCCGTGATTGGCCTAGTTGAATTGATTGCCGTTGCGCTACTGAGCGCTGCTCTTGCGGAGCGCAAAATCAGCGAACAGTTCAAGCAGCTATTCCGTGTGAACGGTTTGATTTATTTAGTTCTTGCTGGACTAACTTTCGGATCCATGGGTGAACTAAATACCGTAACCCTCCAGCGAATGCTTGTCGCCGCCCTGTTCGGTTTGATTACTGTTCGCCAGCTTGTCCAGGTGAGCAAGGCTGAGAACAAGCAGGTTACCAACGGTTGGTTCGCGCTTAGCTATCTAGGTCCGGTAGCAGCGGCAATACTACTGAACATCTACCTCGTTGATAATTTCGGTGATACTGGCTTGGCTAGTGAGTTCTATGGTTTACCACTGGGTCTGGCTCTCGCCGTACCAGCCTTGTTCAACCGCAGTCTGACCAAGCCGGCCAAAGCCCTAGCCGGACTAGACCTGCCAGTTTTGGCGCTACTGCTATTGCAGGCGGTAAAGGGCCTAAACACTCTAGGCAGCAGCGATACCGCACTGACAAGGATTGCCATAGCGCTACTGGCAACTGCAGGTTTTGCCTACTGGCGATCAGTTGCTGAAAAGCGTCTGGCTTGGGTGGTTGCTGGCTATGTTGCCGGCGGAATTGGCTCTCTGGTAACTGGCTATCAATTACAGACTCAGGTTTTACCTGACGTTTCTGGCTATCCGGAGCTCTACACAGTTCCGTTAGCGCTAAGCCTCCTGCTCGGTGCAGTCTTCTTGGTTAGAAGAGTAGAGCTGGCGGCAAACGTGAAGCAGTTGGTAAGAGTCGATGCCCCAATTTTGGTTCCACTCGTTGGTTCTGTTCTTTACGGAGTAGTCCAAGTGGCAAACTGGCAAGCTGAACGAGTTGCTATCACGTTGGTGTTGCTTGCAGCTTTTGCCTACTGGCGTTCAATTGCTGAGAAGAGAACGGCCTGGGTAATCGCTGGTTATGTCTCTGGTGGTTTATTTGCAATTGATTTAGCAAATCTTATTCAAGAGCGAATCTTGACTGGCGTTTTCTATCCAGAGCTTTACACTTTGTTGTTCTCCATTTCTCTGGTTATTGGATCACTATTCCTTGTTCGACAGGTAGAGCTTGATAAATCTAGGCTGCAACTATTCCGAGTTGATATTCCAGTATTGATTCCGGTTGTGGTTTCGATTGGTTACTCAATAAGTCAAGGTATCGACCAGGTAAATAGTCTTTCTAGGCTGTTAGCTTCACTCTTACTCTTTACCGCATACACATACTGGAAGCTTGGTCAGCAAAAGATTTTGGCTTGGGGTGTGCTGAGCTATCTAGGTATTTTAGGAAGTTTGGTCACACTTGTTCAATTAGCACTAACTGCTAACTTGATCAGTTGGGATGGGCCAGAGCTATTCAGCATCGCAATTACGCTGGCAATTATCCTAGGTAACCTGCAGTTGCGTAAAGTTGTTGAATTCAAAACTTCGCTACTTAGCACCGGTCTACCATTAGCGAGCGCATTACTGCCTTCGATAATCCAGTCATACGGTTCACTGGACAAACAATTTAGTGATCTACTGCCACAGGAAATAAGCAGAGTTGTGTTGATTCTTGTGATTGCGCTAGTCGCGCTAATTCTAGGAATGCGTCAGGGTAATCTCGGTGGCACAATCGCTGGTGGGTCAGCTCTGGTTCTCGTAGTCTTACCGATTTCATGGGTGAGGGCTGGAGACTCGAGTGATTTGGATATCACCGTCTCCCTCCGATCACTGGTTATCTCGGCAGTACTATTTATTCTCTTCGGGCTACTGCGCCGAGCAGAGCGAGTTCCAGATAGTTCCTATATCTATCTAGGTATTCCGATTGCCGTGGCGCTGGTGCCTTCACTGTTCTTAACCATTCAGGCACTCGGTCAGAGCGAGCTGCGTCAAGTCGACTGGTGGCGATTCGGAATCATCGTAGTCGTTTCACTGGTGCTTCTTATCGTTGGAGCACTAAGAGAACTAGGTGGGTTGTTCTTCCCAGGGCTTGTCGGAATATTTGTCGGAGTACTGCCCTATGCCTTCAAACCGCTGGCTAGCCAGGGCTGGTTCCTCTGGGTAATTCTGCTTGTCATAGCGGCGATTATGGTCTGGATTGCAGTCAGGCTAGAGCAACTGCGAAAGATGGGCAAGTCTTCTGTTTCTTGGGTTAAAGCCTTGAAGTAGAAGTCTTTTAGGGAAAGGTAAATGCCCGGTATTGCTACCGGGCATTTATCTTTAACCGCTTTCTTACTACAACTTGATCCACACTGTCTGGTCGTGCTCTAACTCTCCTTCGATTGTTAGATCGTGTTGCGTGGTGACCAATATTTCACCAGCAGGGATGACTACTGGGTCACCGGCAAAATTAGAAAGCACCAGCACGCCGTTGTTGATGTATGCCAATGATGACTCGTCCATAAACTCTGGAGCCCAACGGAATTCACCGTTACCTAGTTCAAAAGCTTTACGCTCTTTTAGTAAGCGCTTGTAAAGTTCCAGAGTAGATCCAGCAATACCCTCTTGCGCGCTACGTGCGTACCTTCGGTATGACTCCGGCTGTGGTAACCAAGATGCACCAGTAGCAGAGAATCCATTTGATTCGTTTACTCCAGCTTCCCAAGGAAGTGGAACACGACAACCATCTCTACCAACTCGTTGACCGTTGGTTCTAAAGAATGTTGGGTCTTCACGATATTTGTTTTCTAGAGTGGTGTGCTCTGGTAATCCAAGCTCTTCACCTTGGTAGATGTATGCGCCACCAGGTAGGCCTAGCATGAATGCGGTCGCTGCTCTAGCTCTGCGTTGACCCTTTGCTTCATCTGGTTGCTGGTAGTTAGGGCCAACTCCATCGCCTTGTCTTGGGATTTGGTCGTAACCCATTCTTGTTGCGTGGCGAATCACATCGTGATTAGAAAGCACCCAAGTCGATGGGGCACCAACCGCACCAAAAGCTTTGAGTGATTCAGTTACTACTGATTCAAGTTTTGCTTTGTCCCAAGGAGTCTCAAGGTAACCAAAGTTAAATGTTTGGTGGTACTCATCCGGTCTGACCCAGCGCGCCATTCGCGATAGTGGGTGCACCCAGGCTTCACCACACATAACTCTGTCGTCATACTCATCAAGGATTTTTCTCCAGCGACGGTTGATTTCGTGGACACCATCTTGACCCCAGAATGGGTTTTCAATTTGTAGTCGCTTGATTAGTTCTTCGTCTGTTTCTTGAGTCTTAACATCATCTGGTGAATCTTGTCCAGACATAGTTGACGAATGGTGAACAACATCGGGTAGACCATCGACTTTGATCATGCCGTGAGCAACATCGATTCGGAAACCGGCAGCTCCGCGATCCAACCAGAAACGCAGCACGCTGTCGAACTCGTTTCTAACTTCTTCGTTCTGCCAGTTGAAGTCAGGTTGTGAAGAATCAAAAATGTGAAGGTACCATTGGCCTGGTTTTCCATCAGCCTCAGTAATTCTTGTCCAGGCTTGTCCACCAAAAACTGATTCCCAGTTATTCGGTGGTAGTTCGCCGTTTTCACCTTTGCCATCACGGAAGATGTAACGGTTGCGCTCTTTAGAACCAGGAGCAGCCTTTAGTGCCTCTTGGAACCAAACGTGCTGGTCTGATGAGTGGTTAGGTACCAGGTCGACGATGATTCTCAGACCAAGCGATTTGGCCTTGGCCACAAGTCGGTCGAAGTCGGCTAGGTCGCCAAATCGGGGATCGATGTCCTTGTAATCGGCAACGTCGTAACCGGCGTCTTTTTGCGGGGATTTGAAAAATGGGCTAAACCAGATGGCATCGACGCCTAGCTCAGCTAGGGATTCCAGCCTTTCGGTGACACCTTTGAGATCTCCCATGCCATCGCCATTGCCGTCGGCAAAGGATCTAGGGTAAATCTGATAAATAACGCTAGTGCGCCACCATTCGGCGTCCTTGCGGGGCTTACTTAGGATTTCAGTTGTTGGCATAGACATAAATTCCAAGATAAATGATGTTTTTAGTTTTCTTTCACGGATTTATCAATCCGTAATCGTTTCCAGAATAGTGGTTTCAAATTGACCATTTTGGAAGCCTCGGTCATAAGCGTTTTTACCAAAATTGGCTAGAGCCCTTATTTGGCGGGGATTAGGGCGGTTATAGCTCAAACCAGCCACGATATCTTTACGAGACTGTTATCGTGAAACCGCTTACACATTTGACTAAATGGCACCTTATTTGGCTAACTATAAACAGCACAATCCGTGCTAACTCAATATCGATATGGAGAGTAAATGTTTTCAATTTCTAAGAAGGGAGCCGGAGCGATTGCTGCCTTTGCAGTTGTACTGGGCGGTGTTGCACTTGCCCCAGCACAAGCTGCACCAAAGGTGCTAACGATCTGGGCAGACGAAACTCGTGGCCCAAATCTAATCCAGCTTTTCGGCACCCTAGAGGAGCAGGAAGAAGGCGACTTCGTTCCTGGTTATGTAATCGATGTCAAGCCACAGGCGAGCTTTGACGCTCTAAAGGCTGCACTTGACAACGCAACCGCAGCATCAGGACCAGACATTGTTCTTGGCCCTAACGACTGGGTACCAACCGGTGCGAAGAACGGAAAGCTTGCAGCTTTCACTCTTCCAGCAACCATCAAGGCGGACTTCACCTCTAACCAGCTTGGTGACCTTTCATACAAGGGCAAGCTATACGGTGTTCCACTTGACGTAAACAACGTTGCTATGGTTCGTAACACTGGTGTTCCAAAGCCAAACACCTTCGGCGACATGGTTGACTACTTCAAGGCAAACAAGTCTTCGAAGGACCTAACTGCAGGTCTATGTATCCTCGGTGGTGGAACTTCATGGGGTGGTTTGTCAGTTTACTCAGCAATGGGTCTACAGCCATACCGCATGAAGGCCGGTAAGGTTGACACCACCTTGTCAAAGGCAGGTAAGCCAGCTACTTCTGGAGACCCAGTATCAGCTAGCTTCGTGAACAACTTGAAGACCTACCTGCTTGAGCCATCAGGCAACCGTTGGGTAAGCAATGGCTTCTACGCTCCATGGGATGGCGCCCCAGGCACCACCATGGCTAACTGTGAAGCTGACTTCAAGGCCGGTAAGGTTCCTTACGCAATCCTTGGAAACTGGCAGAAGGACCTACTAAGCAATGAACTCAACGCGACTATTCAGTCTGTGCCTGGTGTCACTGCTGGTACCTTCGGAAACGCATTCGGATCAGTTTCTGGTGCGCTTCTAACCTCATTCGCAAACACCAAGGGTAACCTTGCTGCTGCTAAGTCACTGCTGAACTTCTTTGGTTCACGCTCAGGTCAGCGCGACTACCAGAAGATCGAGAACCGTCCACACGCTAACGCTAAGGCAGCGCGTTTCGGTTCTACCTTCCAAAAGGGTATGGCTCGCGCTGCAGGTACTGCTTCAATCCCACAGATTGGTAGCATCCTGAACGGTACCGGAGGAAACTCATGGTGGGGTCTTGCTGGAGACTACTGGTGGAACATCACTGGTGACCCAGGTAAGGACCTAGTGGCTACAACTAACAGCCTTAACACAATGCTAAAGGCCAACATTGTAGCTGGTTCTAAGTTCTAATAGAACCCGTCAATAAGTAGCTGGTGGGGAGTGAAAACTCCCCACCAGTTCTTATGACAAGAGAACTCTTTTGAGTTCAAAATGAAAATAGGATTTATCTAAGAACCAGACGGAAGTAGCAAAGTTGAGAATTTTCAGAGGTAACATCTACGCAGTTATCGCCAAAATTATTTTTGTAACAGTGGCAATGGTGACTCTTGGTTACCTAATGATGGCTGCTTTTGGAACCGGTGACACCAACATCGCGATTTTCTTGGCTGTCTGTATTCTTCTCCTAGCTTTTACTTATCTAACTAACATTTCAGTTCCACTCAAATTTTTCGCACCGGGATTGATGTTCCTCGCAGCATTCGTTATTGTCCCAGTTGTATTCACTCTCTCAATGTCTGGTTTTAAATATCAAACCGGAAACATGCTTTCCAAAGAGGAAGCAATCAAGACAATTGTTGATCAGGGCACAGCACCTGATCCAGAAGGAACCTCTTTCAACGCGGTTGTTGGGTATGTCGACAAAGACCCAAATAAGTCTGCAATTATTACCAGCAAAGAGATTGAAGGAACAGTAGATCCAAATCAAGAGCTAATCGCTTTCGACGCTATGGTCGGATACTACGGTGGGGATGTAAACAACATCGCCATTTTGGTGAGTGACTCTTACCAACAGAGCGACATGGACTACTTCATCTCCACCGAGACACAGACAATTATTTTGTCAAACGCAGATGTGACTCTGGATGATTGGGGAATCGCCCAAACAGCCCCTGATTTCAAGGTTTTCTCTCAGCAGCAAACTAATGATGTGGCAGACCAACTGCTTCAGATTAGATTCCGCTATGACGAGAAGAAATTTATGAAGTTAGACCTTCTTCCGTACGATGGTCTAACCCAGGCTTCACTAAACACACTAATTGCCCAGTACGAGTACTACCTTTCTACAAAAGACAAGAGAGTCAAGTTAGATCCAGCTCAAGTCACTAAAGATGACATGGGGCTGGGGATTAAGGCACCGGGCTTCACTAAATACACCGATAAGCAACTTGGTAAATACGCCGACAAGATCGGTAACTATCGTTTTGCTTACGATTCCCCATACTTTATAAGACTTGAAGGTCTACCCGTAGGTGGAGTTGCTTATGCAACAGTCAACCTAAACAACATCATTTATGACAAGAAGACCGACACTTTCAGCAACATTCTTTCCGGTGCCAGCTATAAGGACGATGGTCGCGGAAACTTTAGAAACCCTAATGACAAGACCGACTATCTAGATCCAGGTTGGCGTCAGGGCATCTGGTTTGAAAACTTCACTAGCTTGTTCACTGAAAAGAAAATCCGCGAGCCTCTAATTGCAGTGTTTATCTGGACAGTGGTCTTCTCGATTTTGACAGTTGTAACCCAGTTTGCCCTCGGGCTCTTGGTGGCAATTTCGTTGGATAAGAAAGTAAGAGGTAGAAACTTCTACCGATCGATAATGATTTTGCCATACGCGATGCCTTCCATCATGTCCATCCTGATTTGGGGTGGAATGCTGGACACCAACGGTGCCATTAACCGTTTGTTTAACTTAGACATCTCTTGGCTGCAGGATCCGACGCTGGCCAAGGTATCAGTGCTACTGGTAAACCTTTGGCTTGGTTTCCCTTATTTCTACCTCATCTGCTCAGGTTCGCTACAGGCTATTCCAAAGGAACTTGCTGAGTCGGCTTCGATTGATGGAGCTAACCCAAGACAGATTTTCAGGCTGATTACCCTACCGCTACTACTTAGGATGTTGACTCCGCTGTTGATTGCATCCTTCGCCTTCAACTTCAATAACTTCAACATCATATATCTGTTGACTGGTGGTGGACCGGCCTTCGAGTTTGGATCTTTGGCTGGTGCGACAGACATTCTGATCAGCTACACCTATAAGCTCGCCTTCGATACAACAGTGCAGAATTACGGTTTGGCCAGCGCTATATCCGTGGTAATTTTCGTCATCGTGGCTTCAATCTCGATGTATGGAATTAGAAAATCGAAAGTATTGGATGACTTCGCATGATTAATTTCTTTCATTGGTTTCAGCAGAAGTCGTGGCGCCACATGGTTGCCATTATCTGCTGCGTGTTTGCAATCTTCCCGCTCTATCTGGTTGTGACTGCATCGTTCAGCTCTAACCAGAGTTTGCAATCGACTTCTTTTATTCCGACTTCATTTGTCTGGGATAACTACGAACTTCTTTTCACTGATCCAAAAGTTCCGTTCCTGACCTGGATGAAGAACTCTGCAATCATCGCCGCCTCGGTTTCGTTCCTATCGGTTTTGATTGGTGCCGCCTCTGCATTCGCCTTCAGCCGTTTGCGATTCAAGGGAAAAAGAGTTGGTTTGCAATCACTGCTCCTGGTTCAGATGTTCCCATCGGTTCTTGCCCTTAGCGCTATTTACGTGATCATGGAGCGTGTTTATGTGTTCGCTCCAGAGTGGGGTCTTGGAACCCTCGGTGGTTTGGTTTTGGTTTACCTCGGCGGCTCGATGGGTGTTAACATCTGGCTGATGAAAGGTTTCGTCGACTCTATTCCGCTGGAACTTGATGAGGCGGCCAAGGTTGATGGCGCAAGCGCTATGCAAACCTACTGGCAGATCTTCGTACCATTGGCTTCGCCAATCTTGGCCGTAGTCACCCTGCTTTCATTTATTGGTCTGTTCAACGAATTCATCCTTGCTCGTTTGTTCTTGCCGGAGAATGAGGACAGAACGGTAGCTGTTGGTTTGCAGGGCTTTATCGGTGGTCAGTATGCCCAGAACTGGGGTCCATTTGCTGCCGGTTCGATTCTCGCTTCGGTACCAATCATCATCGTGTTTATGTCGCTGCAGCGCTACATCATCGGTGGTCTTACCGCTGGTTCGGTTAAGGGCTAACGCTAAAAGCTATGCAATCTAAACTGCAGAGCGTTCCCCGCGCCTACTGGCCCCACCATGACGGCTCCGCGCTTTATGTGGCCAATCAAACTCCAGCCCTACTGGATAAGGTCAAACTAAAAATCCGCGTTCACGCTGAGTTTGGCAAGGTAAAGAGTATTCGGGTTCGCTTTAGCGAGTCTGGAGAGGCTTTCCCCACCCCACCGGCCAAACTTCTTTCCAGCAAGGATGGTTGGTCCTGGTATGAGGCCACCATCGTCATGCACAACCCCTATATGAACTACCGCTGGTATCTGGAATTTCAAGACGGGACAAGTTACTGGCTAAACGCCAGGGGACTAAGCGATTTAGAGCAACCCGACATCGAGGATTTCAGAATCAACACATTCTCGTCTGCTCCGAGCTGGGGTCGATCTGCGGTGATGTATCAGATTTTCCCAGATCGTTTTGGTAGATCAGCCCAGGCTGATAAACATAAGAAACCTGATTGGGCTTTGGCTAGAAAATGGGATGACAAAGTTATCGCATCAGGTCCTGGCACCAGTGAGCAGTTCTTCGGAGGAGATCTCTACGGGGTAATCGATCATCTAGATCATTTGAAGAGTCTTGGCGTAACACTTATTTATCTAACACCAGTTTTTCCAGCTCGCTCAAACCACCGATACGATGCATCCAGTTTTGACATGGTGGATCCGTTGCTCGGTGGCGATAAAGCGCTGATTGAGCTAGTTGAGGCAGCACACAAGAAGGGCTTCAAGATTATTGGAGATCTAACCAGTAATCACTCCGGTAATGCGCACGAGTGGTTTAAAGCTGCTTATAAGAAGCCAGGTGCAAAAGAGACAGAGTTTTACTACTTCTCAAACAAGAACCGCGATTACGATGCTTGGTTTGGTGTCCCATCACTACCTAAATTCAATTGGAAATCAAAAGAACTAAGAAAGCGATTTGTCACCGGCCCTAAATCAATCGTTGCCAAATGGCTCAAAGCTCCATACAACATGGATGGCTGGCGAATCGATGTTGCCAACATGACTGGACGTATTCGTGAAGAGGACATGTATTTAGAAATACAGAAACTCATGCGCGAAACCATTCAGTCAATTAACCCAAATGCAATCGTGCTCGGTGAATACACCGGTGACTCTGCCTATCAGATGCAAGGTGAAGGTTGGCACGGGGCAATGACCTACTACAACTTCACTAAGCCGGTTTGGCGCTGGTTCTATAACCCGGCAGTTAAAGGTGAGGCAGGCTTTTTGGGTATCGGTCGAACCAAAATAGATGGCTTCGAGATGATTAAGCAGCACCTGGATTTTGCGGCAGGCTTCCCATGGCATGTCAGATTACACAACATGAACCCGTTGGACACCCACGATATTCCAAGGTTTAAAACCTTCACCATTCCAGGTGCTCAGCGTGTGGCTGCGGCTATGCAGTTCACCTTCCCAGGTATGCCGGTGATCTGGGCTGGCGATGAGTTTGGTCTTGATGGGGTAAATGGCGAAGAATCGAGAACCCCAATTCCTTGGAACAACGAGCGTCCGAATGACCGCTCTATGCTTGTCCACTACAAAGCTTTTGCCAAGATTCGTAAAGAGAATTCTGCCCTGCACGATGGTTCGATGCGGTTTGTCTATGTTTCCTCAGAGCTGATCGCCTATGTTCGTGAGAACAAAAAGCAGACCATTCTGGTTGTAGTCAGCCGCGGTAGCGATACTAACGCCAGTATCCCGCTGGATGCCGTTCGGGGTATCAAGCAGGCAGAGAACCTCTACGGCGGGGCCAAGTTGAGCGTATCGGGCAAAGAAGTAAAGCTGCCAGGAGATGCGCTAAGTGTGAACATCTGGCGTCTACCAGCGGTTTTATAAGGTTTGCCCTCGGCTAAGTCGAGGTGGTAATCTTCACTAGTGCCTTGGCCGAATTCAAGGTCACGCCCCGATAGCTCAGTGGTAGAGCACTTCCATGGTAAGGAAGGGGTCGACAGTTCAATCCTGTCTCGGGGCTCTGCGGCGGGGTAGCTCAGGTGGTTAGAGCACACGGCTCATAATCGTGGTGTCGCGGGTTCAAGTCCCGCCCCCGCTACCAACAAAAACCTGCCAAACTTGTTTTCATGGTTAATCCAAATGTTCAGGGTAAAACTTATCCAGAAACCCCAAGCTATTTAGTTGGTCGCGAGAAAATCCGCGAGTTTGCTAACGCTGTTTTCTCGACCAATCCGGTAAACCTTGACGTATTTGCCGCTCAAGCTGCCGGCTATAGCGATCTGGTAGCGCCACCAACTTTCCCAGTGGTTATTCAAGAGCGTTCACTACACCTGGTTCTAGCTGACCCAGAGGCAGAGATTGATTTTTCTAGAGTGGTTCACGGTGATCAGCGATTCGTAGCTAATCGGGCAATTGTTGCGGGGGACGAACTAACCTCGGTTCTCACTGTCGCATCAGTTAAGTCTCTCGGTGCGCACTCAATGGTCACTTTCAATACCGAAATCTTTGACATCAATAAGCAATTAGTCTGCACTGCAATCAGCACCCTAGTCGTTAGAGGTGATGAGTAATGAATTTAGAAGCTTTAGAAATCGGTCAAGAAATTGGCTCTAGAGTATTTAGTTTCACTAGAGATTCGCTTGTGAAATATGCCGGAGCTTCTGGCGATTTCAATCCAATTCACTACCGTGATGATTTTGCTAAAAGCGTTGGCTTAGAAGGTGTTCTAGCGCACGGCATGCTAACTATGGGTGCAGCTGTTCAGGTAGCGGTTGACTGGGTCGGTGATAGCGGGAAGGTTATTGACTACGGGGTGAGATTTACTAAACCGGTTTATGTTCCTGCCGATGCCGTGGCTGAAGTAATAGTAGTTGGCAAAATCGGTGCAATTGATTTAGTGAATCGAACCGTTCGAGTTGATTTGACCGCAAGTTGCCAAGCGGTAACCGTTCTCGGTAAAGCTCAGGCAGTAGTTAAGTTCTAAGCTCATGACAAGTCTTGCCCAACTAACCACCATCCGTGTCGGCGGCGAGCCGGGCAAACTTTATTTTGCCGACACCAAGCAGGAGCTGATTAGCCTAGCCAAGCAAGTTTGGGCAGAAACAGATAACTGGTTGATTCTGGGTTGCGGGTCCAATGTTGTGGCAAGCGATGATTTAAGCAACTATCAAGTCATTCTGGTCGAGACCAAAGGGGTAAGCGTTGATCAAGGCAGAGTTAGCGTTCAGGCCGGTGAAATCTGGGGTAGCTTCGTTGAGCTCGCTAACTCAAATGGTTGGGCTGGTATTGAATCCCTTGCCGGCATCCCTGGCACCGTTGGTGCAGCGCCGATGCAGAACATTGGAGCCTATGGTCAGGAAGTGTCCAGCACGATAGTTTCGGTTGAGTTTCTGGATTATGAGTTAGGCGAAGTTATCGTCCTAGACAATGAGTTTTGTAATTTCAGCTATCGCGACAGTGTTTTTAAATCCGGCCGCAAAGGCGTAGTTCTTTCTGTTGATTTTGAGTTTCAAAAGGGTGATCCGGAACTACTCAAGCAAAGATCTGCCGAGGTAGTTGAACTTCGTCGATCCAAAGGGATGGTTCTCGACAAGGCGGATCACGACACCTGGTCCTGTGGGTCTTTTTTCACGAATCCTTTTGTCTCGGAAAGTTTTGCTAGGACCTTGCCAAGCGATGCTCCGCAGTGGGAATCAGGTGAGCAGGTGAAGCTCTCGGCGGCTTGGCTTATCGAGCAGGCTGGATTGCAGAAGGGCTTTTCATTACCTGGCTCTAAGGCTGCTATTTCAACTAAACACGCTCTGGCGATCACTAACCGAGGCGGGGCAAGTGCAACCGAGGTTGTTGAATTAGCGAGATTCATTCAAGAGACGGTAGCTAATCGCTTCGGTATAACTCTTGTTCCAGAACCGAACCTAGTCGGCTTCTAACTAAAATCTAATAACGCCAGGCTCAGGGCGATACCAAACATAATTAGCGCGATTAGCCCATCAAGAATTTTCCAGAAAATCGGTTTTGCCATTATTGGCGAAAGTTTAGTTGCGCCAAAACCGACACCGAAAAACCAGATAAAGCTTGCCGTGATTGCCCCAATGGCGAAGAAGATGGTTTGATCACCAAATTGGTGGGAGAGACCACCTATAAATATCACGGTGTCTAAATAGACGTGTGGGTTTAGAAAGGTAAGACTCAGTGTGGTTAGCACAGTGGCTTTAGCAGAGGCGGCCACCTTGTCGCTTGCCTCGAGCGATTCGGTTTTGAACACCCGTCTTAGCGAGGAGATACCAAACCAGATTAGATAGCCGACGCCGAACCAGCGAATAACCTCAACCAATACCGGCAGAGATTGGATTACTGTTCCAAGACCAAGAACGCCTAGGGCAATCAGGAACGCATCACTTAGCGCACAAACCAAAACCACAAGAAAAACGTGCTGCCTGGCAAGCCCCTGTCGAAGGACAAAGGCATTTTGAGCGCCGATGGCGACAATAAGGGAAAGACCAGTTAGAAAACCGGTTACCAAAGCCTGCAACAGAAAAACCTTCCTGAACTCTAATCAAAAGGCTATCTGCTGGATTGGCTTCGGTAGTCTTTAACTGTGAACGAATTCCCTAGAATCTCCCACCGCATCGGCTCTATCGCCGAATCAGCAACTCTAAAAGTTGACGCTAAGGCCAAAGCGCTGCAAGCTGCCGGTAAGCCGGTAATTTCTTATGCCGCTGGTGAACCAGATTTTGCTACACCAGCACACATTGTTGAAGCAGCTGTTGCAGCCGCTAAAGATCCCAAAAACCACCGTTACACCCCTGCGGTAGGTCTTCCTGAACTTCGTGAAGCTATCGCGGTGAAGACTAAGCATGATTCGGGAACTGAGATTACCGCCAACCAGGTGGTTGTTACCAACGGTGGTAAGCAGGCTGTTTACCAAGCCTTTGCAACTTTGCTTGATCCAGGTGATGAAGTTTTGATGCCAACCCCGTTCTGGACCACCTACCCGGAGGCAATCCATCTCGCTGGTGGAGTTCCAGTTGAGGTATTTGCTGGTAGTGAGCAGAACTATTTGGTCACTGTGGACCAGTTAGAGAAGGCTAAAACAGCGAGGACCAAGGTGCTTCTGATTGTAAGCCCATCTAATCCAACCGGCTCCGTTTACTCCCGCGACCAGATTGAAGAGATTGGTAAATGGGCTTATGAAAACGGCCTATGGATTGTCACCGACGAGATTTACCAAAACCTTACCTATGACGGTCTGAAGGCCTATTCGATTACTGAGGTAGTGCCGGAGCTAATCGATCGCACCATCATGGTCAACGGTGTTGCTAAGAGTTATGCCATGACTGGTTGGCGCTTGGGTTGGATGGCTGGACCGGTAGATGCAATGAAAGCCGCTGCGAATCTCCAATCCCACCTATCCTCTAACGTGTCCAACATCAGCCAGCGAGCAGCCATTGCCGCTCTTACCGGCCCTCAGGATGAGGTCTTGGCCATGCGGGATGCCTTCAACCGCAGACGACTGGTTGCTGTTGACGAACTAAACAAAATCCCTGGTTGGGTAGCCCCAACCCCGCAAGGCGCTTTCTATGTTTACTCAGACGTGACCGGTCTATTGGGGCGCGAATGGGGTGGCAAGCAGATCAACTCCAGCTTGGAACTGTGTGACTACATCCTTGATGCCGCCGAGGTGGCGCTGGTGCCAGGTGAGGCCTTTGGTCCCTCAGGATATGTCAGATTGTCTTATGCGCTAGGCGATGCTCAATTGGTTGAGGGCATCCAAAGATTACAAAAACTGTTTAGTTGAGCTTTTCTGACTCGGCCATCAGCTCATCCCAATCGTTTGGCACTCTACCTTGTTCAAGCATTTTTCTGAAGACTAGGTAGGCGTCTGTTTTAGATCCATAGCTGCGCAGCGTTTGGTTGTCATTAACCCAGGCGTAAATAATCGTTTCTACCTTTGAGCTGTATCTGAAAAACAATCGATATTGCTGAAGAAATTTAGCTCTCCGCCAGTGACGATATTTAGTTCCAATTGTGTTGCCTTGACGGAATGAGTCGCTAGCGGGATCTCTAGGGACGGCAAGTTGTATCAAGGCAACCAGATACTCAAATTTCTTTACGGCAAGGTCAGCTTCAGAGTTCCAGCCGTGCTTAACTATCGCTGCTAAGTAATCTTCAAAGTAAGCTCTCTTTGCTTCAATGAATGCCGGGTGGCCAAGCCTAAGCCATTGATTTCCCTGACTCATTCAGAACTCGTCTGCTATGTCTTTAATCTGTGGTTGTTTCAGGAATTCTTCAAGAGTTGCCGGTAGTCCGGGTATTCCCTTGCCTAGTTTGCCTGAGAATTCGGCAACCATTTCCTCGTACCACTTGTCATCCAACGGAACCAGCCGTTCTGGGTGCTCCAAGATGTCTTTCTCTATAAAATCCAACCAGGAATCAAATATTGGGTCCTCTTCCTCAAATTGGGCTTTCCTCAGGATGATTGTGCCGGAGTCATCGATAATCCACTGCAATTTGTCTCTTTTGGTAAGACCAAGCAGTTTCCGAACTCTGGCGGGGACCGTAGTTTGATAGCGGTCGGTTAGAGATGATTCTTCTTCGTTTTGATTCATAGCTAGATAGTAATGCATTTGCATTACTATTACCAGAGCTAAATCCCCCTTTGCATTTAGGGTATTTCGGGGATAAACTCCTTAGAGGTAGTTTGACAACTGCCCAAAGCCTAATCTGGCAAACTAATCACTTTAGATATTGATAGTTAGCCTTTGCCGGCGGAACCCTTTTAGGGCAGTGGCTCAATTGGTAGAGCAGCGGTCTCCAAAACCGCAGGTTGCAGGTTCGAGTCCTGTCTGCCCTGCAAGTTAGAGCATTAGCCCTAATGAAACATGAAACTTGAGGAAGTGAAATGTCAGAAGAACTAGAGCAGCCTTCGGAAGATCTGGTTGAGAAAGCCAAGACTAATCGTGCTGCTGCACGCGGACCATTCGGTCGCATCATTCTTTTTCTTCAGCAGGTAATTGCGGAACTAAAGAAGGTTAACCGCCCTACCTACCAAGAACTTCGCAACTACACCGCAGTTGTTTTAGCTTTCGTAGTTGTTGTCATGGTTATCATTTTTGGACTCGACTACATCTTTGGTCAGGGCGTCATCTGGCTATACACATTCTTCGCACCAGGTAAGTAAAAGGAATATCAAGATTGACTGAAAACAACCAGGAGCAGAATCCACTCGAGGGTGTAAACCCTGAAGCGGAGTCAACTGACTACGCCGAAACCGATCCTGCCTACATCGATGACACCAACGCCGATGAACCATCGGCTGAGGAGTTAGCGCTGCATGTAGTTGAGGACACCGAGGTTGCTGCCGAGCAGGAGCAGGAAGAAGATCCTTACGCTGCGTTCAAGCGCGAGCTGGCTGCTCAACCAGGTAAGTGGTACATCATTCACTCCTACGCAGGTTATGAAAAGCGAGTAAAGCAGAACATCGAAAACCGTAAGCTTGCAATCGTTGGTGGCGATGACATTTACCAAATTGAAGTTCCAATGGAAGAAACCATTGAAATCAAAAATGGTCAGCGCAAGTTGGTTACCAAGGTGAGAATCCCTGGTTATGTTTTGGTTCGCATGGACATGAATGAAGACTCATGGTCACTAGTTCGCGGAACTCCAGCAGTTACCGGTTTCGTCGGTCACAGTGAATACCCAAGCCCACTGCGTCCTTCTGAAGCATTTGAAATGCTGAAGAGCCTATACGTGCTTCCAGAAGAAGCAGCTGCTAAGGCATCTGTTAAAGCTGGTGGCGGTAAGGCTAAGACCAAGGTCATTCCAGTCAACGTTGACTACAAGCTTGGTGAATCAATCATGATCAAGGAAGGTTCATTCGCGGGACTTCCTGGCACCATCAGCGAGATCAAGCCAGAAAGCGGCAAGCTGACTGTTTTGGTTTCACTGTTCGAACGTGAAACACCAGTTGAACTAAGTTTTGATCAGGTCTCGGCTCTGGTCTAAAGAATTAATAAACCTAAACATAAGGAAAAGAAGAAATGGCACCGAAGAAAAAAGTAACCGGCATGATCAAGCTG
>CAYUBJ010000018.1:0-22290 GCA_964443065.1 uncultured Rhodoluna sp.
CACAAAGATGGCAACCAGATTTACCGATCAGGGTAACGTCAATGGTTTTGCTCACTCCACTAGGTTAATCAACTTAGACTTATGAAGTGGCCAAAACCCCTAAAAAGCCCGCTGCCGCTTTCTTTGACATCGACAACACGCTAGTTCGTGGGTCGACAAGTTACCAATTCGGTAAGGCTGCCTATAAGCGAAAGTTCTTTCCAAGAAAAGACTTCATCGCGTTTGCTTGGCACCAAGTTCGTTTCATAGCCAGGGGAGAAACTGAACACATGCTCGCGGCAATTAAAGATCGTGCCTTGGAATTAGTTAAGGGACAAAGCTACCAGCAGATGAAAGCTCTGATTTCAACTGTCTATGACGAGGAAATTAAGTCAAAGGTTTGGCCAGAGACCGCAAAGCTTGCCCAACAGCACATTGCTGCTGGTAGAGAAGTTTGGTTGATTACTGCTGCCCCACAAGAAATGGGCGAGGAAATCGCTAAACGTCTTGGCCTAACCGGAGCGCTTGGCACCAAGTTAGTTCACATTGATGATGTGCTTACCGGGGAGATATCTGGCAAACCTTTACACGGTAAAGAAAAGGCAAAAGCACTGAAAAAGCTTGCAAAAACTAGAGGCTTCAGCCTAAAACGGTCATTTGCATACAGCGATAGCCACAATGACCTACCGCTACTATCTATGGTTGGTCACCCAGTTGCGGTTAACCCCGACAAGCTTCTAAAGATTTATGCCAAGAGTGCGGGCTGGAAGATTTATGACTTCAAGCGAAAAGATCTAAGACCGGTAAAGAAATCCGTCAAGGAAGAAATCAAAATCGGTAAAAAAGGTTAAAGATTTAACCCGCCAGATACCTCTAGCGGGTTAATCAAACTCGATAGCCTAAGCGACTACTTCTTATTGCGACGCTGGTGGCGAGTCTTGCGAAGCAACTTACGGTGCTTCTTCTTTGACATGCGCTTGCGACGCTTCTTTACAACTGATCCCACAATGCCTCTTTTAATAGATTTTTGACGGTTCGCTTTATTCTAGCCGAAGCACGGCACCACTTAATAACCTTAACTAGAGCCAAACCTCACCCAACAAGGGCCAAATAAGGCATAAACTCACTATCGATGACCGAACATCAGCCCTATGAACTAGTAGCCAAGATTGATGGCTGCGAAATACGTTATTACCCGAAGTATGTTCTAATCCAGGTGAGCACCCGAGGTGAATTCTCCTCGGCAGCTAACCGCGCCTTCAGACCGCTGGTCAACTACATTTCCGGACGAAATCAAGACAGCACCAAGTTCGCGATGACCGCTCCGGTAATCCACGAGCCCAACCCCAAAGCTACCGAACACCTAGTTAGCTTTGTGCTACCAGCCGGAACCGAGCTAAAAGATCTTCCCCTTCCGATTGACGCAGAGGTAAAGCGAATCGAAGTTGAACCGCACTACGCGGCGGCAATAAAGTTTCGAGGACTAGCCGATTACGAGCACTTCAATGCTCTCGGAGAAAAACTCAAAACCGCCGTTACCAAATTAGGTCTCAAGATTGTTGGCGAGCCCTATTACGCCAGATTCGATCCCCCGTGGAAACCAGGCTTCCTAAGACATAATGAGGCGATTATTGCTATTGCCGACTACCCCTCGAAAGGAAAATGATGAAACTAAATCCGCTACTGAGAAAAGGTATTGCCGAGGCAATGGGTGTGATGGTGTTTGTCACCTCGATAGTTGCAACCAGCATGAACCCAACCTTTAAGAACTTCGCCCTAGCCGGAACGCTGACCCTGATGATTCTGCTCACTGCAACAATCTCCGGCGGTCACCTAAATCCTGCCGTCAGCTTCTTTTTCTATGCACGCCGAGAAATAAACCTGAGCACTCTACTGACCTACTGGATTGCCCAACTAGCCGGTGGTGCACTTGGAACATACCTAGGTCTTTCGCTAACCGGCTCGACTATCAAGCCTATGAACACCAGTACTGTGTCTCAGTCAGGTGCATTGATTGGTGAAGTCTTAGCAACAACTGTTTTGATTCTGATTATCGTTCGACTAGCAACAACCAAACGTGAAGCTATTATTCCTTTCGCAGTTGGTATCTGGGTCCTTGCAGCCAGCACCTTCACCGTTACTGGAGCTCAAGCTAACCCGGCGGTTACCTTCGGCCTGATGGTTCGTGATGGCTTTACACAGGACAACCTGATGCTTGTCCTGGCTCAGTTCATCGGAGCGCTATTGGCTTTGGTTTATATCGTTGTGCTCGATGGCAGCGCTAAGAAGAAAAAAGTTAAGAAATAGTTCACCTAAAAATAGTGGCCTGCAGGAAACTGCGGGCCACTATTGGCTTAACCTAGAACTATGAAATCAAGTGTCCTGTTTGTTTGTGTTCACAATGCCGGAAGATCGCAGATGGCAGCTGGCTGGCTGAAACATCTTGCCGGTGATCGCATCGAGATACGCTCGGCTGGGACCGAACCTAAAGACCAAATCAACCCGGTTGCTATTGAGGCAATGGCTGAAGTTGGTATCGACATCACCGCTAACGAGCCTAAGGTTCTCACCGATGAAGCGGTGCTAGCCAGCGACTACGTGATAACCATGGGCTGTGGGGATAAGTGCCCGTTTTTCCCTGGCAAGATTTATCGCGACTGGGTGCTTGCCGATCCAGCTGGGCAGGGAATTGAAATGGTGCGTGAAGTCAGGGATGAAATCAAGCAGCATGTTGAAGCTCTGATTGCTGAGATAGACGCGAAGTAAAACTACTTCTTGGTAACTTTTACCTTCACGCTTTGAACTTTGGTAGTGGCTTCCTTCTTAGCATCGGATAGCTTCTTTCCAAGTTCACGACCAACAACCTCTGCATCAAAATCGAGGTTTACTTTTGCGCCAACCTTGGTTTCTAACCAGTTTGCGGCACTACTTAGTAGGTTTGCAACATTCTCGCCGAAGGCGTCGGCTTGACCTGAGATAAAGCTTGCCCCAAACTTACCGAACCATTTAGCGGCTTCGGCAAAGCCTTTGCGATTCAGCGCATAGGTGCTGGTCTTACCCTTAGTCGTTACGGTTAGTAAATCGGCTGC
The DNA here is from genome assembly GCA_964443065.1 of uncultured Rhodoluna sp. GTDB lineage: Bacteria > Actinomycetota > Actinomycetes > Actinomycetales > Microbacteriaceae > Rhodoluna. The sequence goes on from CAYUBJ010000018.1 coordinate 3,069, forward strand.
AACTAAAACCTTTAGGTGTTTTGCTAGGACAGTTGCGCTTAGCTTAACTGACTTGTTGATGGCTGCGGTGGTAAGTGGTTTATTGGCAACCAACTCTAAAATCTTTCGACGATTGGCATCGCTTAGTGCGTCAAAAACATCGGTCACTTCTTCATCTCCTGGGCTATCTCTTTAGCGCGAGCAAGCGCTGCATTAGTTGCTTTCAAGAATAACTCGTGCAGCTTGCCTTCTTCTAGGACTGCAATTGCTTTCATGGTTGTTCCATTTGGACTAGTTACCTGTCGACGCAGTTCCGCTGGATCAGCTTGGGTCTTGGTTAGAAGTGTGCTGGCACCTAGGAATGTTTCACTAACCAGCAAATAGGCCTCATCTTCGCTGAAGCCGTGATCGATAGCCGTCTTAATGAACTCCTCGATGAAATAGAAAACATAGGCCGGTCCAGAACCAGAAATAGTTGATAGCGCATCGATACGTTCTTCATCAAGAATCATTGTTTTACCAACCGCACTGAACAGAGCCTCAACCTCAGCTAACTGCTCTTTGGAAACTTGTTGTCCAGCTGAAATACCCGTTAGCCCCTTGCCAACTAGAGCTGGAGTGTTTGGCATGGCCCGCACTAGCGCATTTGATTGGGCAACATGCTGGCGCATAGTGCTGATGGTTATACCGGCTGCTACTGAAACAATTAGGGCATTTGGATCAAGCACTGAACTAATCTCATCGAGCACTGTGGTCACATTAATTGGCTTTACGGCAATGATTACTAGGCTCGCACCTTCAGCCGCCAAGGTATTAGCGTTTGGCTGATACTCGCTAGCGTAGGCGGTAACCTTTAGTTTCTTAGCCAGAGCCTCTGCCTTTTCTGTTGTTCTAGTGGTTACCTTGATCTGCTCGGGTTGATAACCGTGGTGGAGCATGCCGGAAAGTATTGCGGTCCCCATTGAACCGCAGCCGATGATTGCAACTGTCTTTTGCATATGACTAGTTCAGCACAAACTGGGCACTGTTTTCGCTGATAACTCCATTTACCTCAGCGGTTAGGAAATAGCTTGAGCCCCCTGCTTCAACAATCGGTTGGCCATCTGCGATGGAACAACCTGAACTAGACGACCTTACTCGCTGCCAGTCAGCCGCTGGAATGGTAACTGCAGCGTTTGGTAGCAACATGGTCGGATAATCCTCACGCGCTTGCTCGAGTATGCAGTCTTTAGATGTCCAAACATTATCTGAACCACTCTTCACCGAGTAATAGGTAACTGAGGAACCAACATTGAACTTGCATTCAACCGAACCGGTGTTGGTAACCGTAATCCAGAAATAGGGATACTCATCGGGATTAAAAGCGCCTTGATACTTTTGATCTGAAGTTCCAACATGAGCCTCAACGCGTATTTGTTGCGGTTGACAATCCGCGCCGGCTACCTGGGTTGGCGCCTTATTCGGATTAAATATTCCAGAGACCCAACCAATCACACCCCCTACTGCGGCAACCGCTCCCCAAACTAATCCACCTAAAACCAGTAAAACTAATACTCGACGAGTCCAGAGAATACTGGCTCTTGGTTGATTGCTCTGCATAACTATTATTTTGCCAGCGCTATTGGTTAGAGCAGGCGAAGCATGCGGGTGTTGCCCAGAGTGTTCTGCTTAACTCTGGCCAAATCCAAGAATTCAGCGATACCGTCGTCGCTTGATTCGACCATCTGAGCAAAAGTCTCTTCATCAACTGGAACATCGCTGATAACTTCAAAACCACATTTATTGAAAAAGCTAACTTCAAAAGTTAGGCAAAAGACTCTTCTGACCCCCAAGCTATAGGCTCGTTCGATTAGCGCTTCGACAATAGCTTTACCAAGACCCAGGCCACGGGCAGAAGAATCAACCACAAGAGATCTAACTTCGGCTAAATCCCCCCACATAACATGCAGCGCACCGGCGGCAATTACTCTGCCATCTGAAGCGACAGCAACTACAAATTCCTGAACTCGCTCATAGAGCGAGACCAGTTGATGTTGCAAAAGAACGTTGCTGTCTACCAGCGGCGCACGCATTGCCTGAATGGCAGGTATGTCTGCGGTTCGAGCTGGTCGAATGTGGTAATTATGGGGCACTGCTAAATGTTAGCAACTTGGCGCTCGTTTGCCGTGAATATAAACTCACCGGCAACAACATCAGCAACCACGTCACTAGCATTTTTGATAATCCCCTGCAGGATGTTCTCCGAGATCTTGTCCTCAATCTCACGCTGAACAGCACGACGCAGCGGTCTAGCACCCAAAGCAGGGTCGTAGCCCAGTTCAATCAAGCGCTCCTTAGCCGATTCGGTAAGAGTTAGAGTGATGTCGCGCTCTTCCAAACGGTTATTGAGCTTTCTGATGAACAGATCAACAATCTGCATCAGCTCTTCCTTAGAAAGCTGTGGGAAGACGATGACGTCATCGACACGGTTTAGGAACTCAGGCTTGAAGTTCTTCTTCAGTTCGTCGTTAACCTTTGCCGCCATGCGATCAAAGTCGTTCTGCTGGTTGCCTTCGAGGTTGAAGCCAAGAGCACCACGGGTGATGTCTTTAGTACCGAGGTTGGTGGTCATGATGATGATTGTGTTCTTGAAGTCAACAACACGACCCTGGCCATCGGTTAGGCGACCTTCCTCCAGAATCTGCAACAGGGAGTTGAAGATGTCTGGGTGAGCCTTTTCGATTTCATCGAAAAGAACCACGCTGAATGGCTTGCGGCGAACACGTTCGGTTAGCTGACCGCCTTCATCGAAGCCAACATATCCTGGAGGGGCACCGAAGAGGCGAGAAACGGTGTGCTTTTCGGCATACTCGCTCATGTCTAGGGAGATCAATGCGCCTTCATCGTCAAATAGGAATTCAGCAAGCGCTTTAGCCAACTCGGTCTTACCAACACCGGTAGGACCAGCGAAGATAAACGAACCGGATGGGCGGTTAGGGTCCTTCAGACCAGCGCGCTGACGGCGGATTGCTTTAGAAATCGACTCAACCGCAGCCTTCTGGCCAATAACACGCTTGTGTAGTTCCTTCTCCATGAAGACCAGCTTGGCCGACTCTTCCTCGCTCAACTTGAATACTGGAATACCGGTAGCGGCAGCAAGAACCTCTGCAATTAGACCCTCATCAACAACACCGTGAGCTGCAACATTGCCGCTGCGGAACTGTTTGGTTAGCTTTGCCCGCTCAGCAATAAGTTTCTTCTCGGAATCGCGAAGCTTGGCAGCACCTTCGAAGTCCTGTGACTCGATTGCCTTTTCCTTATCAACGCGAACGGCCGCAATCTTTTCTTCAAGATCACGAAGTTCAGGCGGTGACGAAAGAATGGATAGACGCAATCTAGCTCCCGCCTCATCAATTAGATCGATGGCTTTGTCTGGCAGGTAACGGTCTTGAACATAGCGGTCGGCAAGCTTTGCCGCAGCAACGATAGCACCGTCGGTGATAGAGACCTTGTGGTGCGCTTCATAGCGGTCACGAAGACCCTTCAAGATGTTGATGGTGTGTGGAACGCTAGGCTCATTTACCTGGATAGGTTGGAATCTTCTTTCCAGTGCAGCATCCTTTTCAAAATACTTTCTAAATTCATCCAAAGTGGTGGCACCGATTGTTTGAAGTTCACCACGAGCCAACATCGGCTTCAATATTGAGGCAGCGTCAACTGCGCCTTCAGCAGCACCAGCACCAACCAGGGTGTGGATCTCATCGATGAAGGTGATGATGTCGCCTCGACCTTTGATCTCCTTAATGACTTTCTTTAGACGCTCTTCAAAATCACCACGGTAACGGGAACCGGCAATCAGCGAGCCAAGGTCAAGAGTGTATAACTGCTTACCCTTTAGGGTTTCAGGAACATTGCCAGAAACGATAGCCTGAGCAAGCCCTTCGACAACAGCGGTCTTACCAACGCCTGGCTCACCAATCAAGATTGGGTTGTTCTTGGTACGGCGAGAAAGAATTTGCATTACGCGTTCAATTTCTTTTTCACGACCAATTACTGGATCAAGCTTTCCCTCAGCAGCGGCTGCAGTAAGGTTCTTACCAAACTGATCTAGTACCTGCGAACCTTTTTGCGGAATCTGTTCGCCACCAACAGTTGCTGACTCTTTGTTATCGAATCCCTGAAGCATCTGCTGCACCTGAGCGCGAACACGATTACTGTCAGCACCCAACTTGGTTAGCACCTGAGCGGCAACACCTTCACCTTCTTTGATAAGTCCCAATAGTAGGTGTTCGGTACCGATGTATGAGTGGCCAAGCTGTAGCGCTTCGCGAAGTGATAGTTCCAAAACCTTCTTAGCCCGAGGAGTGAACGGGATATGTCCGTTTGGGGTTGACTGACCCTGACCAATGATCTCTTTGACCTGGTCACGAACTGCTTCTTGAGAAATACCGAGCGCTTCTAGCGCCTTGGCGGCTACGCCCTCACCCTCGTGGATCAGTCCAAGCAGAATGTGCTCGGTACCTATGTAGTTGTGATTTAGCGACTTGGCTTCTTCTTGCGCAAGTACTACGACCCTGCGGGCCTTATCGGTGAACTTCTCAAACATTTATACTCCTTTGGCACTTTTATGTGCTTACAAAGAAGATAACCCCGTTTACCCCTATTTATTCGGGCTGTTCGCCATTGGGGGAACGCTTTCTAGCCGCCTTAGCCCGTTCTTCAGCCTCAACCTCGGCCCTAACCTTACGCTCTTTGGCGTCAGCCCCGATTATTGACTTGAACAGGAAATAGACAATAAAACCCATGCCAATAGGCGGTAACAATGCCAGCAGGGCTGGGCCAATGATGTCCCAGTTCATTACTTCACCAGAGGGAACATTATGGTTTCACGAATGCCCAAGCCGGTTAGCGTCATCAAGAGCCGGTCAATGCCCATACCCATTCCGCCGGTTGGTGGCATACCGAATTCAAGGGCTTTGAGAAACTCCTCGTCCAGCTTCATTGCCTCGGGGTCTCCAGCGGCTGCTAGTTTCACCTGTTCAACAAATCTTTCGCGCTGAATAACTGGGTCAACCAACTCGGAATAACCGGTTGCCTGCTCATAACCGCGAATATAAAGATCCCACTTCTCTACTACCCCTGGTTTTGATCTGTGGTTACGCACCAGCGGTGAAGTGTCAACAGGGAAGTCCATCACAAAAGTCGGCTTTTGTAATTTGGCCTTCACAAAATGCTCCCAGAGCTCTTCAACATATTTACCGTGCAAAGGATGATCTATCTCAAGACCTTCTTTATCGGCAAGCTTTTTGAGAACTGCGATATCGGTCTCCGGGGTAATCTCAACACCGCTGGCAGCAGAAAGCGATTCAAACATCGAGATGCGATTCCATTCACCGGAAAGATCATTTATCTCTCCGTCTTCTAACTCAACTCTGAGTGTTCCAAAAACATCCATCGCAGCATTTTGAATTAGCGCTTGAGTTAGTTTAGCCATGGTGTTGTAATCACCGTATGCTTCATAGGCTTCAAGCATTGCAAATTCTGGAGAGTGAGTTCTGTCCGCACCTTCATTTCTAAAGTTACGGTTGATCTCATAGACGCGATCAATGCCGCCGACAACCGCACGCTTTAGAAAAAGCTCCGGTGCAATTCTTAAGAAAAGCTCAGTATCAAATGCATTTGAGTGTGTCTTAAATGGTCTAGCTGATGCACCACCGTGAATAGTTTGGAGCATCGGTGTTTCAACTTCGATGAAGTTTTGATCAGTGAAGGTTTTACGCATCGACTGCATAACTTTGCTTCGAATTTGAACAACTTCTCGAGCTCGGTCACGAACAATCAAATCGACATAACGATGTCTAACCCGATACTCTTCACCGAGTTCATTGTGAAGATTAGGTAATGGTCTAATCGTCTTGGCGGCAATCTTCCAAGAATCAACCAGCACTGATAGTTCCCCGCGCTTTGAGGTAATAACTTCACCTGCAACAAATAGATGATCGCCGAGGTCAACAAGTTCTTTGTAGTGCTCTAGGTTGGTTTCACCAACCTTGTCCTGCGAAAGCATCACCTGAATGCGGCCACCGCTTCCTGCCTGCAGGGTGGCAAAACAGAGCTTTCCGGTGTTGCGCTGGAACATGACTCGACCGGCTAGGGCGACTTTGTCTCCAGTGGCGACATCGATACCTAAATCTGGATACTTCTGCCTGACCTGGTCGATGGTGTGGGTTATCTCTAGGCTGACCGGATAGGCCTCGGCACCTGAAGAAATCAGCCTGTCCCGCTTGGCTAAACGAACGGCAATCTGCTCGGGCAGATCCTGCTCTTCTTCGCCTGGTTGGTAGCTTTCGTCGGTCATGCCGGCTCCTGGATAGTGAACGAAATGTTGTCGATAAGCCTTACCCCATCCAGATTTACGGCAACCAGTAACTGGGCGATACCCGTAAAACCAGCCGAAATCGGTTGAAAGCTACTCTTATCAACTAACGCTAGATAATCAAGTTTAGCCAGAGCCAGACCAGTTAGGGCTAAGCGGCCCATTTCTAGCGCTTTAGCAATTTCTTCACCAGATTCAATCTGAGATCTAACTTTCTGTAGTGTTTCATAGATCCTGGGGGCCACCTGCCTGGCTTCAGATGATAAAAATCGATTGCGACTTGATAGCGCTAGACCATCTGCTTCCCTTACGGTTTCACCTTCCATGATGTGGATGCTGCTATCAAACTCCCGCTTAACCATTCGGCGAATCAAATACAGCTGTTGTGCATCTTTGGCTCCGAAGATTGCAACATCTGGGTTAACAGTCCTGAAAAACCAATTCACCACATGCAGCATGCCATCAAAGTGACCAGGTCGAATTGCCCCTTCAAACACCGAGCCAACTGCTCCTGCCCGAGGCACAAGCGAAACCGGTAGACCGTCTGGATAAATTTCTGCAACCGAAGGGACAAAAACCAAATCGGGCTTTTTCCCCAATTGGTCCAACTTAGCTAAATCTTCGTCTAGCGTTCTTGGATAACGATCAAAATCTTCGTTCTTTCCAAACTGAGTGGGATTCACAAAAATACTTAGAATTACAAAAGCTTCATCCTGCTCGGTGGCAGTCCTCACTAAACTTAGATGCCCTTCGTGTAGGGCACCCATAGTCGGGACAAAAACTATTTTTCTGTTTTGGCTACGCGCTAGAGAAATTTGTTTTTCTAAGTCAAAGACAGTTTCAACGATTTTCAATCGATGTCACCTTCAAGCAAATCAGCAGGATCAATTTCAGTAACCGAATTTCTAAGTGATTCTTCTAGCGAAGAGCGCAGAATACCGCTGAGTAGATTCCTTGGTTTTTCGATACCTGCTTGCTCTAGCAACTTTATCGATTGACCAACAATCAAATTGGTAAAGGTGCCGGCAACGGATATAGCCTCGGCATAGTTTTTTCTAGCCGCAGCGCCAACATGAATTGGTTCTCCACCAATTTCCATAGCGAGCATCTGAGCTATCGGTAACACCTGATCTGGTCCATCAACTGCAACGTAGGATTCTTGGAGGCGTGCTCGGTCTATCGAACTAAAACCTGTGAAGCGCATGGCTGGATGCAAAGCCAATGGGACAACACCAAGTGAAAAAGCTGGCTCAAAAACTTCGTAACCGTAATCTGGTGAAGTTGAAACAAGCATCTGACCAGGCTTTAGTTTTTCGCTCAAGACTAGACCGCGAATCAAACTCTCAATTTCTGATCCTGGAATTGCAAAAATAACTAGATCAACCCCGCTGACTACCGATGCAACATCTCCGATTCGAAGCCCAGGTAAAACCTGGCTCACTTGGTCAACCCTGGCTGGATCGGTCGTAGCTATTGCCACAACCGAGTGCCCCGCATCAGCAAAAGCTTTAGCCAGAGCCAGGCCAACCGGGCCGGCACCAACTACCGATACCGAGAGGCGCGGGGAGTTGGTCATGCCGCTACCGCGCCATCTTTAGACTGTCCATCACTTGGTAGTCGACATATCCCCTGAACCACAAAAGCACAGATGAGTAAAACCACCGAGGTTATGCCAGCGCTTAGATTAGGCCCCACCGCCTCACTGGCCACCACCGGAGCGCTAAAGAGCACCACCAGCACCCCCGCATGCCAACCAATAAACAGAGCCGATGCAATTGCGGAAGCTTTAGCTAGCAGTAATACCCGAACTGCATAAAAAGGATCGACCGGAACCGGTCGTTGCGCTTTAGCATCTTTGGCTTCAAGTAGTTTCTTTAGCGCTCGCTTATAGCGATAGATAGGTAGCGCTAAAACAACTAGGACAACACAGACAACAGCGATGGAAACACTCAGGCTTATCCCACTGATTGGAACTCGATAGCCGTTAGTCACCGACCAGTTGCCCACTCCAAAACCCAGCGCGGTTGCAGCGATAAACCACAATACGAGTGAAACAACATTGATTGGTTTCATTTGAGTTTTACCTGATCCGCGTAAATGTATGCGAGCTTAGCGATTTTTCCAACACCAGGTAACTCAGCATCCTGATTCATCTCATACCAGGGAACGATTACAAAAGCTCGATTAGCCGCCTGCGGGTGAGGAATGCTTAGATTCTCAGAACGGTAATTGATCTCACCAAACTTGATAATGTCAATGTCGATGTTTCGATTACCCCAACGTTCACGTCTTTTTCTGCCCAGTTTTAGTTCAATGGCTTGAATAACATTTAGTAACTGCTCGGGTTTATAGTCGGTCGAAATCTCCGCAACGCAGTTGAGATACTTTGGCTTGGTTGAATCTACCCCAGCTAGGGTCAGTGCCTTGGATTCATAAATACCGGAGACATCAATCAACTCAATATTTTCATCAACTGATAGGTGCGCTAGAGCTAACACAATCCAGCGGCGCCGATTGCCTAAATTACTTCCCAACGCTAAGACAACTCGATTAGTCACGTTTAGCCTTAACCGTTACCGAAACATCGGCAAACTCAAAAGGTATAGGTGCGCCAGGTTTGTGAACGGTAATTTTTGCCTTCTGCACAATCCCACCACCGAAATTCAAGCAGTAGTCCAGAAGTCGCTGAGCCAATGTTTCTAAAAGATCCACCGGCTCGCCCTTAGTTAGCTCGACTAACCCCTTTGCTAATTCACCGTAGTGGACGGTCTTGGAAAGATCGTCTGCAAAGACCGCGCTATCGCCTTCAATCCAAACGCTGGCATCGATATAAAAGTCTTGCCCGTTTTGTCTTTCAAAATCAAAAACGCCGTGATGGGCAAAGACTCTAAGCCCGGTGATTGAGATTTTGTGGCGCATAGTTCAATTCTGTCTTATTCTGCTTCGCGAAGCGCAGCCACCACATTTATGGCATCAAGGGTTGCCATCACGTTATGCACCCGAACTCCCCAGAGCTTGCGCTGAAGCAAGAGGGCAGTAAGCACAGCAGTAGCAACATCGCGACGCTCATTGCTAACGCTCTGGACATCCTCATCCAAGGCCCCAGCAATGAATCGTTTCCGGGAAGCCCCCACCAGAATAGGTAAGCCGAGCTTTTCGAGTTGATCCAATCTGGCCACCAGCTCCCAGTTTTGACGCATGTCTTTGGCAAAACCCAGCCCCGGATCAATCACCAGTTTTTCCCTGGCCACCCCAGCGGCAATAGCCCTGTTTACCTGGGCTTCCAGCTCGCTAGCGACCTCCACGGCTATGTCTTGATACTGGTTCAATTTATCCATTTGGTCAGAAAAACCGCGCCAGTGGGAGATAACCAGAGTTGCTCCCGTTTGCGCCGCCACCTGAAACATGCCCTCATCGGCAAGGCCACCCGAGACATCATTGATGATGCTTGCTCCAGCAGCAACTGCGAGCCTGGCCGTCTCGGCGTTCATGGTGTCGATGCTAATTGCAGCGAGATCCTCTTTAGCAATTTGCGCAATGACGGGGATAACTCGATCCTGCTCTTCAGCCAGTGATACGCGGGTTGCCCCAGGCCTAGTCGATTCGCCACCAACATCGATGATGTCTGCACCAGAAATAGCAAGTAGTTTTGCTTGATCGAGTGCTTTATCTAAATCGAAATATAGATTGCCGTCAGAAAAACTATCTGGGGTGACATTTAACACACCCATGATTTTTGGTCGATAAAACTTCATTTAGCGATCAGAGCCATTACTTCGGCGCGATTAGCCGCCTCGCCGTAGAGACCACGAGTTGCAACGGTAACGGTGTTTGCTTCGGGTTGCCTTGCTCCACGAGAAGCAACGCAGTGATGCCTTGCCTCGATAACGACCACGACACCTTTGGTAGCTAAACCTTTTTCCAAAGCATCGGCAATTTGGGCGGTTAGATTTTCTTGCAGCTGTGGTCGCGCGGAAAGGACTTCAACAAGTTTAGGTAATCTTCCGAGCCCCAAAACTTTATCGCTGGGTAAATAAGCGATGTGTGCTAAACCGGTGAAAGGTAGTAGGTGGTGTTCACAAATACTTACCAACTCGATGTCTTTAAGTATGACAACATCGGTGTGCTCAGCTGGAAAAGTTTCCGAGATAACAGAAAGTGGATCAACGCCGATTCCAGAAAAAAATCCCGCGTAGGCATCTGCAACTTTTTGCGGAGTTGCTAAAAGCTCATCGCGATTCGGGTCTTCGCCGATAGCCGAAAGCAATTCGGTAACTGCCTTTTTAACTCTCTCGGCATCAACCACGATTATCTCTTCTTGGTATTTTTTGGAATAGCTATCGGACCCTGCTTAGGCTTAGGTCTAGTTGACTTCGATAGCCACTGCTTACGCTTAGGCAACTTCTTAACCGGCTTGAAGATCTTTGCAATCTCATCACCGTTTAGCGTCTCACGCTCCATAAGTTCTTTAGCCATAGCATCTAGCACCTTGCGGTTTAGATTTAGCGCTTTATAGGCCTCATCGTGAGCGGCATCAAGAATTGCACGAATCTCTTTATCGATAGTCTCTGCGGTTAGATCGCTGTATTCCTTAGTTTGTGCCATGTCCCTACCAATAAAGACTTCACCTGCGCGACCATAGGAAACAGAACCCACTGATGAGCTCATGCCATACTGCATGACCATGGAACGAGCAATCGAGGTTGCCTTCTCAAAGTCATTGGATGCGCCGGTAGTAGGGTCACCGTAGACGATTTCCTCTGCCACTCTTCCGCCCATTGCATAGGCGATCTGGTCAAGCAGCTGGTTGCGCGTTACCGAATAGCGATCCTCCAGGGGAAGCACCATGGTGTAGCCGAGGGCTCTACCGCGCGGAAGAATGGTCACCTTAGAAACTGGGTCGCTGTGGTTTAGTGAGGCAGCAACCAGAGCGTGACCTGCCTCATGGTAGGCAGTATTTAGTCGCTCTGCATCTTGCATTAGGCGACCCTTCTTTGCCGGACCGCCGATTACGCGATCGATTGCCTCATCGAGAATCGAGTTGGTAATCTGCTTGGCGTTATTTCTAGCAGTGAGAAGAGCTGCCTCATTCAAGACGTTAGCTAGATCAGCACCGGTAAATCCAGGTGTCCGTCTAGCAACTAGAGCTAGATCAACATCGTTAGCTACCGGCTTACCCTTGGCATGAACTTTCAGAATCTGTTCGCGACCAATCAGGTCAGGCGCTGACACTCCTACCTGTCGGTCAAATCGACCTGGACGCAAAAGTGCTGGATCCAAGATATCTGGACGGTTGGTTGCCGCAATTAAGATCACGTTGGTCTTTGAATCAAAACCATCCATCTCAACTAGCAGCTGGTTAAGTGTTTGTTCGCGCTCATCGTTACCGCCACCGATACCGGCACCACGATGACGACCAACTGCATCGATTTCATCAACGAAAATAATCGCCGGGGCTGCCTGCTTAGCCTGCTCAAAAAGATCGCGCACTCGAGAAGCACCGACACCGACAAACATTTCAACAAAGTCAGAACCCGAGATTGTGAAGAACGGAACACCGGCTTCACCGGCAACCGCCTTAGCCAAAAGTGTCTTACCGGTTCCCGGTGGACCGTAGAGCAAAACACCGCGAGGAATCTTCGCGCCAACCGCTTGGAATTTTTGTGGTTCTTTCAAGAACTCTTTGATTTCCTGTAATTCTTCAATCGCCTCATCAACACCAGCAACATCGGCAAACATAACCTTAGGCATGTCCTTGTTATAGAGCTTGGCTCTTGATTTACCAAACTGCATAGCCCGATTGTTTGAACCCTGCGCACCGCTGAGCATGAAGTAGAAAAGACCGAAGATCAGAAGGAAAGGCAGGATGCTAAATAGCAATTGCAGATACCAAGGTGTGTTAGTTACCTGGTCGTTGTAGCCATCAGCAATAGTTGCCTCAGAAATTGCAGTAACAACTTCACTGCCACGAGGGGAAACATAGAAGAACTGCACCTTGTCACCGAATTCGGTGTCAAGCGAGGTTAGGGTCACATCGACGCGCTGCTCATTTTCAATAACCAGAACGCTCTTGGCGCGACCATCCTTAATAAACTGCAAACCAACTGAAGTGTCGACTACCTTGAACCCAGAGGTGTTAATGGTGTTAAAACCAAAAATCATCACCACTACGGCAAGCACAATCCATATAGTTGGACCCCGGAACAGTTTTCTTGATTTCATAGAGGCTTAGCCCCAACCTTTCGTGATAATCCGAATCAACCTCTAGGCTACCTGCCCACAGGTGCCAATAAAACACCTGTTCGCAGTCAGATTAACCTTTAGCTGTAAACATGGGGGCTTAAGACCCCGACATCCTTGAGGGTGCGATACTTTTCCGCATAATCAAGCCCATAACCGACAACAAATTCGTTAGGGATATCAAAGCCGACAATCTTTACCGCTACTTCGACCTTGGCGGCCTCAGGCTTACGCAATAGTGCCACAATCTCAACCGAAGCTGCCCCTCGGGCAGCTAGGTTACCGGCCAACCAGGACAGGGTAAGGCCGGAGTCGATGATATCTTCAACGATAATTACATGCCTACCTAGAACATCGGCATCAAGATCTTTCAAAATGCGGACCACACCGGATGATTGGGTACCCGATCCATAAGATGAAACAGCCATCCAGTCCATAGCAACCGGGATCTGAATCGCGCGCGACAGGTCGGCCATAAACATCACGGCACCTTTGAGCACCCCAACTAGGAGAACATCTTTACCTTTATATAAGGTGTCTATCTCTTTGGCCATTTCGCCCACTCGGTTAGCAATTTGCTCTTCGGTAAGGAGAACTTTGGTTAATTCGTCTTTAACTTGTTCCGAGTCCACTTAGCATGCTCCTGTTTTTAAGGTCTTGGTGCTTTTGAGAAAAACTTCTTTGCCCTTGCGTATTACTCTAACGGCTGGAAGGGTCAAAGGTTTCTGGCCGTGCCAATTTGTAATCAGATTCATTACCGATTCAATGGCCGCTCTGGACGGCTCGGCCCCGAGCATAGCCAAGGCTTTGAGCACCACCCGATTTGCCAGCGCAACCGGCTGTTTAGCCAAAGCATCAGCATCCAAAACAATCTCAGTAGCCAAAACCTTGGCAGCTTTAGAAAAAAGCTGATCTGCCTTCTTGTCTAAATACTCAGTATCCTCTTGAAGTATTTGTGCCGTTCTTGCTAACGCTTGGCTAATGCCAGGGCCTAGTTCTTTTTCTAAAACAGGTAGCACAGTCTTTCTGACTCTTACCCGAGTGAACTTCGGATCATTGTTCTGCGGATCAGACCAAAACTTTAGGCCACTGTCTTTACAAAACGCAACGGTTTGCTCTCGCCTAATCCCAAGTAGTGGTCGCAGATACTTCTTGTCAGGAGTTATCTCTGGCATGCCTGCTAAAGACTTCGCTCCAGAGCCGCGGGTAAGCCCCAGCAAAACCGTCTCTGCCTGATCATCTAGAGTGTGACCGAGCATAGTAATAACTGCACCGTTGGCTTGGGCAAATTCATCCAGTGCCTTGTATCTAGCTTCACGAGCAGCTGCTTCCATGCCCAGTTTGTTTTTAGCAACAGCTACGCTGATCACCTCTACCAGGTCTGCGCCTAACTCGCTAACTAGCTTGGCGGTTCGCTTTGCAACCTGCTCCGAGCCTTCTTGCAAATTGTGATTAACAATCACAACAGCGATTTTTAGTTTTGCTCGATGGCCTTCAAAGATACTCGCGGCAGCAAGGGCAAGCGAATCGGCGCCTCCAGAACAAGCAACAGCAACTAGGCCTTTTGTAATGCCGTGGGTTTCCCAGCTTTCTCGGATAGCCCTGCGAACATCAGCCATCGCTGGGGTAAGCCTAGGTCGCTCAGACACGGGAACCTTTCGGTAATCTTTATACATAAAGCCTATTTAGGAGAGACATGTCTATCGACGCCATCATCGAGATTCCTCGTGGAAGTAGAAACAAGTATGAAGTTGACCACGAAAGTGGCCGGGTAAGACTGGACCGCGTCCTGTTCACGCCTTTTGTTTACCCAGTTGACTACGGATACTTTGACAACACCCTAGGCGGTGACGGCGATCCACTAGATGCCTTGGTTCTCCTTGAATTCCCAGTATTTCCAGGGGTAGTGGTTGAAGTTCGACCAGTAGCAGTGCTTCCGATGGAAGATGACGGTGGTATCGATGAAAAGATTCTTTGCGTCCCGGCTAAAGACAAGAGATGGCAACACATCCAAGATCTAGCTGATGTCCCCCAGCAAACCAAAGACGAACTTGAGCACTTCTTCACCCACTACAAAGACTTAGAGCCGGGCAAGTGGGTCAAAGTTGGAACTTGGGCTGGCAAGGATGCTGCCCAAAAGCTTATTGATGAAGCTCTAGAGCGATTCAAAGCTGAGGGCGGGCACCAATAGTCATAACCGCGATTGCGGCATTTGCTATCCCAGCATTAATTGCATGGTGCAGACTCTCGCCTTTGGCTAGGTGAGCCAGAACGGTTCCAGAAAATGAATCCCCTGCACCAGTTGGGTCTACCGCGGTAACCGGTACCACTTCAAAACTATCGGTAAGAGTTCCGGTTTGATATAGGTCAACAGCTGCTGACCCTTTCTTGACAATAGTTGTCTTAGTTTCTGGACCTAGTAGTTCGAACTCGTCCTGATTTGGTAGTAGGTAATCGGCATGACGTATCGCTAGCTTAAAGTTTTCAATTCCATAATCTTTGATAAATCCAGCCGAACCTGGATCAACCATTATCTGAATTCCTAAATCATGCACTCTGTCAAGAAAAGCATTTATTGCTGACGCATCATTTTCAAAAATCGAATAGCCGCTGAGAAAAACAAAACCAAAGTTTTCTAAATGATGATTATCAATTGCCTCGAAATCTAAATCCTGATTTGCTCCACGATCGGTAAGCATCGTTCTCAAAGAACCTTCAACAATTGAAACTAATGTTCCGGTTTCTTTACTGCTGGTTTGTAAATTTACCTTCACTTTGTAATTTGCAAACTGCTTTTGAACACGATCAACATCATTATGATTCACACAACCTAGAAAAGTAACATCCGCGCCAGCGTAAGCAGCCCAACTGGCAATATTGCCGGCAGAACCACCAAGGGTATGGCTAATCTGCGCCGAGGTATCGGTGTTTGGTCTAATTGCTCCCTCTGGGACAACAATGATGTCATCGATGACATCACCAATAACCAATACCTTCATTAGGCCAGTTCCGCCCAAGCCTTAGCAATCTTGCCTGCCAAAGCAACATTGTTTCTTGCCAAATCTAAATTCACCTCGAGAGACTTACCCTTAGATTCCTCAACAATAAAACCGAGGAGGAATGGAGTCACCGCTTTACCGGTTATGCCTTCTTTTTCTGCCGCCCTAAAGGCAATCTCCAAAACTCGATCATGCTCAGCAGGGTCCCACTGCTTTTCTTCTGGAATTGGATTCGCCACGACAATTCCCTGACCATGTCCAAGCTGATCTTGGGCTCTCATCAACTTAGCTATTTCCTCGGCAGAATCAACCGACCAGTCGAGGGTAAAACCCGATTTAGTCAACCAGAAAGCGGGGAACTGCTTGGTTTGCCAGCCCACCACTGGAACACTTAGGGTTTCTAAACGCTCCAGAGTTGCTGGGATATCTAATACCGACTTAACCCCAGCAGCCACCACGGTTATCGGTGTTACCGCCAGAGTCGAAAGGTCAGCTGATTCATCAAAAGTAGTATTGGCTCCTCGGTGCACTCCGCCAAGGCCACCGGTTGCAAAGACCCTCACGCCGGCTAAATGAGCAAGGTGCGCGGTAGCAGCAACAGTAGTCGCACCACTTGCTTTTCTGGCAGCCAAAATCGGAATGTCTCGCACTGATGCCTTAGCCATGTCCTCATTTGCAATTCGATTAACGCCTTCGTCATCTAAACCAATACGTGGAACGCCATCGAGAATTGCGATGGTCGCTGGTGTCACACCTTGGCTTCGAAGAATTTCTTCGAATTCTCTGGCAGCATCAAGATTTCTAGGTCTGGGTAACCCATGGGAAATAATTGTTGATTCCAGTGCGACTACTGGTTTACCTGATTCGAGTGCTTCGGCCACTTCATCGGATAGTTGAAAAGACTTCATGTCTCTAGGCTAACGCCTTGAGAGCCGATAGCATCAGAGCATGCAGAGCCCGCTCCAGTACTTCAAAGGTGTGAAACACCCCGAGGCGTTTCACGGTGAGGGTAAGGGAAAGAAGTTCTTCGAAGGCTGGTATGTGAAGCTGGTTTCGGAAGATCTAAGCCAGCGCTGGGCGGTTATCCCTGGAATATTCAAGGGTATTGAAACCGCGGATAGTGATGAAAGGCTCAGTAATGATGAGGCATTCATCCAAGTTTTGGATGGATCGACCGGTAGGTCTTGGTTTCACTCATTCCCAACAGAGCAATTTCAAGCAGCATCTGACAAATTTGAAGTTTCAATAGCCGGTAATTACTTCAGTGAAGAAAAGGTTGTTTTAGAGCTACCGCAACTGAAGGGAACCATAAATTTCACCAGTGAATTCAGGCCATGGCCGGTAACTCTGCGCAGCCCTGGGATTATGGGCTGGTACGGTTTAGTGCCTTTCATGGAATGCTTCCACGGAATTGTAAGCTTCGGTCACCAGTTGTCCGGATCTATGACAGTTGAAGGTAAGAACAAAAGTTTTGAAAATGGTAAAGGCTATATCGAAACCGACTGGGGTAGGGGGTTCCCCTCCGGCTACGTCTGGATGCAAACAAATCATTTTGATTTCAATCCAGAAACCTCGCTGATTGCTTCGGCTGCAATCATCCCTTGGATAGGCGCAAGTTTCCGCGGTTTTATCATCGGACTGATGCATGAGGGAAGGCTTTACCGCTGGACTACATATAACTCTTCCAAAGAGCTAGACCTAAGAGTCGATGATAGTCACCTCTACTGGAGCGTCACCGGTCCAGATGGCTTGTTAGAAATTAGAGCTGAAAGAACAAGAGGCGGTTTACTGCATGCACCGCTGCATAAAGATATGCATCGTCGAGTTGAAGAGACCATGGATTCAACTATTGAGATTTCACTAAAAGATAAAAACGGAACAATTATTCTTGAAGGCACTGGAATAGCAGCTGCGCTTGAGATTTTTGGAGAACTTGAAAAGCTTCTGGCTTATAAGAAGTGAGCTAGATTCCCCCGCCGCCACCGCCACCACTTCCACCACCAGAAGATCCTCCACCACCGGAACCACCACTAGTGCTAACCGCTAGGGATGTTGTCAGCGCTGAATCCAACTCAGACAAACTCTCGGAAATAACTGGCGTCCCAATAAACCACACCGGAGTTCCAGTTTGTTCATAAAGCTCGGTGAGGACCTTGTTCCACTGCTTTTGTAAACCTAGAAGAATAGCCCAGGGTAAAACTGCCTCGTAAAGTTTTAGAACCTGTTGCCCCTTAACCTCGGAAGGCTTAAGCGATGCCCCTTTAGGCGATTGCAAAAACTCGAGTCTGTCTTTCTCAGCTAACTCGATATACATCGCCAAGCCTTTTAGGTGAGCGATAACTTCACTTCCCTTGGCACTGTGTGCACGTTTAGAAAGTAATAGCCAGTAGATCAGGGCAAATATCCCGAAACTGATTAGCGGTGCCGCTAAGTAACCGGCATCGGTTTCAGCATCTAACATCGCTGCCGAAATGGTCCATGCAACAAATACCCCGATAGCAAAAACGAATACTAAAGCCGGTATACCCAAAGCGCGCTTTAGGAAATAACCTTCCTTGCTTACCTCTTTCTTAGCTGTAGTTGTGAACTCAGCTATCGCCTTAGCTAGAGCAGTTGTGGTCTTTGCCTTTGCGTCAGGGCCAATAAGAAGTTCATCACCAGCTTTAGCCAGTCCTAAAGCACCAAACAAAGCTGAATCTTTCGAAGCCTTGGTCCTACGGAGAATAAAGTTCTTCTCCCTATCGGCTACCTGCTGTATTTCCAATTCCTTATTAACCGCGGCCTCAACCACAAGTGCCTGGATAAGGTGGCTCGACTTGCCTGCAATTAGACCGGATTTTAGAAGTCCAGGCTCTTTAGCCGCCTGATACTGCGGCACAATAAAGGCCTTCTTCCCCTGAGATCTAATCCCAAAGATTCGGAAATAGATAGCCCAAAGCAGTATGGCAATAATCAAAAACATTGCTACCCAAAACAGATACCAGGCGGTCGTGCCCGAAACATCAGGACCAGATGTGTTTACTACCCCAGGATTAAACGCGATGGCAACGGATAGATTTTCACCACCGGCGAGATTGTTTGCCGTGAAAACCATTTTGTCTTCTGAGACATCTTTAGCGTCACAACCGCGAGTTGAACCACTGGGACCCTGATAGCAGGAGATGTGATCGAGAACTAGGTTTTGTCTCAGGGTTTCGTCAAAGCTAACTGTTGCGGTTACCTTGCCAAAGGACTGAGGCCAACCAGTTCCGTTGATGTCCCAATAGAACTCATCAAAACCACTCGACGATTGGAAATTATCTATTACCCAAGACTGCTTGTATTTAATTACATAAGTTTGTCTACCGTGAACGTAGGAGTCATCGGATTTCTTAATTGCAAGAATTACAAAACCGTTTTCATAAGTAGTTTCATACTCTCTTGGCTGAGCATTTTCATCAGTGACCGAGATTATCTTGATAAGTCCAGGCAAATCACCATAGCTACTAGCCGGGATAAGTCTTCTGATACCTCGGTTTTGATCAATCTCTGGAAATACTGCCACAAGCTTCTCGGTGACAATCATTTCTGGTTTGTTAGCAACTTCCTTATTTACACTCAACTCATAAGTTGCATCAAATGATTCAAAAGTGAAATCATTCACATCGGC
>CAYUBJ010000019.1:0-21589 GCA_964443065.1 uncultured Rhodoluna sp.
AGCGGGTAATGGTTCCCTTTAGAATTCCAGAGACAATCTGCGGAGTTAGGTTTAGACCGTCACCAACACCAACTGCTGAATAAGCAAAAGCGATTGGGCCACCGAAAAGTGGGACAGTCTCGTATGGACGGTTTGGGAAACCTGAGGTGTAAACAGCGTCAGATGCTGCCCACTGGACGTTACCAGCTGCGAACTCGGTGCGACCAGTTCCAGAACCAGTTGAAGTGTAAGTCACGTTGTTAGTTGAATAAGCTGCAGCACAGGCCTGGAGCATACCGTTGGCGAAGGATGATCCCTTACCGGCCAAAGTAACACCATTAGCGTGAGCTGGAGTTGAAACTAGTAGACCCGCTACAACGGCAGCCGCTGCGGCGATGGTGGTCAATTTGTTACGCATTTTTCTCCTTGGAGTAGTCGTTTATCGATTTCTTCGATGCCCTAAGTATTTGATTTTTAGTGAAACTGCAAGTTCTTATTGGTTTTACGACAGGCAAATGTCAGGTTAACTTTTGGTGTTAACCGAAGTGGCCATTTACGTAATCGTTAGTTCTCTGGTCAATTGGGCCGTTGAAAACCTGCTCTGTAGCACCGAATTCAACAACGCCACCAGGAGTGCCCTCCTCGGCCAAAAAGAAAGCTGTTTGATCAGAAACTCGCTGGGCCTGCTGCATATTGTGGGTCACAATCACAATCGACATGCTCTGGCTCAGCTCGGAAATAGTCTCTTCGATACGTCTGGTTGAACCCGGATCAAGGGCAGAACAAGGTTCATCCATGAGTAGGACTTCAGGATTCATCGCTAGGGATCTGGCAATACACAAGCGCTGCTGCTGTCCTCCAGAAAGCGAAATTGCCTGATCTGAAAGACGGTCCTTGACCTCATTCCACATCGATGCACGCCTCAGCGATGTTTCGACCAGCTCGTCTGCGTTTTCAATCTTGCGGCCACTTAGTCTTAGGCCGCTGAGGATGTTGTCCTTAATAGACATTGTTGGAAATGGGTTTGGCTTTTGAAAAACCATGCCGACTCGGATCCGGACGTTAACCGCGTCCACGTTTTCCCCGTAGATGTCCTGATCATCTAGGTAAACAGAACCAGCAAGACCTGCACCAGGGATAAGCTCATGCATACGATTCAAAGTTCTGATGAAAGTGGATTTACCACAACCACTTGGACCGATTAGAGCAGTCACCTGGTTGGTAGGGAAAGTTAAGTTCACATCCTTCAGCACTTGACGTTCGCCAAACCAAACGCTGATGTTCTCAGCTCGCATTGCATACTTGGTCGCTAATTGATTCATTTGCTTGCCTTACTTTTTGTAGATTTGGACTTCCCTAAAATTCTCGCTAGGGCAAACAGGATGCCCACGACGATTAGAAGAACTAACGCTGCTCCCCAGGCCCTTGCCTGACTGGTTTGGTATGAAGAAGCGAGATAGTTGTAGATGTAGGTCGGCAGAGTTGTCATACCACCATCAAAGGGATTCAGGTTGGTTGAGCTTGCCGGGTTCATGGTAAGAATCAAAGGTGCTGTTTCACCAACGATTCTGGCTAGACCCAAAAGCAATGCGGTCAACAAACCGGATTTTGCAGCTGGAAGAATTACTTGGAAAAAGGCGCGGTAATTTGGAGCACCCAGAGCAAGCGCTG
Organism: uncultured Rhodoluna sp.; assembly: GCA_964443065.1. Lineage (GTDB taxonomy): Bacteria > Actinomycetota > Actinomycetes > Actinomycetales > Microbacteriaceae > Rhodoluna. The sequence goes on from CAYUBJ010000019.1 coordinate 1,651, forward strand.
CGTATCTCAAATCGACTGGAACAAGCCGAAGTGCTTCCTCAGCGACTCTGGCCACGGTAGGAAGCATCAGTGGGAATAACGCAATCGCACCGGTAAGACCAGATCTCCCCATTTGGGTTGCCTCGATAATCGCGAGAACAAACAAACCAGAAACTACCGAAGGCAGACCAGATAAGGCTTGAGTAAAAGTTCTAACCAGGTTACGAGCCTTTGACTGGCTCTGGGTTAGATAGATAGCCATGGCGATACCAAGCGGTAGAGCAGCCAGTGTAGTCAATAGCACCACCAGCAGGGTGCCTAGGATTGCATGCCCTACCCCACCGTATTCCAAAGAGGTTGTCGGTGAAACGTAAACGTTGTTCTGATAGAAAAACTGCGGTGATAGTGCTTTAAATCCCTCTGTTATCACAGAAAACAGTACGCTCAGCAACAGAATAAGCACGAAAGCAGAGAAGAAAAGTGTGACAACGATGAGTACCGCGTCACCAATTCCGCGCTTACCGTAGGAGCGATAGCCCACGATGGCGGCAGCAATTACCTGCAGCGGCACAAAAATAGTGATGAAGCTCATCGTCATGTCCAAACCAGTTAGGAAGGCAAAGAGCAACACTAAGGGAAGCGGAATTATTGAGGCCAACGCGATCTGAATCTGTCTTGAAAGATTCACTCTGCGCCAAGGCTGATTCGGAGTCGAACGCTTCATGTGTTCTTCCTCCACGGCTGCGCACGGTTCACAATTACGTTGGCAAAGTAGTTCACAATCAAGGTGATAACAAACAGCACCAGACCGGCAGCCATCAAACCTTGTTTTTCAGCTGGGTTAGCTTCACCGAAGCGCGCCAAAATCCAAGATGCAACTGCGCCACCTTCAGGCTTTAGAAGCTGGTACCAGTTGATCTGCATACTCAGGTTCAAAACATAGAAAATTGCTACCGTCTCACCTATAGCTCTACCCAAGCCAAGTAACACACCACCAACGACTCCTCCAGAAGCAGTTGGCAGGATAACTCGACGGAAGACTGATAGTCGAGACCCGCCCAGGGCAACCGCACCATTGATTAGGTCTCGATCTAATTGACTAAAGATTTCCCTAGAAACTGAGGTGATTATTGGAACGATCATCACCGCAACAATCCAACCAGCTATAAACGGTGATCTCATGAATCCGTTTTCAGCATCTTCGACACCAAAAATGGGAATGAAGCCTAAGAAACGATTCAGAATTTCTGCCCAGCCAGCTGCGATCGGCGTGAAAACTAAAAGACCCCAGAGGCCCAAGACCACTGAGGGTAAAGCTGCGAGGAGATCAATCAGAGTCGTTGCAACTTTTGCTAACTTGGCAGGCAACATGAAAACAATGAGGTAGGCCATGGATATCGCCATCGGTGTTGCTATCAGAATGCCGAGGAAAGCAATCAGCAACGAACCCCAGAGCATAGGTCCAAGTTGAAGCACCATTGGGTCTTCATCTGGATTCCAAGTTGAGCCAAACACGAAGTCGATTCCCTGCGCTTGGAGAGCTGGCCAGGCTTGATAAAGCAGAAACCCTAGGACTAGGGCAACCAAAATAAATGCAAAATGGGCGGCTGTCGCAGTCGTTCTGAAGAACCACTTATCGCCACGACTTAATGGGCCGGCAACCAACTTACGCTTGGGCACTTTGGCTGGAATCGGCTCACTCATGGGCCCAATCTTTGTATTTTTGCCTTAATCGAAGTTAGAAATCTGGTTAACGGCAGGTAAACAACTTTAGAACTGGTAAGCGTTACCTGACCAAATTTGCCACATTCGAACTGCCATAACGGCAACAGTTAGGCAGGCTATCCCAATAACAAGCGTCGACCATTTGGTTCTCTCAAAAACCGCCCATAACACGCTGGCCGGAGGAACAATCAGAGCCGTTAGCAGATACCCAAAGAATTCGATGGTATCTCCTACCGCTATTTGACCGGCACTAACAAGGATGATGCTCCAGACCAATTGGACTAGAAGCGAAGCTTCCACGATTACGGCAGCTCCGACAGACCACCATGATGGGGCGCGTTGAAGCAGGGCGAGAACAATTGCAAATAAACCTGGAACGATGGAAGCAACGAGCATTAGTTGATAACCGAACTCAGTCATCGGATCCTCCTGCAAAGACAACTACCGACTTCAACTTTGAAACCTTTGCTTTTTCCAGGATTGCAATAAGTGATCCAGCACAAACCGCACCTAAAACCTGGTTTGCCTCGCCATCGATTTGCTTACCTTGCCGCAGAGCGAGCGCGTCTGAATCAGATATTTCTATGGTGGGCATCAACATTTCACAGGCTCGAGTTAGCTCAATCAACTCTGAATCTGCAAGTTGGTCGATTGCTGTTGCATTTTCAACTGAGAATTTACCGACCTGGGTTCTTCTCAAACTAGTCAGGTGCCCGCCTACCTGAAGCGCAGAACCCAAATCCCTAGCCAAGGCCCTGATGTATGTTCCTGAGGAACAATCCACCAAGACATCTACGTCGATAAAATTTTCTATCCGTCTTATTTCCAGAATCTCAAATCGAGACACAGTAACCTCGCGTGCGGCAAGTTTCACTTCCTCGCCAGAGCGAACCCGATCATAAGATCTAACTCCAGCCACTTTTATTGCTGAAACGCTGGAGGGAACTTGACTAATTTGCCCGGTAAGCGCCGCAATCTCTTCACGAATTCGCTGATCGGTAAGATCTAGAACCGCCTGGCGTTCTGCACGAAAAGTGTATTCCCCCTCGGCATCGTCAGTTACGGTCGCTGCTCCAAGTCGAATAGTGGCGAGATATGTTTTATCTAAACCAACTACGAAAGTTAGAAGTTTAGTTCCGCTATTTACCCCGATGACAAGTAGTCCGGTCGCCATTGGATCGAGAGTTCCGGCATGACCAACTTTTTTTGTTCCCAGAGCCTTACGAACTTTTGCAACGACATCGTGGCTGGTAAAGCCAGCAGGCTTATCGACAAGTAAAAAGCCGGAATTGGACACCGAAACTACTCGTCCTCATCAATGATTTTTGGCTCTTTATAGGGGTTTTCCCCCGCCGCAAACTTGGCTTGCTTAGCTTCTTTGGCGGTTTGTTCGTCTCTGGCTCTAGCTTCAGCGAGAAGTTGGTTCATGTGAGCGGCGGATTCTGGAACCTCGTCGGTTAGAAACTCAACCGTCGGAGTAAGCCTGATTCCAAGCTGATTCCCTATTTCTCCGCGAATCTTTCCTCGATAGCGCTCAATGATTTCAGCAGTAGTTTCAGCCTGCTTTTTATCTCCTAAAACGGTATAGAAGATTTTTGCGCTGGCTAAATCCGGGCTAACCCGAACGTCAGTAATGGTTACGAAACCCAAGTCGGGGTCCTTCACCACTTTTTCCAAAGCGCCCGCAGCTAAAACCTTAATCCGTTCAGCTAAGCGCCTTGCTCTTGCTACGTCAACCATTAGACTCTCGGCTTTTCTCGCATTTCGAATGTCTCGATGATGTCGCCTACCTGAATCTCATTGAAGTCAGACAAGCCGATACCACACTCAAAGTCAGTCTTGACTTCATTTGCATCATCCTTGAAACGCTTTAGCGATTCAATGCGCAGGTTGTCAGCTAGCACGGTTCCATCGCGACTAATTCGAGCAAGCGAGTTTCGCTTAATAGAACCAGATCGAACAATCGAACCAGCAATGGTGCCAACCTTTGAAGACTTGAATATTTCACGAACTTCTGCTGTGCCGAGTTGTGCTTCCTCGAACTCTGGCTTGAGCATTCCCTTCAGTGACTTCTCGATGTCTTCCAAAGCGGCATAAATTACCGAATAGAAGCGAATGTCAACACCTTCACGGTCCGCTCTTTCTTTAGCCTTGTTGTCTGGACGCACGTTGAATCCGATAATGATTGCGTTATCAACCGTTGCCAGGTTCACATCGCTTTCGGTAATCGCTCCAACACCGCGGTGAATGATTCGCAACTGAACCGAATCGTCAACTTCAATCTTTAGAAGCGAATCTTCCAGAGCTTCAACAGCACCGGCCACATCACCTTTAACTACTAGGTTCAGCGATGAGACCTTGCCGTCTTGGAGGGCCTTGGTGAAGTCTTCTAGGCTGACGCGCTTGCGTGTCTTGGCCAGAAGCGCGTTGCGGTCTGCAGCTTCACGCTTTTCAGCAATCTGACGGGCTTGACGCTCATCTTCGGTAACCACAAAGGTATCCCCAGCTCGAGGAACTGATTGCAGACCTAGAACCTGAACCGGTCTTGAAGGTTCAGCTTCATCAACGGTGTCTCCGTTTTCATCAAACATTGCTCTCACACGACCGTGCGATGCACCAGCGACGATTGAGTCTCCAACTCGAAGCGTTCCAGATTGGATCAGCACGGTTGCGACCGCACCTCTACCCTTATCTAGGTTGGCTTCGATAGCTACGCCGCGGGCATCGCGATGCGGATTGGCTCGAAGATCTAGGGCGGCATCTGCGGTAAGCAGAACAGCGTCCAAGAGATTCTGAATACCGGCACCGGTCAAGGCAGAGACATCGACGAACATCACATCGCCTCCGTATTCTTCGGCCACTAGGTTGAATTCGGTCAGCTGCTGACGAATCTTGGCTGGGTTAGCGCCTTCTTTATCAACCTTGTTGACTGCAACCACAATCGGGACACCGGCAGATTGAGCGTGGTTTAGCGCTTCAATTGTCTGCGGCATAACACCGTCATCGGCTGCTACTACCAGAATGGCGATGTCGGTTACCTGAGCACCACGGGCACGCATAGCGGTAAACGCTTCGTGACCTGGGGTGTCAATAAACGTAATGGCACGATCAATTCCCTCGTGGGTGGTGTGAACCTGGTAGGCACCGATGTGCTGGGTGATTCCACCAGCTTCGCCTGCCTGAACATTTGCGTCACGAATCTTGTCCAGCAATCTGGTCTTACCGTGGTCAACGTGACCCATCACGGTGACAACAGGTGCGCGGAATTCAAGTTCGCTTTCGTCTTCGCTACCATCATCAGAAATATCAAGCCCGAATGAATCAAACAGTTCGCGCTCTTCATCTTCTGGGGAAACTACTTCGACTTTGTAACCAAGCTCTTCACCAAGAATCTGGAAAGTTTCTTCGTCCAGTGAAGCAGTTGCGGTGGCCATCTGTCCAAGGTGGAACAAAACAGTAATCAACTGACCAGCATTTGCATCAATCTTGTCTGCGAAATCTTGAATCGAAGCACCACGGCGCAAACGAATAACGGTGTTGCCATCGCCTCTTGGAACAACCGCTCCACCTAGGCTAGGTGCAGTTCTTTGCTCAAACTCTTCACGCTTTGCCCGCTTAGACTTACGGGCCTTAGATGCTCCGCGAGCTCCACCCTTTCCGAAAGCACCAGCTGCAGATCCACCGCGACCGCGACCACCCGCTCCAGGTCTTCCACCTGGTGGGAAACCACCAGGTGAACCAGGAATGTTGGCACCCGGTTTACTAAATCCACCTGGACGACCAGTTCCTGCTCCAGCACCAGCAGGTCGTGAACCTGGACGAGCAGAACCTTGACCTGCAGGCTTACCACCCTGCGGCCTTGAACCCGGTTGCGCTGTTCTGCCCATGCCCTGGTTTGAGGCAAACGGGTTGTTACCCGGCCTTGCCATCGGTCTTGGAATACCCATACCCTGCGCCGCAGCAAAAGGATTGTTGCCCGGTCTTGGAATACCCGGCATCGGCGGTGGTGTGCTTGGCTTTGACTCCGGCTTTTCTTCAGCCTTCGGTTCCTCCGGTTTAGTTACCGGCTCAGCCTCCTCGGCCTTCTTGGAAGTCTTTGACTTAGCGGTAGCCTTGGCTGGCTTCTCAACTTCTTCCTTCGGCTTAGCATCAGGGAATGCAGCACGCAGTTTGTTGGCAACTGGCGGTGCAATAGTTGAAGATCCGCTCTTGACGTATTCGCCAAGTTCACTGAGTTTTGCCAAGGCTTCAGAAGTTTCAATTCCTAGCTCTTTGGCGATGTCGTATACGCGTGGTAGCGCCACTTAATTTCTCCTGTCTGGGTCCCACCCAGTCAGGGCAGGCTTTATTGCTTTGAGGATCTCATTTCGAGGTACTCATTAGTTCTCAATCATCTTTTCTGCCTGTTCTTTCAAGTCGGCTAGATCTTGAAGGTTTACTCTAACTCTAAGCGCTCGGGACAAGGATGGACCTTCAATCGCAGCTGCGAAGCAACTGTTTTTTGGATGGATCCAACAACCTCGACCAGGCGTCGATTTGGTCAAATCAAATCTTGGGGAACCCTGAATTTGAATAATTCTGACTAAATCTGCTCGATTGCCTTGTTGGCGACAGCCAACACAGGTTCTAACTTGATACATTCTAATGCCTAAGACAACCGAAGAAATAGCCCCTATTTGAGGCAATTACTCGTCTTCTTCGGCATCATCGGCCATAATGTCGATTTTTGCCCCAGTTAGCTTGCTTGCCAAGCGTGAGTTTTGGCCTTCTTTACCAATTGCAAGCGACAACTGATACTCCGGAACTAAGACCCTTACCTTGGGACGATTTGCGTCAGCATCAGGAGCATTCCGGTCATTCACAATGAATGCCGCAGACACCTTGGCTGGAGATAAGGCATTAGCCACGAACTTAGCGATGTCCTCGGAATAATCAACGATGTCGATTTTTTCATCATTTAATTCAGCCGTGACTGCCCTTACTCGCTGGCCCAGCTCTCCAATGCAAGCACCCTTGGCATTCAAACCTGGTACTGAAGTTCTAACAGCAATTTTGGTTCGCTGACCGGCCTCACGAGCAACCTGGACTATCTCCACCTGACGGTTAGCGATTTCTGGCACCTCGAGCTCGAAAAGCTTACGAATCAAACTGGGGTGGGTTCTCGAAACGTTAATCTGAACCTGCCCACGCATGTTTTTATCAACCTTTGTTACATAAAAACGCATCCGTTTTCCGTGCGAATAGTCTTCGCCCGGCACCTGCTCCTCGGGAGGAAGGATGGCTTCAACTTCGCCGATCTTGACATAAACCATGTTTGGTCTTGGCCCCTGTTGAATTTCTCCGACTACGATATCTTCAACCTTGGCCTTAAATTCGCCATAGAAACCTTCAGCAGCCAAACCCCTAATCCTTGCAGCAATAACCTGCTTAGCTGCATTGGCTGCGATACGTCCAAAGTTCTCCGGAGTGCGCTCAACCTCAGGAACTTTCGTCCCATCAGGAAGTTCAGAAATTAGTTTGCCCTTTTCGTCACGCTCTTCGGTGTCAGGAACAAAGATGTGAACCTTTCCAGTTTTTTGGTCTAAAACCGCTCTAGCGGTGTCATTACTTCCAACTGATCTTTGGTAAGCGGCAACGATGGCTGCCTCGATGATTTCGACCAGCTCATTGAATGGAATTTCCCGATCTCGCTCCACTTGTCTAAGAGCATTTAAATCGATGTCCATGAGATGCCTCCTGGCCGCTAGTCAGTTATACGAGGGCTAATGAACTAAGCCAGCTCGCTCACTGCTAATTCTATCTTGACCGAGCGACGCTCGCCAGAGCGTCTATCCCAAATATCGACTTCCCCGCTTGCCAACCCCCGACCGACTATTACAATTTTGGGGATGCCAAGTAGCTCAGCATCACTAAATTTCACGCCTGGGCTTACTTTCTGACGATCATCCAACAATACGGACTTTCCTTGGGCTTCAAACTTCTTGGCTAACTCTTCAGCCGCTTGGTAAATCTCATCCTCTTTACCGGCCGCGACTATCTGAATATCTACCGGGGCAACCGCCTCTGGCCAAGCTAGTCCCTTTTCGTCATTGTTGGCCTCAGCGATTACGGCCACGATTCTAGTGACTCCAATTCCATAGGAACCCATGGTCACGGTTACCAGTTTGCCGTTTTCATCCAGGACTTTTAGATCTAGTGCCTCGGCATACTTTTTTCCTAGCTGGAAGACATGGCCGATTTCGATGCCTCGAGCAAGTTCTAGTGGCCCACTACCGTCTGGAGCTGGATCTCCTGCCCTAATCTCGGCGACATCAGCAACACCATCGACTTCAAAATCTCTACCGTAAACCAAACCAAAAACATGTTTTTCAGCTGCATTAGCTCCAGTAACCCACCTTGTGCCAGGCACGACTCGTGGGTCAGCAAGATACCTTATCTTCGTTATTGCCTTTTCGCCAAGGAATTGCTTTTCATCTAGTACTGGGCCGATATATCCCTTTACTAATTCAGGATGTTTAGCAAAATCATCTTCAGTTGCTGCTTCAACTTCATAACCCGCAAACGCGACTTCAGCTCGCTTCAAATCAAGCTCCCTGTCACCGGGAATCGCAACTATAACTAAACTGCGTTTCTTGTTTAGATCGGTAAGCGCTAAAACAATGTTCTTTAGGGTGTCAGCTTTGGAAATTTTGATGCCAAGCTGGCTATCAGCAAAGGCAACAATCGAATCTATTGTTCCAGCGTTTGGAGTTGTGTGTATTTCAGCGGCAGGGAGTCCCTCTAAGCTCTGCGCTGCTGGGGCCGCGATTGTTACAGCTTCAACATTTGCAGCATAACCGCCAGCAGACCTTACGAAAGTGTCTTCACCTATTGGCGATGGCGCTAGGAATTCCTCGCTAGCCGAACCACCCATAGCTCCAGCGTCTGCCTTAACGATTACATAATCGATACCAAGCCTTGTGAAAATGCGTTCATAGGCGTCGCGTTGCGCTTGATAAGACTTTTCCAAACCAGCTTGATCAACATCAAAAGAATAAGCGTCCTTCATTACAAATTCTCTGCCTCGCAATAAGCCAGCACGAGGCCTAGCCTCATCACGATATTTGTTTTGAATTTGATAAATAGTTAGTGGCAGATCTTTGTAACTCGAATACAAATCTTTCACTAGCAGAGTGAACATTTCCTCATGCGTTGGAGCCAACAAATAGTCGGACTTCTTGCGGTCTTGAAGTCTAAACAGGTTGTCACCATACTCAGTCCAGCGACCGGTTACTTCAAATGGCTCACGAGGCAAGAGAGCTGGAAAGAAAACTTCTTGAGCGCCGGCCGCTGCCATCTCTTCACGAACAATTTGCTCAATTCTAGCCTTGACCATCAGACCAAGAGGCAACCAGGTATAAATACCAGGTGCAGCTCTTCGAATATATCCAGCGCGCACTAGAAGTTTGTGGCTGGCAACTTCTGCCTCTGCAGGATCCTCGCGCAGTGTTCGCAAGAATAGGTGACTCATCCTAAGCAACATAGTTAGTCTTTCTTGGCGACAACTACTTGTGGAGAGCCAACCAGGCTAGGGTCCATCTCGGCAGCAAGACGGTTTGCCTCCTCGATTAGTGTCTGAACAATCTCACTTTCAGGCACGGTCTTGATTACTTCACCTTTAACAAAGATCTGGCCTTTACCGTTACCGGAGGCAACGCCTAGGTCTGCTTCTCGGGCCTCACCTGGGCCGTTCACAACGCAGCCCATAACTGCCACGCGAAGTGGAACCGTCATCTTTTCCAAACCAGCGGTCACATCTTCGGCAAGTTTATAGACGTCCACCTGTGCTCTACCGCATGACGGACACGAAACAATTTCGAACTTTCTTGGCCGAAGATTTAGCGACTCAAGAATCTTTGAACCAACCTTGATTTCTTCTACCGGAGGAGCTGAGAGCGAAACTCGAATTGTGTCCCCAATTCCCTTTGACAGGAGGGCTCCGAAAGCAACGGCCGACTTAATTGTTCCTTGGAAAGCCGGTCCAGCTTCAGTAACACCTAGGTGCAGCGGCCAATCCCCTCGCTCGGCAAGCATCTCATAAGCACGAACCATAACAACTGGGTCATTGTGCTTCACAGAAATCTTAAAGTCGTGAAAATCGTGTTCTTCAAACAGGGACGCTTCCCAAACAGCAGACTCAACCAGCGCCTCGGCTGTGGCTTTGCCATACTTCTGAAGCAGTCTCGGGTCTAATGAACCAGCGTTTACACCAATACGTAGTGAGATTCCTGCATCTTTGGCGGCCTTGGCAATCTCGCCAACCTTGTCATCAAACTGTCTGATGTTGCCTGGGTTAACTCTCACCGCACCACAACCAGCCTCAATTGCCTGAAACACATACTTAGGTTGGAAATGAATATCTGCAATAACAGGAATTGGTGACTTCTTAGCGATAATTCTTAAGACGTCGGCATCGTCCTGACTCGGACAAGCCACTCGCACGATGTCACAGCCAGCAGCAGTTAACTCGGCAATCTGTTGAAGCGTTGCATTAATGTCAGTAGTCGGTGTGGTGGTCATCGACTGAACAGAGATTGGGGCATCTCCACCAACTGGAACTTTGCCCACCATGATCTGACGGGTCTTCCGTCTAGGGGCTAAGACTTCAGGTGTTTGTTTCCCAAGGTTTATCGCTGGCACAAAAATCCACTACTTTCAAAAGCTTTGTTAGCTACAAGTCTAAAACGCTTTAGGGCGAACTTAGAGCTCTAACGGATTTACTATGTCGCGCAGGATTAGCACCACGGTGAGGGCTAGCAGCAAGGCTGCAACAAAGTAGGCAACCGGCATCATCATCGCTGTGTCTACAGGCTTCTCCAGTTTTTTACCCCGCAGACGCCAAATCCCTCGTTTCAGAGACTCATAAAGTGCTCCAGCGATGTGGCCACCGTCAAGTGGTACCAGCGGAATCATGTTGAAAACAAAAAGTGCTACGTTCAAGCTCAGCATCAGCCCAAGCTGACTTAGCACCTTGTCTTCAAGACTTAGATCGCTGCTACCAACCAATGAACCCGATAATTGACCCAACCCGACTATCGAAATTGCGCCTTGTGAATCACGATTCGCATCCGGCGAAATCTCGGTGAAGGCATTTACTGCCTGAACTGGAAGTTGGATAATCATCTCTGCTGTTCCGGCCAGCATCAAACCAAGGCTGGCAGTTGCCTCAATAGGATTCTGTGGGAATCTAGCTACTTCCAAATAAACCCCAAGATAACTTCTGCTCTCACCATCTAAATTGAGAAGTGCCGGTGTCACACGAAGAGTTTGTTCAGATCCGTTTCGAAGGACTACAACTTCAATTTGGCTGTTCACTCGACTAGTTATGATTGGCTCAATATCCGCCCAACGAGTAATCGCCTTGCCTTCAACACGAATAATCTTGTCACCGGACTTTATGCCAGCAAGCACGGCTGGGGAAGGCTCCCCCACTTGATCACAATTTGGATTCTGAGCTGTTGGAATACAACTAACCACTTCGCGAACCTGATTGGTTCGATCTACTGCCCCAAAACCTGTAAACAGCACCAAGGTGAGAACAAAAGCAATGAGTAAATTGGCGAATGGGCCGCCGAACATAATGATTAGCTTTTGCCAAGGCTTGAGGTTGTAAAAAGCTCTTGCCCTATCCGCTTCTTCAATCTGATCAGTGTTTCGAATAGTGGTGACTGCCTTGCGCCAAGAGCTCTGCTTACCGCTTTCCTCACCCGGTGGCAGCATGCCAACCATTTGAATGTAACCACCAAGTGGAATGGCTTTTATTCCGTATTCGGTTTCGCCGCGTTTTCTGGAAAAAAGTGTTGGACCGAACCCAATCATGTACTTGGTTACTTTCACCCCAAATTTCTTGGCAGGTAGTAAATGGCCCAGTTCATGAAGCCCAATTGAAATAGCTAGCCCAAGAAGTATCAGTAACCAGCCGCCAATTGAATTTAGTATTTCCATTTCTCTAACCTAACTAAGCGGTCCGACAAAAGACACTATTACTGTTTACTAATCAGAGAATTCGCAGTTTCTCTAGCCCAACGTTCAGCTTCAAGAACACCATCCAAGGTTAAATCTGAGTCAGCGTTGTGCCTCGCTAAAGTTTCTTCAATCATCTCAACAATCTTGGTGAAACTTATTCTTCCGGAGTGGAACGCCTCAACGGCTTCCTCGTTTGCGGCGTTATAAACAGCAGGATAGGTGGATCCGCTTTGGCCAACTTGTCTTGCGAGCCAGACCGCCCTGAAAACTTCCTCATCTAGCGGCTCAAAAACCCAAGTGTGTGATTTAGTGAAATCTACCGAGAGAGAAACATCTTCAATCCGATTTGGCCAAGTCATTCCCAAACTGATCGGCAATTTCATATCCGGTGGCGAACACTGAGCAATAGTCGAACCGTCAACAAACTCAACCATTGAATGCACCACAGACTGGGGGTGGACCGTCACTTCTATGCGGTCGAATTCGATACCAAAAAGCAAATGAGCTTCGATTAGCTCAAGTCCTTTGTTCACCATGGTTGCTGAATTTGTGGTAACTACTTTCCCCATGTTCCAGGTTGGATGACGAAGCGCTTGCTCTGGGGTTACCTTCGAAAGTTCTTCGTAACTAAAGCCTCGAAACGGGCCGCCAGATGCAGTCAATATTAGTTTTTTAACTTCACCGCGATTACCGGCCAACAGGCACTGCGCTAGAGCCGAATGCTCAGAGTCAACCGGAACAATTTGCCCGGGTACTGCCTTTTCGGTTACCAATCGACCACCGACAATAAGCGATTCCTTGTTGGCCAAGGCTAAGCGCTTTCCTGAGCGCAGGGTTGCAAGAGTTGGCTTCAGTCCAATAGATCCCGTGATTCCATTGAGCACAACATCGGCCTCGGTCGATTCAATAAGTCGACAGCTTTCATCAGCACCAATAACTGCTTGGTTAGAAGGGACGGAAAATGCCTGCGCCTGCTGATCGAGCAATTCTTGGTTTCGATTTGCCGATAACCCAACAACTTCGAACTTGTCTGGATGTTTTCTAATGATCTCCAAGGCTTGGGTTCCAATTGACCCAGTGCTGCCAAGAATTATCACTCGTATCATGCTTCAATCTTGCCATCTTTGACCTAATTGGCAGGCTTTAGCCAAGAAATAGGCCGTCGAGGTAGAATTGCACTATGACTATTGAACAGAAACGTAAGTTAGTTACCAGCATTCCTGGGCCAAAATCCCAAGCCCTTCACCAAAACCGCCTAAACCAAGTTGGACACGGCGTTGGAACAACTCTTCCGGTATACATCGACTCCGCTCACGGGGCGATTATGGTCGACGTTGACGGTAACCAACTTATTGATTTGGGTTCGGGTATCGGTGTTACAACTATCGGACATACTAACGAAGCTGTGGTCCAAGCAGTTTCCGAACAGGTAGCAAAACTAACTCACACTCTTTTTACGGTCACTCCATACCTTCCGTATGTTGAAGTATGCGAAATTCTGAACCGTCACATGCCAGGAAACTTCGTCAAGCGGTCAGCCCTGTTTAACTCAGGTGCAGAAGCAGTTGAAAATGCCATCAAGCTTGCTAGAAAATACACCAAGCGCAATGAGATTGCGGTGTTCGATCACGCCTACCACGGACGCACTAACTTGACCATGGCAATGAACTTTAAGAACATGCCCTATGCAGATGGTTTTGGTCCATTCGCTGGAAGTGTCACCCACGTACCTATGTCTTATCCATTCCACGATCCTGAGGGAATGACCGGTGAGGAAGCGGCCACCAGAGCGATCAACTATATGGAAAAGCGCATCGGTGCGAACAACTTGGCAGCGGTGGTTATTGAACCGATTCAGGGTGAAGGTGGATTCATTGTTCCAGCGCCAGGTTTTCTCCGGGCACTATCCCAGTGGACTAAAGCTAATGGCATCGTTCTAGTCGCCGACGAGGTTCAGGCGGGAATGGCTCGAACTGGTAAATGGTTTGCCTCCGAGCATGAAGATGGTTTCGAACCGGATCTCATGACTATTGCCAAGGGTATTGCCGGCGGTATGCCAATTTCAGCAGTAACTGGACGAGCAGAAATCATGGACTCTTCTCATCCTGGCGGAATTGGTGGAACCTTCGGAGGCAACCCGGTGGCTGCCGCCGCAGCGGTTGCTGTGCTAAAACAAATCGAGGCAGGCGGGGTTTTAGAAAAAGCTGTTCACATCGAGTCAGTATTGAAGCCCAGACTTCTTGCCATGAAAGAGAAGTTTGCCGTAATCGGTGATGTTCGTGGTCGTGGAGCCATGTTGGCAATTGAATTTGTCAAGCCTGGCACAAGAGAGCCTAATTCTGCAGCCACTGATACCGTGATGAAGTTCTGTCATCAAAATGGCGTGGTTGTCCTAAACGCAGGAACCTTTGGAAACGTAATTCGTTTCCTTCCATCACTTGCAATTAGCGATGAACTGCTAAATGAAGCCATGGACATCCTCGAAGCTGGCCTTTCAACGCTTTAGGTATCCAACAAATCAAACAGAATCAAGGAAGATTCGAATGCACTCCTACGCGAACCGTGAAAAATTAGCACAACTATTTGCCGAGGAAGTGAATCGATTCGTCCAAAGCCATCCGAAGTCTGAGCAGCTCCATCAAAAAGCTGTCGGCCCGCTAATGGCTGGTGTTCCGATGTCCTGGATGGCTAAATGGCCAGGTCCGCATCCGGTTTATGTTGCATCCGCTAAAGGATCCCGCTTTATCGACGTCGATGGAATCGAGTATGTCGATTTCTGCCTTGGCGACACTGGAGCAATGGTTGGGCACTCCCCTGATGCTTCAGTCAAGGCAATTACCGAACAGCTAAATAAAGGTATAACCTTCATGCTCCCAACCGAAGATGCAGCGGTTGCCGCTGCAATTCTCTCGGAACGGTTTGGAGTGGCCAAGTGGCAGTTCACGCTCACTGCCACCGATGCCAATCGACACATACTCCGCTATGCAAGACATGTGACAGGTAAGAGCAAGGTTGTTGTTCACGACTACTGCTACCACGGAACTGTAGATGAAACTTTTGCAGTTCTTGACCAAAATGGCAAAACAATTAGCCGTGAGAATAACATTGGCCCTCAGGTTGATCCAAACTTGACCACAATTGTTGTTCCGTTCAATGACCTAGCTGCAGCAGAACGGGCTTTCCAATCTGGTGACGTCGCCGCACTACTGATTGAGCCCGCCATGACAAACATCGGAATTGTTCTACCCGAACCGGGTTACCTCGAGGGTCTTAGAGAATTGTGTACTAAATATGACGTGATTCTTATTCATGATGAAACTCATACCCTTTCTGAAGGCGTCGGCGG
The DNA here is from genome assembly GCA_964443065.1 of uncultured Rhodoluna sp. GTDB lineage: Bacteria > Actinomycetota > Actinomycetes > Actinomycetales > Microbacteriaceae > Rhodoluna. The sequence goes on from CAYUBJ010000019.1 coordinate 16,706, forward strand.
TATGACCGGGAGAAGACATCTTCACCCAGATGCAGTAGTCCTTGGAAAGACTATTGGAGCCGGTATTCCAGCTGGTGCATTTGGAATGACTGAACAACTAACTAAACGTGTTCAGGACAGTTTGCATCTAGAACATATTGATGTTGGTGGTGTTGGTGGAACCCTTGCCGGTAATGCTCTGTCCATGGCTGCTATCAGAGCGACATTAACCGAGGTATTGACCCCAGAAGCCTTCGACAAAATGGAGAAGCTCTGCACAATCTGGACCGAAGATGTTCAACGACTAATTGACAAGTACTCTGCAGGTTGGCAGGTTAGCCAACTTGGTTGCCGCGCGGAATACTCGTTCCGATCCACCGCCCCTCACAACGGAAGAGAAGCAGCTGATGCGGATGACTTTGAACTACAGCAGTATCTGCATCTGCACGCGCTGAACCGTGGAATTCTAATGACGCCTTTTCACAACATGGCACTTATGTCTCCGGCTCACAACGAAACTGATGTTGCTCGTCATACCGAGCATTTCGAACAAGCGCTCAGTTCGCTATTTTCTTAGGAGCGCTTAGATAATCGGCGACGTTTGATTTCCCCGTTTATCTGGGTAGCCAAAACTATCAAAATTGCCAGGGTGAATACGGCGCTACCAATAACGTTTGCTTCAGCTGGTAGGCCCTTCGCTGCCGCGGTATAGACATACTTCGGGAAAGTCATATCCGATCCGGCGTTGAAGTTAGTGATGATGAAGTCATCAAAGCTCAAGGCGAATGACAATAAGGCTGCTGCTGCGATTCCAGGCAGTAATAGCGGGAAGGTAATCTTCCAGAACACCTGCCGTGGATTGGCATAAAGGTCTCGACCGGCTTCTTCCAGAGCGGGGTCTAAGCTTGCAACTCTTGCCTTTACAGTGACTACCACAAATGACAGGCAGAACATGATGTGGGCCAGGATGATCGTCACGATTCCCTTGTTGACTCCCAAGCTCAGAAATTGCGAGGCAAGTCCCGCACCGAGCACAACTTCTGGAGTTGCCATCGGTAAAAAGAGCAAAAGATTTACCGAACTACGAAAACGGAAGCGGTAGCGCACAAGTGCAATGGCAATACCGGTACCCAATGCAGTTGCGAAAATCGTCGAAATTACACCAATCAAAATTGAATTGCTAAAGGCAACACAAACGTCTTGATCTCTACAAACATTTAGCCACTTGTCAAAAGTGAATCCTCGCCAAATTAGGTTTGTCTTCAAACTGTCATTGAATGAGAAGACGAATGTGTAGGCAATCGGAATAAGAATATAGATGAACGCCAAAATCGAGTAAAGCGGGAGGGCGAACTTACCTAGGCTAAAACGCATTAGAGCAGATCCTCCGTTCCGGATCGCTTCACGTATAAAGTCACCAAAATCAAAATCGCACCCATGAGTAGCACCGATAATGCTGAAGCTGATGGGTAATCGTTGATGCTGAGGAAGTTAGCCTCAATTGTGTTACCAAGCATTGCGGTTTCTGGTGAACCCAGGAACTCCCCCGATGCGTTGATATAGTCACCGGCGATTGGAATAAAGGTAAGTAGCGTTCCAGAAATGACACCAGGTAATGACAATGGGAAAGTTATTTTCCTGAATACCTTTGCTGGTGAGGCGTATAGATCAGCCCCTGCTTCGAGATAGCGAATGTCAAGGCGCTCTAACGAAGTGTAGAGCGGCAAAGTCATAAATGGAATGAAGTTGTAGGTTAGACCGAAAATCACCATGAAAGGTGTTCCAACTACATACTGGTCGGGTCCGAGAAATCCGATTTGCTGCAGGGTGGTCACAATCCAAGATTCGTTAGAAAATATCTGTTTCCAGGCAAGAGTTCTAAGTAGGAAAGAAATAAAGAACGGCGCAATAACCAAGGTCAGCATTAGCTTTTGCAGAAGCGGCCAAGGCCTAGCCTTCACGCCAATGAAATAAGCCAAAGGATACGAAATGACTAGAGCCAAAAGTGTTGCGATCAAGGCATAGCTGAAGGAACGAATGATGTGTGGGAAGTACTCGCTGATCACGTAGGCATAGTTGCCGATTTCGAAAGCTGGAACATACTTGCCATAAACACCAGTTGGATCCGGCACCTGAAGCGACACCATGATTAGGGCAATTAGCGGCGTTAGGAAAAACACACCTAGGTAGGCTAGCCCCGGAGCCAACAGGGCAATAACCACCTTGCCAGTCTTTGTTGGCTTGGCATCTACCTTAACGTTTGAACTGAACGCCGCAAAAGCCATGTTTGCTAGTCCGTTTCGCTGCCAGTTGGAAGGTCAGAAAGACCAAAGCTGTGGTCTACCGACCAGGAGATCCAAACTTTTTCACCCAACTCAATAACTGGAGATTGACCCATGTTTTGCGCGAATACAGTGATGTCTCCCAAGTTTGGAACTTCAATCAGATACTGGTTGCTAACACCGGTGAACCGGATGTCCACAATTTCTCCAGGTCCAATGATGTTTAAGTTGGAACTCGCTGAAGGCTTTTTGGTGTGGAAAGTTGCCTTTTCAGGTCGGAAGCCAATCGCGATTTTTCCAGTGTGCTTTTCTGCTCGGTCCTTCGGAACTGAGATTTTATTTCCAGCAACTTCGATACTCAGCGAATTAGCTGAAGTGGAACTAACATCACCGACGAGAAGGTTTGATTGGCCAAGGAACTTAGCCACAAACACTGTCTTTGGGCGATCGTAAAGCGCTTCAGGGGCACCCATCTGTTCAATTCGACCAAGGTTCATGACTGCTACCGTGTCAGCCATATCCATGGCCTCTTCTTGGTCGTGAGTAACGTGTAGGAAGGTTAGCCCCACTTCCATCTGGATGGCCTTTAGTTCAATCTGCATTTCACGACGTAGCTTCAAATCCAATGCACCAAGTGGTTCGTCGAGTAGCAGCAACGACGGGCGATTCACTAGAGCTCTAGCAAGAGCAACACGTTGCTGCTGACCACCCGAAAGCTGCTGCGGTTTGCGTTCGGCTAGATGACCGAGCTGAACTAGGTTCAGAGCTTCCTTCGCTTTACCAATTGGGTCTTCTATTTTTCTTTGACGAAGGCCAAATGCCACATTTTCCAAAATGGTCATGTGTGGGAAGAGGGCGTAGGACTGGAAAACCGTGTTCACAGGTCGCTCATGGGGCTTGGTTTCAGTTACATCAGTCTTACCGATGAAAATCTTGCCCTTGGTTGGACTTTCTAGGCCAGCAACTAAACGAAGTGTAGTAGTTTTACCGCAACCGGATGGTCCTAGCAGTGCGAAGAATTCACCGGCCGGCACTTTCAAATCGAGGTTTTCGATTGCAGTGAAGCCGGGAAATTCCTTACGTATTCCTTTTAGTTCTAAATCAGCACCGCGGGCAACAAATTCCTTTGCCACTTACGCACCTAGCTTGATCTTCTGGAATTCCTTTGTAAAGGCTTGCTCTTCCTTGCCCTCAAGTGCACGGAATGCTTGGGTCTTGGCCAAGAATTCCTCTGAAGGGAAAATCAACTGGTTTTCGGCTAGAGCTGGGTCAAGCTTGATTGCCTCTTCCTTGGCCCCAACAACTGGTGTGATGTAGTTCACATACGCCGCCAAAACAGCAGCGTTGTATGGGTCATAGTAGAAGTTCATTAGCTTTTCAGCATTCTTCTTGTGAGTTGCACCCATCGGAATTACGAAACAGTCTGCGGAGATAGTTCCTCCTGAGTCTGGCAGCACAAAACCGAACCGGTCATAACCTGCTTCAGCGTTTAGCTGGATGATGTCACCAGACCATGCGATAGCTACGATGGTGTCTCCGTTTACTAGATCTTCTTTGTAGCTGTTGCCCTTGATTCTGGCAATTTGGCCATCGCTAACCTTAGCGGAGATCACATCAATTGCATTCATGAACGCGTCTTCGGTAAGGCTGTCAGCATCACCAATCTTCACACCCTGATCCATAAGCACAATTCCAACAGTGTCGCGCATTTCGCTTAGAACGCCGACGCGACCTTTAAGTGCTGGGTTCCAAAGATCTTCAAGCACACGTGGCTCATCTTGACCAGTCGCATCCTTGTATGCCTTCTTGTCAAAAGCAAAGCCAGCCAGGATACCTTGGTAAGGCAAGCTCTTGGTTCTTTCTGGGTCGTAACTTGCACCTAGGTAGGCAGGCTGAAGATTTTTCTTGTTTGGAAGTTGTGCATCGTCAAAAGTCTGGCAGTATCCAAGATTGATCCAACGGGCCGCCATCCAAGAAGTTGGGCAGGTTATGTCAGCACCGATGTCTTTACCCAATGCCAATTGGTCTTTGACTTTTCCGTAGTAGGAGTCGTTGTCATCAAAGTCTTCACGGTAGGTAACAGCGATTCCAGTCTCGGACTCAAACTTCTTCAGAGTTGGTGAGTCACCGTTGTCATCGATGTCGATATACAAAGACCAGTTGCTCCAAATAAGTGTTGGATCTGAATCGCTAACATCCTTTGCCGGTTTTAGTTCATTAGAACCACCCGGAGCACATGCAGCCAACAGTGCAGCTGCCGATGTTGCCATCGCACCACCGAGCACAGCTCGACGAGTTACCTGATGCTTTAGTGCAGCTTTGACCATTTCGCGTAGTTGCGGGTCTTCTGGAAGGTTTTGGTTCATAACCACTTGCTCCTTATAGAGAGGGGCCGTCAGACGGCCAACGTCACACCGACTGCGCGAAAGAACGCATTGATAAAAATACTGCCATAAAATCCCGCCAATAAAGGGAAAAACCCCATATTTGCCCAAGGTTTCTGAGGGCTTCCTGAAGCCTTGAATTCCGTCTGGTATTCTCGATTCTGGTGAGGCAAAGAAGCCTTAGCCCAGAGGAGAATCATGAAGATCGCTGTACCTGCAGAGATCAAGAACAACGAATT
>CAYUBJ010000020.1:0-20807 GCA_964443065.1 uncultured Rhodoluna sp.
GCATCAACATCTTCGGAGGTTTTGCGGTAACCAGACGAATGCTGAAGATGTTCTCTAAGGGAGGCAAATAACCATGAACGCACTATTTGATTTTGCCCCTGAGATCTCAACTGCCAGCTACATCGTGGCCTCGCTGCTATTTATCATGAGCCTGGCCGGTCTGAGTAAGCACGAAACCTCAAGAGGTGGCGTGATTTATGGAATGTCTGGAATGGTTCTAGCCCTAACTGCAACCGGGCTTCTGACTGTCAGCAATGGCTGGGGTGAGCCTTCGGCTCAACTTGGCCTGGTCTTCCTACTTGTTGGTTTGGTTATCGGTGCCAGCATCGGTCTCTGGCGGGCGAAGGTGGTCGAGATGACCGGCATGCCAGAACTGATTGCCATCCTTCACAGCTTCGTCGGTCTGGCAGCAGTGTTTATTGGCTGGAACGGAGCCCTCTATGACACCGGGACACCGGAAGCACTCAAGGGTGTTCACCACGCAGAAATATTTATCGGAGTGTTTATCGGTGCGGTCACCTTCACCGGTTCGATTGTTGCCTACCTAAAGCTATCGGCCAAGATTTCATCTAAGCCGCTGATGCTGCCTGGCAAGAACTTTCTAAATGTTGGCGCACTAGTCGGCTTTGTTGCCCTGACAGTTTGGTATGTAATGACTCCAGAGCTGTCACTACTAATTGCTGTAACAGTTTTGGCTCTAGCCCTCGGTTGGCACCTTGTTGCCTCAATCGGTGGAGGCGACATGCCGGTTGTTGTTTCTATGCTGAACAGCTATTCAGGTTGGGCAGCAGCGGCAGCTGGATTCCTACTCAGTAATGATCTGTTGATTGTCACCGGAGCACTTGTTGGTTCATCTGGTGCTTACCTTTCATACATTATGTGTAAGGCGATGAACCGATCATTTATCTCGGTTATTGCCGGTGGTTTTGGAATCGAAGCACCAAGTGCTAAAGATGAGGAACTTGGCGAATACCGCGAGGTGGACGCAGCAGCGGTAGCCGAGCTTCTAAAGAATGCAACATCAGTGATTATCACCCCAGGCTATGGAATGGCAGTTGCTCAGGCCCAATACCCGGTTGCCGAATTGGCTTCAAGGCTGCGCGATAAAGGTGTCGCTGTTAGATTCGGCATCCACCCGGTAGCCGGAAGATTGCCAGGACACATGAATGTTCTCCTTGCTGAAGCGAAAGTGCCGTATGACATTGTCGACGAGATGGATGAGATCAACGACGACTTTGCCAGCACCTCAGTAGTTTTGGTTATCGGAGCTAACGACACAGTTAACCCAGCAGCCACCGAAGACCCAGGTAGCCCAATCGCTGGCATGCCGGTTCTAAAGGTTTGGGAAGCTGAGAATGTGATTGTCTTTAAGCGCTCGATGGCTTCAGGTTATGCCGGTGTGCAAAACCCACTTTTCTTTAGAGAAAATGCGGCCATGCTCTTTGGTGATGCTAAGGAACGTGTCGAAGATATCCTCAAAGCGCTCTAGATTTTAGTATCTGGCTACGAGAGTCCCTTTGACTACTTTTTGCATGTCAATAAAAAGCTGTTTCTGCTTTTCAGTTGATTCATACATGTAGATTGCCCAGCCATCACCGTAAATCAAATACTTGCCGTAGGTATCCTGTTCTAGATCCTTCGGTGTCCTAGCCGCTATTCGAAGAATAGAAGAGTCTCTAGCTTCTTGAGAAATGAGAGTTTCGTAGCCAGAGCCCCCTTTATCGCTGGCAAGCTCACAGCTATCCAGACCACCTGGATTCACAGTGTCAATTGGACGTTCTAGAGGTACCTGACAGAAACCGGCCTCTGCTAATAAATAGAGTTCCTTTAGTGGACGCTTATAGAAAGAAGTCGATTCAGAGGGGAACTGAACACCTTCGTCTAAGAGACAACTAGCGTGCCTGACCAAGCAATCGTTGATTGTCTCTTTACTTGGCTTTAGGACTTCTAACTCAGCACCCCCAGACGGTTGAGCTGGAAAGCTGATCACCTGGTTCAGTTTTGTCGCACAGTCGGCTCGATCAAGCATGATCAGACCTAGTTGAAAGTAGCGTCCAAGCAAAGTCCAAGAGTCTCCGTAGGCTCCAGAATCATTGTTCACAGCCTCTTGGAATGATGGAAAGGTGTATAGGTAACAAAAATCCTTGGACTTGAAAGAACTAGTGGCTGCAGAGAAGCCTTCCCCACTAGTGTCTTGGACCCAACCACTATCTGGATCTGCGGTTTGGATGTCCATGAGCAGATCCATATCAGTCTTAGCTTCGCCAAGATACTCAACTGGCTTACCAGAGGGGGTTGGAATCGAAATTGAGTCTGGTTTAGCATCGCCATTACCGCCTGCAGAACCAGCCAAAAGGCTCAAAAATATAAGACTTGCTGCTGTGACCAGTCCCCGACGCATTTTTTGCACTGAATCCCCCAGATAGGTAGTTGTAACTAATCTAAGACAACTTAGTGGCTATTTACTGCATAAACCGTCCAAGAAAAACATCAGAATCGTTATAAGAAATACCTAAATTAAGGCTGGTCTGCCACTTCTCACAACTAGGCTTGCCAAAACGAACTTTAATTGGGAACGGAATAGAAAATGGCATTTTGCAGTAAATGTGGCACGGAACAAACTGGTGAAGCTAACTTTTGTGTGTCTTGTGGCACAAAAATGGAAAAAGTTAAGGCTGCAAAAAAGGTTGCAGAGCAGCCTGAAGTCGCCAGCCCAGATCCTCAACCTATTCCTCCAAAGAACAATAAGCTGCGCAATCTTTTGATAATTAGCGGATCAGCTGTCGCAGTAATCGTTCTCGTTGTAGCTGTAATTCTTAGCCCAAAGGGCTTGAAACTTACTAAAGCTGAAGCTGAGGATCGCCTCGCAGACAAAGCAGACTTTAGTTTTAGTGTGGAAATACCAGATGAGCCCACAACAATCATGGAAGCAACTGCCTGGGTCGTGTTCTCCGCAGGAACAGAAGACTGCAGCGAAGATGGGGACATTTCATCAAGGATTCAGGATCAAGGAACACTGCTTGCCAGCAAAGATCTGACCGGTGAAAACATCTACTTCAACGAGGACATCATTGAGTTCGAATCAGATGCGATCCCGACCGAAATTATCCAGTTGGTAAAAGACGGTTATGAAGACCCGGGTTGTGACTACGATTCAGATAACATCTCTACCACGTTTGAAAATCTGAGCACTAGCGCAGACAAGTTAGGCAAGGCTACTCCTAACTCCGCTTACTTTGAAGAAAACACCGACTGGTCAAGCACCGATTTTGATTATGATTTCTTGGACAACAAATCATCATCCGTGATTGTTGCCGATGGCAAGTATCTAATTGTCATCAGGCTTTCGGTTTACGAGGACCAGTTGAGCTCCTCAGAGATGCGTGATGCCCTAAACCTAGCCCTAGAAAAGGTCTATAAGTAAAGCGCCCTCGGTAGGAATCGAACCTACGACCAAGAGATTAGAAGGCTCTTGCTCTATCCACTGAGCTACGAGGGCATACCTTGCCATTTTAGAGCAAAAAGAGCATCGCTGGACTCTGGTAGTCTTTGAGTAATCCCCTCTAACGCTATGTAATCGGAGTTCTAATGTTCCGCCTTTCAAGATTGTCCCTGGCTAACCGTTCGGTAATTGCCCTAGTAACAGTGATTTTGGCTTTATTTGGTCTAATCTCGGTCAGCCAGCTGAAGCAGGAATTGTTCCCTTCTCTTGAATTCCCACAGGCTGCAGTAGTTACCAGCTATCCGGGTGCCTCACCTGAGGTTGTAGACACACAAGTTAGCCGGGTACTTGAAAGTGCTATTTCAACTCTTGAAGGTGTAACCACTACCTCATCAACTAGCCAGAGCAACCTTTCAACTGTGCGGGTTACATTTGAGTTTGGAACTACCAGCGCAAAGGTAACTGAACTTCTAAACAACGCTGTTGACTCGGTGAAAGCCAATCTTCCTGATGCAGCCTCACCTAAGGTATTTAGCGGTGGTCTAGAGACTATTCCAGTAGTGATCTTGAGTGTCACTCCACCAGCAGATCAAACTGCAGAAATCAGTAAGTTACTGCCTGATGTTGCAACAACCCTGTTTAAGAAAGTGCCAGGGGTAAGAGATGTTCAGATCGGCGGTATTCAGGAATACCGTGTAAATCTTGAAATCAACCAGTTCCTGATGGCAACTTCAGGTCTGAATGCCCAATCTATTCAAACTGCACTAAAAACTAATGGTTTTGTAGTGCCCGCCGGAACTCTAGAAGACAGTGAAGGCCAGATTACGGTAGAAGTTGGCTCACCGGTTGAATCAATCGAAGCGTTGAAATCTCTTCCACTGAATGCAAACCTAACTCTAGGTGATGTTGCAAAGATCACCTATGACCCAGCGCCAATTACGTCTATTTCTCGAGTTGACGGTAAGCCGTCATTAGCCATCGCAATTACTAAAACTCAAGAGGGTAACACAGTATCTATATCAGAGGCAATTAAGCCTCTGGAAAAAGAGCTCGTCGAGAAACTTGGTGGCAAGGTTACCGTCAAGGAAACTTTCAACCAGGCGCCTTTTATCAAAAAGTCAATTGAAGACCTAGTAAAAGAAGGTGGACTTGGCCTTAGCTTTGCCATCATCATCATTTTGATCTTCCTCACCTCCTGGCGCTCAACCCTGGTGACAGCTATCTCCATCCCAACATCACTGCTGGTGGCCTTTATCGGTCTATCCGGCTTTGGCTATTCACTAAACCTATTTACACTGAGCGCTTTGACTATTGCGATTGGTCGTGTTGTTGACGACTCAATTGTGGTTATTGAAAACATTAACCGTCACCTTTCTTATGGCGAGGAAAAGCTTGAAGCAATCCTCAACGCGGTTCGAGAAGTGGCCGGGGCAATCACCGCCGCCACCCTAACCACAGTGGCGGTGTTCTTACCTATCGCCGGTGTTGGCGGATTGGTCGGCCAGTTATTTAGGCCATTCGCGCTAACTTTTGCTCTAGCGCTTATCGCATCACTACTGGTCTCACTGACCATAGTTCCGGTAATCGCCTACTGGTTCCTAAAGAGCAAGCACGCTCTAGGAAAGCTAACTGAAGCCCAGCTAAAGAAGCAGACCGAGAAGATTCGCGCGGAAGAAAACGAGCGTGAGCGCAAGTCACTTCTGCAGCGCGCCTACCTACCGGTACTAAGGCAAACGCAAAAGAGACCGGTAATCACCTTGGTTTCAGCATTTATTGTTCTAATCTTCACCTTTGGCCTCACCCCGTTCCTAAAGACCAACTTCATCGGTAACTCTGGATCAAACAGCTTTGCTATCGCACTTACCGTGCCACTAGGTAGTTCACTTGAGGACAAGTCAACAGCTGCCAAGGAAGTTGAAAAACAACTTCTGGAAACCGGAGACACCGAGGCCATCACCACCACTATTGGTTCAAATGACTCGAGAGTGGCCTTCGGTCAAACCGCGGGCGGTATCCAGTTCCAGGTAACCACTAAGGAAGGTGTAAATGGTGAGAGCTTCCAGGCTGAGATGAACAAGAAGTTCGCCACCTTGCCAAAGAAGTGGAAGGCTAAGTTCGAAAGCGGACAGTCTTTTGGATCGTCGGGAACCATCGATGTGACAGTCACTGCTAAAACTGACAGTCAACTTCGTGCTGGCATCGAAAAAGTGGTTGGTGCACTAAAGGGCAAGATTGAAAACGTTAGCCCTGAAATCACAACCACCCTTAGCGAGAAGCAGCGCACACTTAAAGTAACGGTTGATCGCAGAGCTGCCGCTCAGGTGGGACTTAGCGAGATCGCTATCGCCGGAATGGTATCCAGCGCGATGAGCCCGCAGGCCATCGGCACCATCAACATCGATAGCAAGTCGACGTCCATCTACGTCAAATCCAATAACGTTCCGGAAACCATCGATGAGGTCAAAGCCATCATGATTCCAACTATGACCGGCATGCGACCGCTGACCAGCCTTGCTGATGTTGAGGTTGCCCTTGTGCCAACCAAGGTAACCACCAAGGATGGTGACCGAGCAGCAACTGTTTCACTAACTCCTGACGCAGATGCCAGCTTGACCACAATCACCGTGAACGTGGTTGCGGAATTGGACAAGATCAAAAACGACATGCCGCTTGGAACATCACTACTACCTCTTGGCGGAATCTCAGCAGACCAGGCCGAGTCATTCAACCAATTGTTCCTAGCACTGCTTGCGGCCATCTGTATTGTTTACCTAATCATGGTGGCAACCTTTAGATCGTTGATGCAACCGCTGGTGCTACTCATTTCTATTCCGTTTGCTGCAACCGGTGCATTCGTAGCGCTTCTGATCACCAACACCGCTCTTGGTTTACCAGCGCTAATCGGTATGTTGCTATTGGTAGGTATCGTGGTAACCAACGCTATTGTTCTGATTGACCTAATCAATCAGTATCGCGCTCAGGGAGTTCCGCTTGAGGAAGCAATTATGGATGGTGCAAGACAGCGTCTAAGACCAATCCTGATGACCGCGCTGGCTACCATCGGTGCACTAACACCGCTGGTTCTTGGCATCACCGGTTCGGGTGGATTCATTTCCCAGCCTCTGGGAATAGTTGTTGTGGGTGGATTGTTCTCATCAACTGTGCTCACACTTGTGATTGTGCCTGTTCTCTACCGTCTAACCGAAGACAGAAAAGAACGTCGCGCTCTCAAGAAGGCTCAAGCCTAAAGACTAGAATTTACCTGTCAGTAGGCAGAGCTAAGTTGAGTGAATGATGAATATCCCCGAGTATCTAATCTGGATTGACTGCGAGATGACCGGTCTAAATCCGGAAAAAGATTGCCTAGTTGAAATAGCTGTTGTGATCACCGACATCCAGCTGAATGTGGTTGATCCTGGTTTGGATCTGGTTATCAAGCCTCGAGAAGATTCCCTAGCCGGTATGGGTGAGTATGTTCGAAACATGCACACCACCTCAGGTTTGATAAATGAATTCAGCAAGGGTTTAGAACTAAAGGATGCCGAAGCCAAGGTTTTGGAATACATCAAGAAGTTTGTGCCAACTGCCAATGTGGCCCCACTTGCTGGAAACACCATTGGCACCGACCGCATGTTCATAGCCCGCTACATGCCTGAACTAGATGCCCACCTGCACTACCGCAACATCGATGTTTCCACCATTAAGGAACTGGCTAAGCGCTGGTTTCCACGAGCATACTTCCAAGCTCCTAAAAAAGAAGGTGGCCACCGAGCTCTCGCTGACATTCTTGAGTCTATTGAGGAGCTCCGCCACTACCGGAGGAGCGTCTTTGTGGCTGAGGCTTCCTTGTCGCCTGTTGAAGCCTCTAGCCCTACGCCTGAAGACTGATAAACTCTAGAGGTTGCTTCTTTTGAAGCCATGGTGGGTATAGCTCAGCTGGTAGAGCGCCTGGTTGTGGTCCAGGATGTCGCGGGTTCAAGTCCCGTTACTCACCCCATTAGCCTTCAGGACAAAACATGAAACAGTTTCTACTAAACGTTCTAGACAGCAAAACCGGATCAGCATCAGGCGACGAAATCGCCGAGATAGATGCTTTCAATGAAATGCTGCAGCAAAATGGGCACTGGGTTTATGCCAACGGTATCTCAGATCCCGAAGAGGCCGTGGTTATCGATAATCGCTTAGCTAAAGATGAGCTAACTGCTGGTCCGCTCTACAAAGAAGAAACTTATGTTTCAGGTTTCTGGATTATCAAAGCAGAAAACAAAGACCAAGCAATTCAGCTAGCTAAGTTAGGTTCTAAAGCCTGTAATCGAAGAGTTGAAGTAAGACCGCTGCACGGCTAGTTCTTACTTGCTCTTTCCAAAACTAGTTCTCTAACACGGGCCGCATCGGCTTGACCCTTCATAGCCTGCATCACTGCGCCAATAACTGCACCCGCTGCTTGAACCTTACCTTCACGGATCTTCTCCAGAACATCAGGCTGCTTCGCTAAAGCTTCATCAATTGCTGCAATGAGTGCGCCGTCATCAGAAACTACTTCAAGTCCTTGGGATTTAACTATTTCCTCTGGGGAACCCTTACCGGCTAGAACCTCAGCAAGTACTGTTCTAGCGATACGGTCGTTGATTCGACCCTGCTCAACCAGGTTGGCTAGCTCAGCAACTTGCGCTGGAGTGATATTAATCTCTGAAACGTCTTTGTCTTCACTGTTGGCGATACGAGCAATCTCACCGGTATACCATTTTCTGGCAGCCTGAGGCTTAGCTCCTGCGGCAACGGCTTCCTCGATGTAATCGAGTAAGCCGGCGTTGACTACGTCTCTGAATTCCATTTCAGCAAAACCCCACTCGGCGGCAAGACGCTTGCGCTTTTCCGCTGGATTCTCAGGAAGCGCTGCTCGTAAATTCTCGATCAGTTCTTCACTTGGCTTTACTGGCACTAGGTCAGGCTCAGGGAAATAACGATAGTCATCGGCATCTGACTTTGGTCGACCGGCACTGGTTGCACCCTTGTCCTCGTGCCAGTGGCGAGTCTCCTGTGTAATTGATCCACCATCGGCAAGAATTTGCGCTTGGCGCTGAATCTCGTAGCGCACGGCTCGTTCGATGCTCCGCAGGCTATTCACATTCTTGGTTTCGGTTCTGGTGCCAAGCTTTTCCTGACCTTTCGGTCTAAGCGACACGTTGGCATCGCATCTAACATTGCCTCGCTCCATACGGGCATCGCTGACTCCCAGTGCCTTGACAATCTCTCTAATTGATCTGACATAGGCTGCCGCTAGTTCCGGAGCTTCAGCACCTGCACCAAAAACCGGCTTGGTGACTATTTCAACTAGAGGGACACCGGCTCGGTTGTAATCAACCAGAGAGTATTCCGCACCGTGGATTCGCCCGGTAGCTCCACCGATGTGAGTTAGCTTTCCGGCATCTTCTTCCATGTGTGCTCGCTCAATCTGAACGGTGAACACCTTGCCGCTAGGCACCTCAACATCCAGGGCTCCGCCAAAAGCGATTGGTTCGTCATACTGCGAGGTTTGGAAGTTCTTGGCGAGATCTGGATAGAAATAGTTCTTTCGGGCAAATCTTCCGGTCGGTGCAATCTGGCAACCGAGGGCAAGCCCGATCGAGATTGAAGATTCAACTGCCTTGCGGTTCACCGCAGGAAGCGATCCTGGTAAACCTAGGCAAACGGGGCAAACATTGGTGTTTGGCTCGTCGCCGAAATCGTTCTTGCAACCGCAGAACATTTTGGTTTTGGTGTTCAACTCAACGTGAACTTCCAAACCAATAACGACTTCAAAAAGCTCAATTGCTTTTTCGTAATCCATCAGGTTAGCTTTAGCCATTAGTTCACCTCCAACTTCGGAGCAAAATCAATCATTCGCTTACCCCAGATGCCTTCGAGGATGCCTTCTAGTGCGGCACCGACTGAATAGAGTAAAGAGTCTTGGTAGCTCGGTGAGAGCATCTGGATACCAACCGGAAGGTTGTCTTCATCGGCTAAACCGATTGGAACCGAGATACCAGGAAGGCCAGCTAGGTTTGCCGGAATTGTTGCGATGTCATTCAAATACATCGCTAGCGGGTCGGCTACCTTTTCCCCAAACTTAAACGCTGTGGTAGGTGCGGTAGGTGAAATCAAAACATCAGCCTTACTAAATGCATTAGCAAAATCACGTTGAATCAGTGTTCTAACCTTTTGCGCTGCACCGTAGAACTTATCGAAAGATCCGGCCGATAGAGCGTAGGTGCCGAGAATAATGCGGCGCTTAACTTCAGGTCCAAAGCCAGCCTCACGAGTTGCAGCCATTACCCGCTCGATGGTTGGATTACCCTCAGGAGTTTGCCTCATGCCAAAGCGCACCGAATCGAATTTTGCTAGGTTGCTCGAAGCTTCGGCTGGCAGAATTAGGTAGTAGGCATCAATTGCATATTCAAAGCTTGGGCAATCAACCTCAACAATTTCACCACCGGCTTCGGTGATTAGTTTTAGTGCCTCGGCAAAACGATTTCTAACCCCCTGCTGGAAACCCTCGCCAGACAGTTGTTTGATTAGTCCAAACTTCTTTCCTTTTAGCGAGCCACTTCTTGCCGCTTCAACCATGGAACCTAGAGAATCTGGCAGCGAGGTGCTGTCATTTGGATCGTGCCCTGCAATCACATCCTGCAGCAGTGCGGCATCCAAAACGTTTCTAGCCACCGGACCAATCTGGTCTAGCGATGAGGCAAGAGCGATGAGACCGTATCGAGATATTGCCCCGTAGGTTGGTTTGATTCCAACTGTTCCAGTAACAGCTGCTGGGAATCGAATTGAACCACCGGTATCGGAACCGATTGCCAAAGGTGCTTGGAAAGAGGAGATGACCGATGATGAGCCACCACCTGAACCACCTGGAGTTCTGGCTAGATCCCAGGGGTTTTTCGAAGGACCGTAGGCTGAAAACTCAGTTGATGATCCCATGGCAAACTCATCGAGGTTGGTCTTACCAAGAATCGGCATAAGTTCTTGGCGCAGCTTGGTAACTACAGTCGCATCGTATGGTGGAATCCAGCCTTCAAGAATCTTGGATCCTGCTGTGGTGGGTGCATCGGTAGTGGTCAGGTTGTCTTTAACAGCAATCGGTAATCCAGCTAACTTTGGTAGCTTCTCCCCCGCCTGACGTCTTTGGTCAACTTCCTTTGCAGTTGCCAGCGCGCTTTCTGCATTGACTACTAAAAACGAGTGAATTGCTCCGTCAACTTTTTCAATTTGATCTAGGTGAGCCTTGGTAATCTCAACCGATGAAGCTTCACCTGTGGCCATCAGTTCAACTAGCTCCGCCGCAGTTTTTTTGATGAGTTCAGACATTTTTACTCCTCATCCAAAATCGCAGCGACGCGGAATCTTCCCTGAGCGCTATCCGGGGCACCAGAAAGAGCCTGCTCCTGGGTTAGAGACGGCAAAACCTCATCTTCGCGGAATACATTGCTCAGCGGGATCGGGTGGCTTGTGGCCGGGGTGCTCTCATCAACAATGTTGGAGATTTTGGCTACCGAATCGACAATTACGCTCAGTTGTTCGGTGAAGCGAACTAACTCGGCTTCAGTTAGGTCAATTCTGGCTAAACCGGCCAAATGACGCACCAAATCAGGGGTTATCTCGGACATTGTTTTCCTTAGGACTAGATAAAACAAGTATATCGGGGCTGACAGCAATCCTTTTACTGGGCTAAACTTACATAGTTGCCCAGAGCCGGCAACAGGTATTTTCAGGAGAAAGCTAGATGGCCGAAGAAGAGAACTTTGACATTGTGATGCGCGGTTATGACCGCGAGCAGGTCGATAAGACCCTCGATGAAATGCGTCTAGAAATTGAGCATCTAACCAGTTATAACGAAGGTGCAGCCCAGGAAATATCGATCCTGAAGGCCGAGGTTGAAAACCTCAAGGAGCAGGTCAAAAAAGGTGGCCCCAACGGTTATGCCGCCCTCGGTGCCCAATTTGAACAAACCCTAAGACTTGCCGAAGAACAAGCCAAGAAGATGATTGCCGATGCCGGTCAGGATGCCCTGCGTATCCGTGAAGAGGCCAAAGGTGAAGTTGACCTACTAAAGCGCACAGCCAAAGATAAGGCCGATCGAGTAGTTCAAGAAGCCGAAATCCGTATGGAGGAGGCCAGACTCGAATCTGACCGTAAGCAAGCAGAGCTATTGAACGTCGCTGCAGCAGCGGCTGCCGAAGCAAGCGAGAAGATCGCTACCGCTCAGCGAGAAGCTGGCGCAATCAAATCTGATGGCGAACGCTATGCCGCTGAACTGCGTGCCCAGGTTCACCGTGAGACCGAAGAGGCTAGAGCCCACGCCAATGAATTAAGCCAGCGAACTGCCCAGGCGAGAGTTGACCTAGAGGCAGAGCTAAAAGCCAAGCGTGATGAAGCGGAGCAGGAGGCGCTAAGAATTTATCAGGCCGCTGTTGCTCAGGCTCAGGCTGTTACCGAAGAAGCCAGCCGCACTTTGGCCGACTCTTCTGCTCGTGCCGCAGAAATTTTGGCTGAAGCAGAGCGCGTTTCCCGTGATGCCAGAAACACCAGAGACCAGATCCTGGAAGATTCGCAGCGTCGAGCAACCGAGCTAATTAACACCTCTCGTCGCCGTGCTGAAGTGCTTGCCAGAAAAGCTCAAGGCTATGCCGAAAATGCCATAAAAGATGCTAGGGAACGCCTCAACCGTCTTTCCGAAGAACGCGAAGAAGTTGCCGACTTCCTCGACTCGATGGGCAAACTTATGTCCACCGAGAGCATGGTCTCAGCAGACGAGGCAGACGTAAACAACAACTAGTTAGCTAGTTTTTTAGCAAACTCTTCTTCCGAAATAACAGGAACGCCGAGTGCTTCCGCTTTCGAGAGCTTAGAACCTGCGTTTGCTCCAGCAACCACAAACGCGGTGTTTTTCGAAACACTCGATGCTGCCTTGCCTCCGTTAGTAATAATCAATTCTTCGATTTGTTCACGAGTGTAGTTCGCAAGAGTTCCGGTGACGACAATACTCAAACCGCTAAAAACCCCGTCGCCAGAAGTTTTCGAGCCAGGACCTAGGTGATCGGGAATTTCTAGCAATACCCCGGATGCCCGCCAAGACTCAATAAGGTTTTTGTGCCAATCGACCTGAATCCAATCCTTTAGCGATTTGGCAAGAATTGGCCCTACCCCATCAACTTCCGAAAGCTCATCCTCACTGGCAGCAAAGATTCGGTCTATAGAGCCAAAGTGATTAGCAAGAGCTCTAGCCGCAACAGGACCGACATGACGGATAGACAGCGCAACCAAGATTCGCCACAGCGGTCTAGTTTTTGCCTCATCGATGTTTTTTAGAAGTTTGATGGCAACTTCGGCTGGGACTAAGCCCTTCTGTTTGTCCTGCTTACTAAAGAAGGCGACGATTTTAGGTTTACCCTCTTCATCTAATTTAGGTAGACCGGTGTCGGGGTCTAACACATAAGCCTTGATTGGCAGAAGTTGATCCATGGTCAGGTTGAACAAATCAGCTTCAGAGCGAAGTGGTGCCTTTTTCGGCTCCACCGGCTGGGTAAGGGCAACCGCAGCAACATAGCCCAGCGCCTCGATATCAAGCACCGATCGAGAACCTATATAGGCAACTCGTTCACGTAACTGAGCCGGGCAGTTCTCATTGTTCTGGCATCGCAGATCGACATCGCCTTCGGAAGCTGGAGCTAGTTTTGCCCCACAATCCGGACAGACCTTTGGCATTACAAAAGGCTTTTCAGCCCCAGTTCTAAGTTCAACCACTGGGCCAAGGATTTCAGGTATCACATCACCGGCCTTGCGAATTACCACCGTGTCACCGATTAGCACGCCTTTAGCCTTAACCACGTCCTGATTATGCAAGGTAGCGAACTCGATAGTTGAACCAGCGACTTTCACCGGTTCAACAACAGCGTAAGGTGTTGCCCTGCCAGTTCTGCCGATGGAAACTCTTATGTCCAGCAGTTTGGTGTTTACCTGTTCGGGCGGATATTTATAAGCAACTGCCCAACGCGGGGCTCTTGCCGTGAAACCAAGCTCTTTTTGTTCACTGAGCGAATCGACTTTCACTACAACGCCGTCTATCTCGTGTTCCAGATCATGGCGATGTTCTTTAAAGTTAGCTATGTATTTACTTACCTCATCGATACCTTCAACTACCTTGTATCTCGATGAAGTCGGTAATCCCCAACTTTTGAGCAATTCATACAGTTCGCTCTGGTAGCGAAAAGGGGCATCTGGCCAAGCACCGATGCCGTGCACCAACATCTGTAGCGGCCTTGAAGCAGTAACTGCTGAATCTTTTTGTCTAAGTGATCCACTGGCTGAGTTTCTTGGATTTGCAAAAGGTGCTTTGCCGGAAGCCACTAGACCGGCATTTAGCTTGTCAAAATCGGCAACTGCGAAAAATATTTCGCCACGCACCTCAACAACCGGCGGGATGTTTTTACCGGTTAGCTTATGGGGAATCTGCTTTATGGTCTTGACGTTATTGGTCACATCCTCACCGACCACACCGTCTCCCCTTGTCGCAGCCGAGATGAGAACTCCATTTTGATAGCGCAAGTTAATTGCCAAACCATCTATTTTTAGTTCACACAGAAACCTAGTGGTACCAACTCGATTGGCCCAAGCCTTCAACTCGGTTTCATCAAAGGCATTATCTAGCGACCACATGCGCTCTAGATGCTCTACCGGTGCGAAAGCCTCATTTGCCGAACCGCCTACGCTTTGAGTTGGTGAATCTCCGGTAATTAGTTCTGGGTGTTTAGCTTCAAGTAATTCAAGCTCTTTCATTAGCTTGTCATACTCGGCATCGCTGATCAGAATTGAGTTTTCCTGGTAGTAAGCGCGACGGTGTCGATTAATCTCATCGACCAGAAAAGCTATTCGTTCAGCGGGAGTGGGCACCTTATAAGCCTATTTTGAGCCGCTTCGGTTTATTCGATGCTCGCCGAGGCTGTTGAGAACTCGCTCACGGCTGACACTGTTGCGTCAATGGTGGTCTGGGCTAGAACCCGAGTGCCAAGATAAATCACTGCGGTCTGACCTGGGGCGACCCCGAGGATTGGCTCATCCAAACGAATTACCATTTCATTTTCGGTAACCGAAACCTGGCATGGAACTTGCTCGCCGTGAGCTCTTACTTGAACATGGGCCGCAAAGAATTCACTGGCATCGGGCTTTGGCTTACCGCACCAGCTAAATTTCTTGCCGGAAAGTTCCTTTACTGCCAGCGCTGCTGCTGGCCCAACTACAACTCGATTACTTTTCACATCAACCGCCAAAACATATCTTGGTTTACCATCGCTAGCTGGTCTGCCAAGTTGCAGTCCTTTGCGCTGTCCCACTGTGAAGCCGTGCGCTCCCTGATGACTTCCCAGAACGTTACCGTCCATGTCAACAATCTCACCGGCGGTGCTACCCAGACGATCGGCCAACCAGTCCTGGGTGTCCCCCTCTGGGATAAAGCAGATGTCATAGGAGTCTGGTTTAGCTGCAACCGATAATCCACGTTCGGCAGCTTCTTTTCTAATCAAATCTTTACTGGCGGTATGTCCCAGTGGAAACATCGAGTGTTTCAGCTGCTCTGCGGTCAGCACTCCTAAAACATAGCTTTGATCTTTAGCTAGCGCTTCAGAGCGGTGAAGCTCAAGGTTACCTTCAGAATCTTCCAAGATACTTGCGTAGTGACCGGTGCAGATTGCATCAAAGCCTAAAGCTAAACCTTTTTCCAAGAGCGCGGCAAACTTGATTCTTTCATTGCAGCGCATACAGGGATTAGGAGTTCTTCCAGATTCATACTCGGCGATAAAGTCGTCTACTACTTCTAACTTAAATTTCTCGCTGAAATCCCAAACATAAAAGGGAATACCTAAAACATTTGCTGCGCGCTGCGCATCCATGCTGTCTTCGATAGTGCAGCAGCCTCTGGAACCGGTGCGTAAAGTACCGGGCATGCGAGACAAAGCTAGATGAACACCAACAACCTCGTGACCTGCTTCCACTGCCCTTGCAGCGGCAACCGCACTGTCTACGCCACCGCTCATAGCGGCGAGGACCTTCATTTGTTACCTCCAGATGATGGCAAGCCGGCTTTTAGAGCTGAGGTTACCGCGGCAGGTAAGGCAGAAAGAAAACCATCGATGTCTTCCCTGGTGGTTTTATTACCTAGGGTCATGCGCAGGCAGCCATTGGCTTCCGATTCGGATCTACCCATGGCAATAAGAACATGGCTAGGTCCATTTACTCCGGCTTGGCAAGCCGAACCGGTCGAAACGGCGATGCCCTGTTGGTCCAAAAGAAAAAGTAGCGAATCCCCCGAGCAACCCTTAAAAATGAAATGCGCGTTGTTTGGTAAACGATTAGTCAAGGTTCCAGTGAACTGAGCCACCTCAGTAACCTTGGAAACTCCTTCGATTAGATAATCTCTAAGTTCAGCGAGTCTTGTGGCCTCCGCTGGAAGTTCTCGAACTGCAATCTCAGCGGCATGGGCAAAAGCCTTCGCCGCTGGAGCATTCATTGTGCCAGAGCGCAGCCCGCGCTCTTGACCCCCACCGTGAATAAGTGAAACTAGTTTGGTAGCCCGAGAAACAATAAGTGCACCAACACCGATGGGTCCACCAACTTTGTGGGCGGAGACGCTAAGGGTTGCGAGCCCTGAATCTTTGAATGAAATAGGAGTGTGGCCAAAAGCTGCCACGGCATCTGAGTGAACTGGAATCGAATATTTTGCAGCAAGTTTGGTCACATTTTCGATATCGGTTATCACGCCGGTTTCGTTGTTTGCCCACATCAAACTAATCAGGGCTATCTTCTGGTGCTCGGTTGCAATAATTTCAGCAAGCTTTTCCAGATCAACTTCCCCGTTTGCTGACACCGGCAACCAGATAACCTCGGCACCGTCGTGCTTTTCTAGCCATTCAATCGGATCTATAACTGCGTGATGCTCGGTACCGGCAGAGATAATGATGTTTCGAATGGCGTCTTCTTCCCGGCGCTGCCAATACAAGCCCTTGATGGCCGTGTTGTTGCTCTCCGTGCCGCCGGATGTGAAGATAACCTCACTGCGATTACAGCCCAAACAGTTAGCTAACTGCTCTCTTGCTTCTTCAAGTGCTTTGCGAACGGCTTGTCCGGAGGTGTGAACCGAAGATGGATTACCTAGTTCTTTTAGGTAGTGAACGTAGCTGTCCAGCACCTCATCGCGGATAGGTGTGGTTGCCGCATAGTCAAGATAAATTGCCATCTCTAGAACATTTTCACCGCTAATTGCTTACGAGCCTGAATTACCGCAGGGTGATTCTTGCCCGTGGCATTGAATAATTCAAGCAGGTGGCTAATCAACTGAGCGCGATCTTCAGCCTGATCAAAATAATCCAGGAGCAGGTTAAACGCTGTCTCAGCATCTCCGATAGCTAAAAGGTAATCGGCTTTTCTAGTTAGCTCAGCCTGGGTCTTAGGGTTGGCTGCTAGTTCTACTTCCAGATTTCCCGAATAGGTTCTGGCTACCAGCTTGACCTGAGCCAAACGCTCGATCAAAGTTTCATCGTTTGGTCGTTCCTGCAGTTCCTTCTGATAGATCGCTACTGCGCTTTCAAAATCACCGTTCTCCATAGCATCCAAGGCCGCCTGCTCATTTGGGCTAAGTTGTGGTTCCGGCTGGCTGGCGACATCCCCTACCACCAGGCGCCCATCTAGGCCTTGGCTTTTGGCCAGTTCAATCAATTTGTCTAGGAAAGTAATCAAATCGGTTTCCGACTGATCTCCTTGGAATAGTGGTCTCGGCTCACCAGCGAGAATCATGGCAACTGTAGCTGGGGTGTTGATTCCAAAAGCCTCGGCAAGTTTTGGTTGAGCGATGACGTCTAGCTTTGCGAGGAACCAGGTTCCCGCTGAACTATCAGATAGCTTTTCCAGTTTGCTGTTTAGCGAGATCCTCTCGGCACTCGCACTATCCCAAAAACTCACAATCACAGGTACGACATTCGATATTTCAATTACCGAACGGACCAACTGCTCTGAAAGCTCGATCGAAAATGCAGGAACGGTGACGGTCTTTACTGCGCCTTTCCCGTCAATTTTCTCCTTAACTACCTTGTTGGCAAGCGCTGATAGGTCAACGGCACCGCGAATGGAAGAATTTAGCTCGCTCAATCCAGTGCCTTTACGCTAAGGATTCCTTGGGATGCACCAACTAGGCGTATCTTCTCTTCCGAGCCGGCAACAGGTACGTAGAAGAGCATCATGTTCTCATAGACGATCTTGAGGCCGGTTGGTGAACCAGGAGCATTCAGAAGAATTTTGTGATCTAATTCGGTGACCGATACCGCGGCACCTCTGACCTGAGGTCTAATAATCGAAGTGTCGTTCATAGCAACAGCCACCAAACCACCGGATTCTAGAGTCAACATACCCAGGATATTCGGGTTACCGAGACTGTGCTGGTATCTAATGGCAACTTTTATCTTCTTCAGCTTTTCAATGTTGTCAGCCTGGTCCTGAGATCTAGCCGCATAGAACTGGTCGGCAGAAAGATCAAACATGTCAAAGAATTTGCTAGCTGAACCCTTGTTGATTACATCGCCATACTTAAATGGAATTCCCCTGAGCTTAGTAGCTAAATACTCGTTATCGGCATCAACTGATATTGCGCCAATGTCTTGAGCTGCAACTGCTGGGAAGAAATCGGTAGGTAGAAGATCAATTAGATACCAGAGCTTGTAATTTTCACGCGGGGTTGCCTGCTGCAGGACGAGCATCTGCGGATTTCTGGTTGTGGTTTCTGTTTTTGTAACAACCATGATGGTTCTAGGCTGCCAGCCAAGTTCTTCTGCCGGTAGTTGCATCGGCAGTGCCACAGTGATTGGGTTAGCCACAATATCTGGCAGCTTCGGTATCTTCTTGTTCTTGGTTTGAAGGAAGTATTGAATCTTCCTAGTCTCCAATGCTGGACCGGCCACGCGACTCAGTAGGAGGGGTTCATCGCGGTTAGTATCAGCGTTCTTAACCGTTGAGGCAACTTCACGCACGATTCGCTGCAGTTGAGCGTCATTGACCACCACGGTTGCAGCTTTTGGTAAACCAGATTCGGTTTGCGCTGCCTCTTGTTGGTTACCAGCACAACCTGATAGCAGCGACAGGGTGATCAAACTGGCTGGAACGATTGCGATTTTTCTACCAAGTCGACGTCTCCCGCGAACCGGAACATCAGATTTGATTCGTTTGCGATATTTAGGTCCAGTCGGCGCCTTTGGGATTCGACGACGTGGACCGCGCAATTTGCGAATCTTACGTAGCGTCCAAAAATTCAAAATAAGGCCGATCAGGAGCAAAACAAGGCCACCAATTATCAGCACAAGAGGCCAGTTGATCAGATTATTCACTTGCCAAATAACTGAGATGTCCTTTGGGGCATGCTTAAAGCCGTCGCTGGCCAACAAAATAGCTGTGTCTTCTGCCATGTCGACTTTGGTGTTGAGGTTGTTCTTCACCTTCACAGCAGTGCGCCACATGTCGCTACCTTCTGGGTTAGCATTTTCGCCACCAGCGGTAATAACGGTCACATCTGGCTTATCAGCGTTAGTCAGATTAAGTCGAACAAAATTGCTAGTTCCAATCCAGTCCTGAATATCCCGCTGCCTAGCATCGGCGTAAAAGATCTCATCAGTTCCCGAGGCCCTAACGGAAACCTCTCCGGGGAACTTTGTCAGGGTTGAAGTTGGGATAACCGCATATGAATAGGCCGAGTCTAGTTGGAAGTCCACCTGATGCCGGCTGGCGTCATCAAAGGGGCCCTTTATAGCTACCCCGATCAGCACCAAAGCAGCCGAGAGGGCAATTAGCACGGTGGCTATAACAAACCGCATACGGCTCCTTTCAGGCTAAACTTGGGGGAAGCAAGACAACTCGTCTATTCTACCGAAGCCCTAAGGAGAGCCCCTTGGCAGCCGAAGAGACCGAATTCCCGGTGGTTATGCGCGGTTACGACCGTGGAGCCGTGGATGACAGTATCAGGGATTTCCGCCGTGAACTGCTCAATCTGACCAACCTCAATAGCCAGTTGGCTGCGGAGTTACGCGAGGCACAGAATCGGCTAATTCTTCTAGAAACCGAGCTTGCCGAGAACAAAAACCCAAGTTACGCCGGAGTTGGGGCCAAAGCGGCCCAAATACTGGCCTCTGCCGAGGAATTGGCACTAAAACTGGTTGCCGATGCCGAAAATGAGCGTGAGGCGATGCTTGCCGCTGCGATTTCAGCGGTGGAACAGCAAAAAAGTGACGGCCAAGACTTCTATGACCAGCTGGTAGCCGAGGCTAACCGTCGAGCTGATCGAATAATCAACTCATCAAAAAATGACTATGACGAGGTAATGGCTAAAGCCAAAGCCGAAGCCGAACAGATGGTGGACGAGGCTGTCCGCGAGGCCGGTGCCATCCGCGGTGCGGTAGCCACTGAGGTCGCTCGCATGCGTGCAACAGCAAAGCGCGAGATTGAAGTGAAGCAGGCTGAAGCCGACCGCGCCTTAGCCGAACGCAGATTGATTATCGAACGCCAATTACAGCAACCGCTGAGCCAGGCGTTAGTCGATGCCACTTTGAGTGAGCAGGCTCGAATAGATCTCAACCTAGAACTAACTGCAAGACGAGCTGAGGCCGAGGCAGAATATCAACGCAAATACCAAGATGCTGTTGCTAAGACTCAAAAGTATCTCGATGATGCAAACTCGCAGCTTTCTAATGCGCTAACCAGGGTAGCTGCAGCCAAACTTGAAGCCGAAACTCTAGAGGCTGGGGCTCGATCGATAAACAAATCGAGTACTGAGCAGGCCAGACTAAAGGCAGAGCAGATTATCGCTGCTGCCGAAATAGAAGCCAGAAATATCATTTCTGGAACGCAGAGTAAAGTGGCCGAGCGATTGAGCCAACTGGAATCTGCCGAACGTAAACTAAAACACGAACGCGATAGCATTCTGGTTTATCTGGAAAATCTGAAACAGGTTATTGACCAAATTAAAAGAGACGTTTAGGCGTTAGCTAAGGAGTGGGGATGTCAAAGCCGAGTCAAATTAGAGTTAGCCACGCTTATCAAATCGGTCTGCTCGGTGGTCTAGGAGTACTCACCGCCATAATGCTGGGGAATGCGCTGTTGTCGATAGCGAGCATTATCACTTCGGTAATCACCGCTCTATTTATCGCCTTAGGGCTTGAACCGCTGATTCAAATCCTAGAAAAAAGGGTTAAGAAACGCGGTATTGCAATCAGCATCGTTGGGCTAGGAATAACTGGATTAATTACCGGTGTCATAGTGGTTATCCTTCCCCCGCTAATTAGCCAAACCAGTG
>CAYUBJ010000021.1:0-20651 GCA_964443065.1 uncultured Rhodoluna sp.
GAGGCAATCGATGCAGTGGCTAAGAATCGAACCATGATAGTGATTGCTCACCGCCTCTCCACTGTGGTCGACAGCGACCAGATTATTGTGGTCGATGGCGGAAAGGTTATCGGCGCTGGAACCCACAAGCAGCTGCTACGCTCTACCCCTTTATATAAGGAACTGGCCGCCACCCAAATGCTCGACTAGTTCTTGTCCGAAGCTGGGGCTAGGGTGTTATTACCTATACCCAATTGGAGACAAAATGTCGAAACAAAGCATGATCGAAAAGTTGGCGCTGCCGATGTTCATCACCGGGGTGCTGGCCATGGTGGCTTCGGCTACGGTGTCGGTTAGCGCAACCGCGGTAGCCTCAAACCCGGTTGAATACAGAAAGGTCACCCTGAACTACCTAAGTTCTGGATATTCAGCTGCCGACGGTAATTGTGGGAGTTATCAGGATATTTACAGTTCTAGCAGTTGGAATAACCCTAGCTTCCGAGCTAGGAGCATTTCTAGCTCCAGTCAGGACAAGCAATTCGTCTGTTCAGTGACCCTTTATGTGGTTTCAGACGTCGAAATCCCTACTCCCAAGCCTGTTCCAACGGTAACGGTTATCTATCAACCTGAACCAACAACTAGGCCTACGGTACGCCCAACCCCCACCCAGAGCGCCACAATTACCCCTAAACCAAGGCCAACTTGGTGGATTCTGCCAACTCCTACCCCAACTAAAACCCCCAGACGCTAGATTTTCGTGAGAAACTAGAACTCTGGCGGATTCCGCAGGTAAAAGTATTAGGAATGGATTTAGAGTGAAGAAACTTGTTTTGCCGATCATCATGGCAGTTGTTGGCGCTTTGTCAGTAGTTGTTATCGCACTCAGCGTTGTCTCGACTACACCGGTGACCTTGAAGTCGCTGAGGATCGACGAAAAGGCATATAACGTCAATGGTGGCGACACAATCAAACTCGCTACCGGTGTCGAATCGGTTTATGTTGACGCTAGACCAACCGATGGAAAAGCCCTTGTTGAAGTAACCGGTGCAACCGGACTCAAAGAAGGCGACAACGAACTTTTGATTAAGGTAACTGGTTCTGATGGAAAGACCAGTGCAACTTATAAGTTGACTCTAGTTATGCCAAAGCTCTCTGGTTGGTGTTTAGAAAATGCAGACAAGATTAAAGAAATTGAAACCGCATACGCGGATGAGGTTCTTTATCAGATGCCAGGTTATGCAGAACTAGAAACCAAGGCAGCTGAAATCAAGGCAAACTTAACCTGTTTCAGCGACGCACTTCAAAAAGAAATTACTGACAACTACTAAAAGTAATTAGTGTTCAAAGGCTGCCGGTTTAGTTACTGGCAGCCTTTACCACATTGCTAAGCAACATGGCTCGGGTCATCGGACCAACTCCGCCCGGGTTAGGTGAAAGATAACCAGCAACTTCATTTACTGCCGGATCAACATCACCTAGCAAAACTGCACCGCTTTCAGTATCAACTCTAGTAATACCAACATCTAAGACGGCTGCCCCTGGTTTAATCCATTCAGCTTTAACAAAGTGCTTAACACCTAAAGCCGCCACAACAACATCTGCTCTTTGAATAACATCTTCAATGTTTTTAGTGGCGGAGTGAGCAAGAGTGACAGTGGCATCGACTCCCTTTTTGCTCAGAAGTAAACCAAGCGGCCTTCCAACTGTTACTCCCCTACCTAAAACCACTACTTCTGCACCGCGAAGATTGATGCTGTAACGATTTAGTAATTCAACAATCCCCGCAGGGGTGCAAGGTAATGGTGAGGTTAGCTCTTCACTGCCAGCCAAAACCAACTTGCCGAGGTTTACCGGATGAAGCCCATCTGCATCTTTAGCTGGATCAATCGACTCCAAAATTGAATTGGTGTCAAAGCCAAAAGGTAGCGGCAGTTGGACAATGTAACCGGTGACATCACTAGCTTCGTTTAGGTCTCTGATGGCAGCTCTGACATCAGCCAGCGAAGCGCTATTTGGCAAATCGATACGAATTGATTTGACCCCAATTTCAGCACAGTCACGATGCTTACCAGAAACGTAGCTGTGTGAACCGGGATCATCGCCGACCAAGAGTGTTCCAAGCCCTGGCACTACTCCCTTCTCGCGAAGCAGAGTAACCTGCTCGGCTAGTTCTGCTCTTATCTTTCGAGCAGTTTCTTTGCCATCAAGAATCTGAGCTACCAAAGCTTTACCAGTTCTCTAATCCGCTATAGAGCGGGAATGCTTCAGTTAGCTTCCGAACTCTGCCGGCAAGTGCTGAAATATCTGGATTTGGCATAAGGACGCTGGCGATTATGTCGGCTACCTCGGTGAACTCAACATCTCCGAACCCTCTGGTTGCCAATGCTGGGGTTCCGATTCTAACTCCAGAGGTTACCAGTGCTGGTCGAGGGTCATTCGGAACTGAATTACGGTTCACCGTAATTCCAACATCGTGCAATAAGTCCTCGGCAGTCTTACCGTCAATCGGAGAGTTCCTCAGATCAACTAAAACAAGGTGCACCTCAGTGCCACCGGTAAGCACGTCAACTCCGTTGGCGCGAACATCAGCCTGAGTTAGGCGATCAGCGATTATTTGGGCACCACGGATTGTGCGCTGCTGACGTTCAATGAACTCTTCTCCCATGGCTGCTTTGAAAGCAACTGCCTTAGCTGCGATGACGTGCATCAGCGGTCCACCCTGTTGACCTGGGAAAACACTTGAGTCAATCTTTTTTGCTAGCTCCGCTTTGCAAAGAATCAAACCAGAACGTGGACCAGCCAGTGTCTTGTGAACAGTAGTTGAAACAACATCCGCGTAAGGCACTGGATTAGGGTGAACTCCAGCGGCTACTAGCCCGGCAAAGTGAGCCATGTCTACCCAAAGCTTTGCGCCGACTTCATCGGCAATTTTCCTAAATTCAGCAAAATCCAATTGACGCGAATAAGCTGACCAGCCAGCGATCAGCACAGCAGGCTTTACTTCATGGGCCCGCGCTCTAACGATATCCATGTCAATCAGGAATGTCTCTGGGTTCAAGCCGTAAGCGTGGGCTTCATACATCTTCCCAGAGAAGTTGAGTCTCATGCCATGGGTTAGGTGGCCACCGTGTGCCAGTTCCAAACCTAAAATTCGATCACCCGGGTTCGCCAGCGCCATCAACACAGCAGCGTTGGCACTTGCTCCGGAGTGGGGCTGGACGTTGGCGTGCTCGGCACCGAAGAGTTCCTTGGCGCGGTCACGAGCTAAGTTTTCAGCCACATCAACTGCCTCGCAGCCTCCGTAGTAACGCTTGCCTGGATAGCCCTCGGCATACTTGTTGGTTAGCACTGAACCCTGAGCTTCCAGAATTCCGCGTGAGACAAAGTTCTCACTGGCGATCATTTCTAGAAAATTACGTTGACGGTCCAGCTCTGCCTGCAACACCGCGGCAATCTCAGGATCGGTGTCTTTCAAAGAATTATTGAAAGTGGACGGCATATTGGTCATTTGGGAACTCCTTTATGAGGCTGGTAGGTTTTGGCCCAGGCGCACGACCAAATGCCTTCGCTCCCCGATGGAAATCCATCTTTAGCGCCAGTTGCGATACTTCTTAGTTTAGTCGAGCGAATCGGGGCTTAGTTTCGCCCCCAAATTAGACACTCCAAGACCCAATTACTTCGGATTCACGAATGGTTTATAGGATTCTTTAGGTAAAGCGTATCTTCCAGACAAAGGCGTGAAAAAGTGCCAACAACGATGCTAATAGGGCTTGGAATGGTCGTAACCGGTGTGTTTTTAGCCGCCTATGTAATCTGGGCAGCGCTTAGATACCGCAATCAAGACCGAGACTCCAAAC
Source organism: uncultured Rhodoluna sp. (assembly GCA_964443065.1). Lineage (GTDB taxonomy): Bacteria > Actinomycetota > Actinomycetes > Actinomycetales > Microbacteriaceae > Rhodoluna. The sequence goes on from CAYUBJ010000021.1 coordinate 3,837, forward strand.
GGAATTTCGGAAATTAAGCTTTTAGTGGGTCCTCCAAGGAGGACCCACTAGTTTTTTAGTGCTTTCGTCTAACCTTTTTTCGTCCAGTTAGCAGCGCTATAACAGCCAGCGCTAGACCAAGACCCAGCAATCCAAGTGGGTATTCTTTTGAGTTATCCTGAGGAACAGTTTTTTTGACCTCTGGAATTGTCGGCATGGGTCTAGCAGGTATTTCTTGCTGTTTAGGCTGTGGCTCTTCCGGCACAGTTTCTGCAATGCCCAGATCCGGTTGAGTTTGGCCCTTCTTCGGAGTGCTCTGCTTAGTTTTTACCGCTCCAGCTCCTTGATTTCCAGCTGGAGGATTAATCCTTTGGTTCACCACTTCATCTGCGGTCAATGTCGCCAGATTAGAAGCAAGCGCAGTAGTTGGACCATAGTTATTTGAATTATCGGTTACCGCATTCGCAGCCAGAGTCACCTGAGCGGTGCCAACACTGCAGTTATTCAAAGTAACCTGCCAGCCAAGCCCCACCCGCAAGACACTGTAACTGAGTTGGCAGCCGGTGGCTGTTCCAGAGAAACTGAACTTCGCTGCGGTCATACCATTGACCGGCTCCTCTGCATCAAAGACCCAGCTCGGTGTTCCACCAACACCTGGTGCTGTGACATCGAAGACTTGGAACCTAGGTGCTGTTGTGTCAATCTTGGTAACACCGGTCTGATTCGACAAACTCGGACCGATATTTCCAGCTGGGTCAACAACTGCCAGCGGATTCAACACCAGTCCGGCAAGATTTCCATCCAAACAACCGGAGATAGTAATAACGTATTCATTTGCTGAACCGGTCATCGACTGAATCACACAACCATTACCTTTCACTACCCAGTCAGTACTATCGGCAACAAGCCCGGTAACCGACTCTGTGAAAACCGCTTTATAAACAACGAGATCATTGGTGCTCGGCTGCTTAGTCAAACTATTAATCTCCGGCAGGGTCCTGTCCAAGGTGATCGTATTGGTCTGCACCGCACGAACTGGACCGAGCGCGTTACCCGAGACGCTGTCAGCTTTTAGTGATAGCGCGAAAGTGCCGTCACTACATCCAGATACTGTAATTGCGTAGCTGGCTCCTGAGCCAGTTACTTGAGAGACATAGCAAGACGTTGCTGTGCCAGCGAAGGTGAAGTCATCAGCGGTAAGACCGATTACCGATTGCCCAAAAGTCAGATTGAACACTGGGGTTTGGGCATTGCTCGGTGAAGTTGGCGTGGTGAAACTGGTCACGCTTGGACCAAGGTTATAGGTGATTGTGGCAAGGCCGTCACCAGCTTGGAAGCCAGCGTAATAGGCAACCATCTGGAACTTAGTGGAGTTCATGAAACTCGAACCAGCTCCACCACCACCTCCGTCAAGACCGGTCGGATCGGTATCGGCTCCACCGCCACCGCCTCCGAAGTAACCTCCACCACCGCCACCGCCACCGGAGACGTAAGCACTTGGCGTATTCGCACTTCCACCTGTTCCACCCTGCCCAGCAGATCCGGCAGTTCCTGCGGTTGTGGCAACACCGTTTGAGGTTCCCCCACTTCCACCGGCGAGTGCGGTTCCACCGCCACCACCTAGACCCTGGCCATTGGCACCGGCTGCACCGCTAGTTCCTCCAGCGGCACCACCGTTTGCTCCAACCCATCCACCGGTGCCACCGCCACCACCAGCCACAGCTATGCGATCTGAAAGTAATGTGCTGGTTCGAATATCTGTCGCTCCACCACCGGAACCCTCATCGCCGTGACCTGAACCGGCTGCTCCACCGCCGTTGTAACCACCGGCCGCACCATTACCGGAAGATCCTTGACCGCCAACATAGATATACAACGGAGTGGTCGGGACTGTTCTAAATGTTCCTTGGGCCTTTGCGCCGTTACCACCGGATCTTCCACCCTGTGCACCAGAGAGAACCACCGACATGCTTCTAACATCTGCCGGTGGAGTCCAGATGTAGTAATCGCCAGAGTAGGGAAAAGTTACTGTGCAGCTAGTGCGACTAGCATTACAGTTTGCCGTTGGAGTGGCAGACTGCGCTCGAACTCCTGGTGTAACAAGAATTCCTAACGCAATTGAGACAAGGCCAGCAAGAAGAATCAACTTTGGCCATCGAACTTTATGAATTAAATGCATGCCGATAAAAGTAAAACTCCAGCGGATTTAGCGCTGGAGTTTTACACAACTCAACAAGGAGTCAAGTTATAAACAATTAGGCAAGTCTTGCCTTTAGGTTTTCAGCTAGCGTAGCCATGAATTCCTCGGTGGTCTGATAGCCCTGTGAGCCACCAACTAGGAGTGCAAGGTCTTTGGTCATGTTACCGGCTTCAACAGTTTTGATAACTACATCCTCCAGAGTCTCAGCAAAACGCTGGACTTCAGGGGTGTTATCCAACTTCGCGCGGTGCATCAAAGCTCGAGTCCAGGCATAGATCGAGGCTATCGGGTTGGTGCTGGTCTTCTTACCGGCTTGCCAGTCACGGTAGTGTCTGGTCACTGTTCCGTGAGCTGCTTCAGCTAGGCAGGTTTTACCGTCGGGGGTAGTTAGCACCGAAGTCATAAGACCAAGTGAGCCGAAGCCTTGGGCCACGGTGTCGGACTGAACGTCTCCGTCATAGTTCTTACAAGCCCAAACGTAGCCACCTTCCCACTTCAAAGCGGCAGCAACCATGTCATCAATCAGGCGGTGCTCATAGGTTAGCCCAGCTGCATCAAAGCGAGCCTTGTATTCGTTATCGAATATCTCTTGGAAGGCATCCTTGAAGGCACCATCATAGGCTTTCAAAATTGTGTTCTTGGTAGATAGATAAACCGGATAGTTTCTAGCCAAGCCGTAGTTGAATGATGCCCTGGCAAAGTCCCTAATTGAGTCCATGTAGTTATACATACCCATCGCGACTCCACCGTGCTCTGGATACTCAGCAACCGTCATGGTTTGAGCAGGTGATCCATCTGCTGGGGTGTAGGTGATGGTTACTGTTCCAGCACCTGGCACCTTGAAGTCGGTTGCCTTGTATTGATCACCGTGAGCGTGACGGCCGATGATTATCGGCTTGGTCCAACCCGGCACAAGCCTTGGAACATTAGAGATAATGATTGGCTCGCGGAAAACAACTCCATCCAGAATGTTTCTAATCGTTCCGTTTGGTGACTTCCACATTTTCTTCAGTGAAAACTCGGTAACTCTGGCCTCATCGGGTGTAATAGTTGCACACTTCACCCCAACCCCGTGCTTCTTGATTGCATTAGCGGCATCGATGGTTACTTGGTCATCGGTCTCATCACGATACTGAATGGAAAGATCGTAATACTCTAGGTCGACATCCAAAAACGGCAAGATTAGAGAATCCTTGATGTTCTGCCAGATGATTCTGGTCATTTCATCGCCGTCTAGTTCGACAACTTTTCCGACAACCTTAATTTTTTGCATAGTTATGCCCTCTGTGTTCTAAATGGATCTTGGGTTTAAGCCTAGACGAGCGAGTCCCGCCAGGCTTTGTGCATCTTGGCAAATTTACCGGTACCGGCAATCAGCGTGGCTGGAGTATCGTCCTCAATAATCTTGCCATGTTCCATAACGATTACTCGGTCAGCAATCGAAACAGTTGAAAGTCGGTGCGCGATGATGATGGCCGTTCTACCGGCAAGTAGGGTCTGCAAACCTTTCTGCACCATGCGCTCGCTCGGGATATCTAGCGAGCTGGTCGCCTCATCCAAAATCAGTACTGTGGGGTCAGCGATAAATGCTCTGGCGAAAGAGATCAGCTGTCGCTGACCAGCCGAAACACGGCCACCGCGCTTATTCACATCGGTGTTGTAACCATCGGGTAGAGAGAGTATGAACTCGTGAGCACCAACGGCTTTAGCCGCCTGCTCGATTTCCTCCTGGCTCGCAGCCGGCTTACCTAGGGCTATGTTCTCCCCTACTGTTCCACTGAACAGGTAAGCCTCCTGGGTTACCATGACCACAGCCTCACGCAACTGGTCATCGGCAATCTTCCTGAGGTCAATCCCGTCTAGTTCAACCACACCATTACTTGGGTCATAGAACCTAGAAATCAGTTTGGCTAATGTCGACTTTCCGGCTCCGGTGGTACCAACCAGAGCCACGGTTTGACCAGCCTGTATTTCAAGATCAAAACTCGGTAGCACCACTTTTCCGTTGCTGTATGCAAACTGGACATCCTTGAAAGATATCTTGCCCTGCCGATTGGTAAGAGCAACTGGCTCTTCCGGCTCTGGAACTGAAGGCTCTTCTTCTAATACACCGGAGATTTTCTCTAACGCCGAGTTAGCTGATTGGTAGGCGTTATAGAACATCGCCAGGTTTTCCATCGGATCATAGAAGCTACGCGCATACAAAATACAAGAGATCAGGACACCGATTCCCAAATCTCCTTCGATGACTCGGTAACCACCCCAGAGCAGAACAAAAGCAACCGTGATGTTACCAATCATGATCAAACCGGGATCATAGATACCAAAGAGCTGGATTACCTTGGCGTTGACTGAACGATAATCTTCAACCAATTCACCGTAGGTGTCTTGGTTGCGCTTTTCTTTACGGAAGGCCTTTACGGCACGAATACCAGTCATGGTCTCAACGAAGTGAACAATCAACTTGGCCGAGGCAACCCTAGTTTTTCGGTAGTTAATTCTGGTATTGCGTTGGAACCATCTGGTTAGGAAGAACAGTGGAATGAAACTTACCAACATGATCAAAAACGATGATGGATCTAAAGTGACCAGTGCGATAGCGGTGAAGAACATAAACAAGATTCCGGAAACCATCTCATTTCCACCAGAGTCCAAGAGCTCCTTGAGCGAATCTAGGTCGCTGGTTTGGCGAGCAATGACTCGGCCGGAGGTGTATGTTTCGTGGAATTCTATGGACAACTTTTGGGTATGACGGAATAGCCGTCTTCTCAGGCCAAACATGATGTCCTGGTTTACTCTTGCCGCAAACCTCATAAAGAATGCAATGGTTATTCCAGAGGCGATGCTGGTGGCAAAATATCCTCCCACCAACAAATACAAAGTGTTGAAATTTCCATTTTGAGCATCAGGCAGAGCTCTGTCCACAATCAAAGCAATGATCCAAGGTAGGGCAACTCTTAGGGCCTGGCTAGTGATTACCAAGGCCAAGCTGATGAATAACCTTGACCGGACCGGCTTTACGATTTCACCAAGCAGCTTCAAGCTACGTTGACGGATCCGCTTCTGCTCTTCTTTGCTGAGGTGGATTTTCTCTTCGTTCTGCACTCCATGCATACTCATTAGTTGTTCACCTCAATCAGCTTGCCGGCAGCATCGAGGCTGCTAATCACATACCGATAGTGCTCATTTGAGGCAAGCAGTTCGCTGTGCTTACCGACCGCGGTAATCTTTCCATCCTGTAATAGCGCAACCCTGTCGGCCAACTGAACCGTGGAGGGTCGGTGGGCGACAATCAGGGCGGTGGTGGCCTTCAGCACTGTTCTTAGGGCATCTTCCACCATGGCCTCGGTATCAACATCGAGAGCCGATAGCGGATCATCCAAAACCAAGACGGCAGGCTTTGCCGCAACCGCTCTGGCTAGCGCCAAGCGTTGGCGCTGCCCACCGGAAAGCGATAGACCCTCTTCGCCGATCTTGGTCTCTAATCCGTCAGGAAGGTCATAGACGAACTGTGCCTGAGCAATTTCTAGAGCCTGTTTCAGATCTTGCTCTGAGCTATCGGGGCGACCGAGCAGCACGTTGTTTCTAACCGTGTCACTAAATAGTGTTGAGTCTTCAAAAGCCATGGCAATGTGACTTCTCAGTTCTTCTCTAGTGAAGTCCCTTATGTCAATTCCATCAAGCTTGATTGACCCTTCGGTAACCTCATACAACCTGGTCGCCAGCGCAGTAAGGGAAGTCTTTCCGCAGCCGGTTATTCCAATAAGAGCAATTGACTCGCCCGGTTGAATTTCCAAATCAATACCATTTAGTAAGTCAGGCTGTGACTCTGGTGCATCAGCATATCTGAAGTGAACATTTTCAAAAACCAAGCGACCGGAGGCTTTATCAAGAGCTTTTGGCTCATCTGGATCAGCAATGTCCACCTTGGTGTCGATAACCTCAAAGAAGCGCTCAACAGCTGTTCTGGCATCAATAGTCATTGACAACAGGAATCCGATTGAGTCAATCGGCCAGTGCAAAACTCGAGTGGTCAAAATAAAAGCCGAAAGAGCGCCTAGGGTGAGATTGTTATCGGCAATCAGACCGATACCGATAATCAAGCATATGCCAAGAGCAATATCTGGAACCGTGGAGAAGTAAAACCAAAGCCTCGAGACCATCTTGGCTTTCTTTAGTTCAGTTCCACGAAGCTTTAGCGCATCCTGGGCAAATTTATCGGTGATAAAACCGCCCCTACCGAAAGATTTCAAAACACGAATACCGTGCACACTCTCTTCAACTGCAGTGGCTAGGTCTCCGGCCTGATCTTGGCTAAGCCTTGCCGTGATGTGATATTCCTTTTCAAACTTGAAACCAAGTACCCAAAGTGGCGACATGATCACTAGGAATACAGTGGCCATGATCCAGTTGAATGAGAAGAGCACCGCAAAACCAATAATGATTGTCAAGATGTTTGCTACCAGAAGCACTAAACCAAAAGATAGCCAGCGGCGAATCATGCTTAGATCACCTGATGCGCGTGAGAGAAGTTGTCCGCTAGGCCACTTATCGTGGAAAGCTACCGGTAAATCTTGGAGCTTGGCATAAAGAGTTCTTCTCAGACCCGCCTCAACGTGAGTACCGGGGGTTAGTACCAGCCATCTGCGCAACAGCACCATTGTGGCTTCCAACAAACCCATACCCAACACCGAAAGCACTGCGACTAGGAGAAGGTCGAAAGTTGCAACCGAAAGCGAGTCGACCAGGTTTCTAAGAAACTGTGGGATGGCAAGGGCAAACATGTGACCGAGAAGTGCGGCAAAAGTGCCCAGCAGGATCCTCGGCAAGGCGCGTTTGGCGTAAGGGAAAATTCGCAACAGGGTGCGAACCGTGCCCAATTTCTTTGACATAAAAAATAAACCTGTTCTAAAAGACTTTGAACTTTGGCGTTTAGAGCCACAAAGCCTTTCAGTCTATCTGAAGCGAGTAGGCTATAACTGGTTTAAACCTAATAAACACACCAAAACTACCCCTTCAGGAGAACTAAACATGGCTCGCCACGGCAAAATCTCGGTTATCGGCGCAGGTTTCTATGGAACCACCACAGCTCAACGACTAGCAGAATATGACATCTTTGAGACGGTCGTGCTTACCGACATTTTGGAGGGTAAGCCTGAAGGTATCGCCCTAGACATCAACCAATCGCGGTCAATTGAGGGCTTTGAAACCAAAGTTATCGGCGCTACCACAGCCGCCGATGGATCAGGCTATGAGGCCATCTCTGGAAGCGACATCGTCATCATCACCGCAGGTTTGCCACGTAAGCCTGGCATGAGCCGCATGGATCTATTGGAAGTGAATGCTGGAATTGTTGGCGGTGTTGCCAAGAACATCGCCAAATATGCACCCGATGCCGTAATTCTTGTTGTTTCTAACCCATTGGACGAAATGACTGCACTGACCCAGAAAGCTTCAGGCTTTCCAAAGGAACGAGTAATCGGTCAAGCTGGTGTTTTGGACACTGCTCGCTTTACCAACTTTGTAGCAGAGGCAGCCAACGCTAACATCGCCGATGTGAAAACACTAACCTTGGGTTCACACGGTGAAACCATGGTCCCTGTCCCGTCAGTTTCAACTGTTAACGGAAAACCAATCACCGAAGTTCTTGGTGCAGATAAAGTGAACGAACTAGTTGAGCGAACCAGAAATGGTGGAGCTGAAATTGTTGCTCTGCTTAAGACTGGTTCGGCATACTACGCACCTAGTGCTGCGGTTGCCCGAATGGCTAAAGCTGTTCATGAGGATAGCGGCGAGGTATTCCCAGTCTGCGCTTGGGTAGATGGTGAATTTGGAATCTCCGGTGTTTACCTAGGAGTCGAAGCCAAGCTAGGTAAGGGTGGCATCAAGCAGGTAGTTGAAACTGAACTGGATGCAAATGAACTAGAGGCGCTAAAAGTTGCCGCTGAAGCGGTCAGAACTAAGCAAGCCGATATCGCTAACCTCTAGTGGTAGAAGTGGCGCTCAGCGGTAAAGAACATCGGTAGATTCGCCTGCTTAGCAACTTCTATTACTTCAGCATCGTTTTGTGAACCACCTGGTTGCACGAGAGCTTTGATACCGGCGTTGATAAGAACCTCAACACCGTCTTTATATGGGAAGAAGGCATCGCTGGCGGCAACTGAACCAGCTGCGCCAATCACTCCTCTAGTAGTTGCTAACTTGCAAGCGTCAACCCTGTTTACTTGACCCATACCGATACCAACCGATGCCCCGTTTTTGGCAAGCAGAATCGCATTGGACTTCACCGATCTAACCGCGCGCCAGGCAAACTCCAAATCCGCCATGGTTTGCTCATCCGGCATCTTGCCGGTAATTAGCTTCCAGTTAGCCGAATTCATGCCATCGTAGTTATCAGACTCTTGAACCAAAAAGCCGCCAGAAATTTGCTTGATCTCGTGTGATTCCCTAGAGAAATTTCTTGGAAGTTCTAAAATTCTGAGGTTCTTCTTCCGATCAATCAGAAGCCGCAAGGCTTCGAGCTCATAGCTAGGTGCTATCAGAACCTCAGTGAAAACAGTGAGCATGGCTTTAGCCATAGCCAGCGTCACCGTGCGGTTTGCAGCAACTACCCCACCAAAGGCACTCAGGTCATCTGACAAATAAGCCGCCGAGTATGCATCGGCAATAGGGTCTTGAGAACCCTTGGGTCCAATAGCGATACCGCAGGGGTTGGCATGCTTGATGATTGCCACAGCCGGTTCAACAAAGTCATAGGCAGCTCGAACCGCGGCATCGGCATCGACATAGTTATTGAATGACATCTCTTTTCCAGAGTGCTGTTTGGCTTGGGCAATACCGGCCACCGCTGAAGGCGCGGCATTTCGATAGATGGCGGCAGCCTGATGCGAATTCTCGCCGTAGCGCAACACCGACAGCAAATTGGCATCCAATTGAATTTCTTGGGGGAAGCCTGGATTTTTCAGTTCCGCCTGCTGCGCTTTCTGACTTAGCGTGCGATCGGCAATTTCATCGACAAACCAACTAGCAACCGCGGCGTCATATTTTGCGGTGTGTGAAAAAGCAGATGCCGCTAAATTTCTTCGCTGCTCAAGAGTTGTCCCGCCATCGATCAGAGCCTGCTTAATCTCGGCATAGGAACCTGGCTCAACCACAACTGCAACATTGGCAAAGTTCTTTGCCGAACCCCTCACCATCGCTGGGCCACCGATGTCGATCTGTTCAACTACTGCATCCCCCTTAGCGCCGGAGGAAACCGTCTGAACGAACGGATAGAGATTTACCACTACCAGCTCAAAAGGTTCAATTCCCAGTTCGGCCAGCTGCTGCTCGTGAGAGACAAGCCTTAGATCAGCTAGGAGTGCTCCGTGAATCTTGGGGTGCAAAGTCTTGACTCGACCATCAAGAGCCTCGGCAAAACCAGTTACCTCGGCAACCTCGGTAACTTGAATTCCGGCAGCACGGATTGAAGATGCAGTCGAGCCGGTAGAAACGATTGAAACCCCGGCAGAATCTAGCGCTTGGGCAAGTTCGATTAGACCTGTCTTATCGCTGACCGAAATTAGAGCTCGCTTTATTTGAATGCGATCGCGGTGACGATAATCCGAAGGTGAGTACTGATTTGAACCTGCCATTTATTTTTCCTTACCTAAACCAGAACTATTCTTTTGCCAGCGATGTCTTCAACGGTTCTAACTAAGAGATCGCGCTCAACTCGTTTAATCCGCTCGTGCAGGACCTCTTCGCTATCACCAGGTTCAATCAGAACCTCCTGCTGGATAATAATCTCACCGGTATCAACACCCTCATCAACCTTGTGGATGGTAACTCCGGTTTTGGTAGCACCGGCTGCCAAAGCATCACGAACTGCATGGGCACCTTTGAACTCCGGAAGCAAGCTTGGATGCGTATTTATCAATTTGCCGCTAAGCGCTTGAACAAAGTTGGCGGGGAGAATCTTCATAAAGCCGGCCAAGACAACCAAGTCGGGCTGATGGTGCTGAACGTTTGCTAACAGGGTTGCCGCCCAATCTTCCCTTGAACCAAATAGCTTTGGTTGAACAATAAATGTGTCTACCTCATAAAGTTCGGCATGAGCCAGCCCAGCGGCATCCGTATCAGAGCCGACTGCAACGATTTTGGCTGGATAAAGCGGGTTTTCGCTGGCTTTCAGTAGGGCTAGGAGATTGGATCCGCTGCCTGAGATAAGTACGACAACAGATAACACCCCTTTATTTTAGCCTTCTGACCTTCTGCAAAAGTTCAGTGTCGACTCCTTCGGGGCGGGCACTGAAGAAGGCGGCCAACGAACTTACCGTGGCAACCTCAATAAAGGTAACCGCAAAGATCAGCCAAGGATTAACCCCTACCTGGCTCATTCGCTCTGGACCGATACTGCCACCGGAGATAAGTGCCAACAGCAGCATTTCAACTGCAGCCACAAAGCCAACCCCAATGCCTAGCCCAATAGCCGCCGAGGTTGCCGAGGCGTAATTAAATCGCAGTTCCTGTGTGAATGGTTTGACCAAAAGCGTTGCAAAGAAAGCTGCCAGTAGCGGCACTAGAACAAAAACAATCATCAAACTATCTGTCCCAGTTGGTAACGCGGAGAGCATCGGTATTGCCGGTAGCGGACCTAGCTCAACCGCAAGTGGTGAAACTGTGGAGCCTTGACCCAAGCTAAAGCCGAGACCGGTTAGCCAACTCATTCCATAAACAATCAGGTTAGGCAAAAGAGCAAGTTGCCCAAAACTTATAACCAGTGTGCCCAGGAAAGAAAGCTGAAGCCCCTGATATAACTTGATTGCATCGACCCAGTTCACCGCAATCAAAATAGCAACAGCAATAGCTGATACCGCCGCTAGGCATGCCACTACCGCAGTGCCGGCTCGAAGCGCAGGTGCGATCACCGGCTTTATTGCCCATGGCAATCGATCAATCCGGTTTGCAAAAAATTCTCGCAGTCTTAGTCGGAGTGGACCTTCAAGATCAGTTTCTGCAAACAAAGAACTAAAAATAACAATCACACTGAAAATCAGCACCGGTAAAAATACTCCGCTGATATCTTGAACCTTGATCGCCTTCGATGAAGCCGTCGAGGTTAAACCAACAGCAACCAATGCATAGGTAGCTATCGAACCTACCCAGCCGAAACCTAAGTTTTCCTGACCGGCAAGACTACGCCCAACTCGATAGATTAGCCAAGCAATCAGAAGCGCAAAACCCAGAGGCACTAACGTGAACTCATATGCTGGGACCTTCACACCCGCTACTTTTCCTTCAGCAATCTGGATGCCAACAAAGTGAGCGTTTAACCAGATTCGGGCAGAAGTCTGAATAACTGAGTTGAATGTTGTGCCGGGAGTTTGCTCAACTAGCCAGGTCAGCATGTTCAAGAGGAAGATGCTGACAAAACCGACAGCAATTACCAGAGTGGTCTGAGTGACCCCTTGAATTGCCGCCTTTAATCGCATGAACTAAAGGTTAGCGATAACACCGCGCATTAGGGCTGCAGTCTCGCTAGGTGTCTTACCAACCTTCACGCCAACTGCCTCAAAAGCCTCTTTCTTAGCCTGAGCAGTTCCAGCTGAACCGGAAACAATTGCTCCAGCGTGACCCATGGTCTTACCCTCAGGAGCTGTAAAGCCCGCTACATATGCCACAACCGGCTTGGTTACGTTTTCCTTTATATAGGCGGCAGCCTTCTCTTCGCTGTCACCACCGATTTCACCGATTAGCACGATTGCCTTGGTCTCTGGATCTGCCTGGAAAGCCGCTAGAGCATCGATGTGTGTGGTGCCGATTATTGGATCGCCACCGATACCAATCGCAGTTGAGATACCAATTTCCTTGAGCTCAAACATCATCTGGTAGGTCAAAGTTCCAGACTTACTCACCAAACCGATTGGACCGCTACCTGAAATATTCCAAGGAGTAATACCAGCATTAGATTTTCCTGGGCTGATGATGCCTGGACAGTTTGGACCGATGATTCTGGTCTTGTTTCCCTTGGAGCAGCTGTATGCCCAGAAGCTAGCTGAGTCGTGCACTGGAATACCTTCGGTAATAACAACTGCCAGAGGAATTTCAGCATCAATGGCTTCCATAACTGCCGATTTTGCAAAGGCGGGTGGCACAAATATCACCGAGACATTGGCACCGGTAGCGCTCATTGCTTCGGCAACTGTGCCAAATACCGGAAGCGAAGTGCCGTCGACATCGACAGTTTCACCAGCTTTTCTAGGGTTCACTCCACCGACAATCTTTGAGCCACCAGCGAGCATGCGTCTGGTGTGCTTCATGCCTTCAGAACCAGTCATACCCTGGACGATAATCTTGCTGTTTTGATCTAAGAAAATTGACATCTAATTACTTCCTACCTGTTCGCCAATTCAGCAGCCTTGTCGGCTGCCTCGTCCATGGTGTCCACCACTGTTACCAGCGGGTGATTTGCCTCAGCCAATATGGCTCTACCTTCGGCAACGTTATTACCATCGAGTCGAACTACCAAAGGCTTCGACGCTTGGGAGCCAAGCTTTTCTAGCGCACCAACAATTCCATTGGCCACCGCATCACAGGCAGTGATACCGCCGAATACGTTGACGAACACGCTCTTTACCTGGGGGTCATTCAAGATAACATCCAGACCAGCAGCCATCACTTCGGCCGAAGCGCCACCACCGATGTCAAGGAAGTTTGCTGGCTTAACACCACCGTGACGCTCGCCAGCGTAGGCAACCACATCCAAAGTCGACATCACCAAACCGGCGCCGTTACCAATGATTCCAACTTCACCGTCCAACTTGACGTAGTTCAAATCTGCGGCTTTGGCTTTTGCCTCGAGCGGATCTAATTCATCGCGTTCCAAGTTTTCGCGTTCGTGGCGGAACTCAGCGTTATCGTCTAGGCTGACTTTCCCATCGAGAGCAATAATCTCTCCAGCTTTACTCAAAATCAGTGGGTTTACTTCCACCAGAGTTGCATCTTCTTTAACGAACACTTCGTAGAGTTTCACGAAGACTGGGGCAACTTTGTCAGCAATTACCTCATCAAAGCCACCGGCTAGTGCGATCTGTCTCGCCTTGGCAAGGTCAATGCCGGTGATTGCATCTATCGCAATTTTGGCAAGCGCCTCTGGTCTTTCTTCAGCTAACTGCTCAATCTCCATTCCACCTTCAACGCTGCAGAGTGAAAGAAAGGTTCTATTGCTGCGATCGAGTAGTACTGAGAAGTAATACTCTTTATCAATAGCGGCACCCTGGGCGATCATGACTCGGTTCACCTTATGGCCCTTGATGGTCAATTTCAGGATGGCCTCTGCTGCGGTAGCAGCTTCCTCTGGGGTGTGAGCTAGCTTAACCCCACCAGCTTTACCGCGCCCACCGGCTTTAACCTGGGCCTTGACCACAACCGTTCCGCCAATCTTGGCAGCTGCTGCGGCAGCTTCTTCTGGGGTGTCTGCGATTAGGCCCTGCAAAACAGGGACCCCGTAGCTCTCAAATAAATCGCGTGCTTGATACTCAAATAAATCCACTTGTGATTCCGTTCAACGAAGATGGGCACGAAGACATTGTGCCTAGATAAGTTTAGAGCCTCTCAATAGGGGCAACCCGCACCATCAAGCGCTTGGTGCCGACTGCCTCAAAGCGTATTTCTGCGGTTTGCCGTGCACCTTCGCCGGTAACGGCGATGACCGTTCCAGCTCCAAAATCATCATGACTAATTCGATCTCCCACGGCAAGCACCAGGCCCTCATTGTTTCGGACCGTGGTAATGGCGTTGTTCCAAGTCTTCTTCTCCCGAGGCTTATAGGTAACCCGCTCAGTTGATCGAACCTCTTTTTGAGCACCGCGTTGATCAAGCAAATCAGCTGGGATGTCCAATAAAAACTGTGAAGGCATGGTTGAGTTCATCTGCCCAAAGAGGGTTCGCTGCAGCGCCATGGTCAGATAGAGCCTGGTCATAGCACGGGTAATCCCGACATAAAACAACCTTCGCTCTTCGGCAACGCCACCGGGCTCTTCAAATGCCCTGATATGTGGCAAGGTTCCCTGCTCTAATCCAGCGATGAAGACCACCGGATACTCCAAGCCCTTGGCGGTATGCAAAGTCATCAGTGAAACCTGGCCAGAACCATCGTCTATCTCATCGGCAGCCGAGGCCAGGGTTACTTCTGCTAAATAATCAGCCAAGCTGGCATCGGGATTTCTCGACTCATACTCAACAACCTGGCCCACCAAGGCGTCAAGGTTTTCAACTCTGGCCTCATCCTGCGGATCACGACTGATCTCTAGGTTGTATTTATATCCCGAACGAACAAGAATCTCAGTCAATACGGTGGAAACCTTTTCAGTCTGCGACACTAGTTCAACCGAGTCGAGCAAATCGGCAAACTTTTTGATTGACTCGGTAAGTTTCGGACCGAGACCTAATTGTGAAACATCGGCTAATGCATCGCGAAAACTCAAATTGTTTCGCCTAGCATACTCAGCAATTTTCAACTCGGTCTTCTCACCGATGCCACGACCCGGCTCATTCAGGATTCGCCGCAGCGCTTCGTCATTCCTGCTATTTGAAATAGCGGTCAGGTACGCCAAGGCATCTTTGATTTCTTTTCGTTCATAGAATTTCAAACCACCGATGACTGTGTATGGAACGCGCTGGGATTTCAATTCCGCTTCAAGGCTTGGTGAAAGCGCGTTGGTGCGATAGAGAATGGCCATTTGCGAATAGTAAACACCCTCGCGGTGATGCTCGACAATCTGGTCAACAATGAAGCCCGCCTCATGCCTTTCATCAACTCCGGTGAACTGAACAATCTTGTCTCCAGCACCAGCATCAGTCCATAGATTTTTTTCCGGTCGATCAAAATTCTTAGAAATTACCGCATTAGCCGCCGAAAGAATGTTCTGTGTTGACCGATAGTTCTGCTCTAGAAGAATTGTGTGAGCCCCGCGGAAGTCTTTACTAAACTCTGCAATATTCCTAATGTCGGCACCGCGGAAGGCATAAATAGACTGGTCACTGTCACCAACAACGGTCAACGACGCTGGTTCAACCATTTCTCCGGTTTTTGGATCTGGGCTGGTTACCGGCTTGGTAAGTTCTCTGATCAGAGCATATTGAGCATGGTTGGTGTCTTGGTATTCATCTACCAGGACATGCCTAAACTTTCGGCGATACTGGTCGGCCACTTCGGGATAGGCACGGAACAGATAAACCGTCTCGGCAATTAGGTCATCAAAATCAAAGGCATTATTTCGACGTTTTTCTGACTCATAGGCTTCAAACAGTTCCGCAATTGCATTTGCCTTGGGATCCTTAGAATTCACATTGCCAGCAAAGTCATCAGCAGTTTGTAGCTCATTTTTGGATTTACTGATTACCGCAGCAACCACCTGAGGCTTTAACTTATCGATGTCGTGACCGCTGGCCTTAATCAACCTCTTCAGCAAAGCTCGGGTATCCCCTGTGTCATAAACCGTGAAATTAGAATTATGTCCTAGCTTTTCCGCTTCTCGTCGAAGTATCTGCAAGCAGGCCGAGTGGAATGTTCGAATCCACATTCCCTCAGGATCGCCAACCAGCAATTTGATGCGCTCCCGCATCTCATTAGCCGCCTTATTGGTGAAGGTGATAGCCAGGATCTGCGAAGGCCAGGCTTCTCGATTAGCTAACAGGTGGGCAATTCGATGGGTAAGCACCCTGGTTTTACCCGATCCAGCACCAGCAACTATTAGAAGAGCTGGTCCGCGATAAATCACAGCAGCACGCTGTTCTGGGTTCAACCCATCTAGTAATGCTGCCTCGTTAGCGTTCATAACCTAGTAATCATAAGCAGAACCACTGCGATTGGCTAAAACACGCCGCAACAGGTCCGGTTGATCGGCAAAAATGGCATCCACCCCAGTATCAATAATCTTCTCGTAATACTCTTCAATCGATGTTTCTGCCTGTTCAGCCCTAGCCGTGTATACCCAAACTTCCAACCCTAGACCGTGACAGTCAGCCACCCAGTTTTCATCTGCAAATAGCATTTCTAGTGAGATTGTTAGACCATCGACCACCTCGGCTAGTTTTACCAAGTCGAGTTCCCCTCTAGCTTTGCCCTCCAAAGCAAATAGGTAACTGGCATAAAGCTTTTTGCTCTCCATTTGGTTCTTGGCTTGAACTAGAAGTTCGAAATCAAAAGATTCTAGATAAACTTCAACTTTTCGATTTGCTAAATCAGCTTTAGCAATATCAGCAACAACTAACTCAGGCATAGAGGTAGTTAGAGCCGAGATGTGTGTCCCCTGTTTGAGTTCAACTACTAACTTCTTTTCATCGATAAACCTTGATTCAAGTAATTCGCTGAATGTTGGAATTGAGAACTCGCCATCAAATTTGGCACTGCCCGGTCTAATATCTGGCAAACGCTCAATAGCGCGCAGAGTGCTAATCTCTGCGAAAGTCAGATCTTCAGTAAACCAATCAAAGACTTCTTGACCGTCAACTATTCCAAATCTCTTTCTGTCTGCAAATTCTGGATGAGCCTCAATGTCAGTTGTCCCAGACAAGGTATTCTCATGCCTAATTATCAGTTCCTGATCAGAGGTAGTAACCAGATCAAACTCAATGCCATCTGCATGTTGCTC
>CAYUBJ010000022.1:0-20078 GCA_964443065.1 uncultured Rhodoluna sp.
AAGCTCTTTCACGAGGCTTAGGCTAGATAAGTGAAGAGATTACTTGCCCTCTTGGCGCTATCGATTTTGAGCTTCAGTGGAGTTCTTTCAGCTGAAGCTGCTACCCTGCCAAGTGCGGTAATCTCATTTACCACTCCATCAAGGGCTGTTTTTGGCGATCCCGATAAAGACTTAGTTATCACTCAAAATGCTGGAGTTACCACGGTAGTCACTACCACCCCATCAATTTGTTCAATGTCAGGCCCACTGAAAGTAAAAATTCTGGGTGTGGGGGTTTGCAAGCTAACTGCGACCAATCCTGGAACTACAAGTTTCAAACCGGCGAGAGCGGTTAGTAAGAGTTTTATCATCAGTAAAGCTCCAAATGCTATAACAATAAGCAACTTCGACTGGTTATCATTGGCAAATCCCGAAGCCGAGATAAGTACTACTGAAACTTCTGGAACCACCGTATTGAGTTCATCAACCAAAACAGTTTGCACGGTTGTAGATAAAAAGGTTTATGCAATAAAAATCGGTAAATGCACAATAAAAGCTAGTAACTCTGGATCGGCTAATTTTCTACCAGCACCTTCGGTAACTAGATCTGTAACCATAGCGGCAACATCAACTGTTCAACCACCAGCCCCGTTTGTTGGTCCGTGGACGATTAGACAACAAAACTTCAATGACTCGAACTCCGTAGCAGATACCAAATCATCAAGTTCTTGGGTAGGTTCCGGTTGGTATAAACCAGGATTAAGTTTTAGAGTGGCACAGGTCCAAGCTCTAGGTACTGTGACAATGCGATACCTAGTTACCGACAGCAAGGGAAGACCAACCCCCAACAAGGTTATTTATCTAAGTGTCGGTAAGCGCTACGGCGGATCTAATGCGAAAGTTCAGGTCGGTGCTCAAAGCACAACAGGCAGCGACAAGTCGCCTGCCGATCAGCTTTTGGTAACCGCTGTTACAAACAGTTCCGGAATAGCTACTTTTGACATCACAGGTCTAGACCCGATTGCTCGCAATGGCCTCTATACCCAGATTGCTGCCTGGATTACAGATCTTTCGCAGGATGTAATCGACATAACCAATCTTGAATACAGCATTCCGGCACAAGGCGGAGGTGGTATCACTCCTCCAGATCCAACGCTGATAAACCCTGGCCAAGCGATAGATAGCCTGTTCTATCAGCCCTGCACTGGAATTACCCTCTTTGGTCAGATCGCTAACATCGATGTTGACCCGGTTGGTAAGAGCAACACCGTTTTAGCGGTATCACGAGGTCGCAGCGATGCCCCGGCTGGGATCTGGGACTATTCAGTATTAGCCACTTTGACCAAGGGGAGCTTTGTCTCTGGTGGCAACAAGCAGGTCACCATTCAGGTTTACTCTCCTGTTTCAGGTCTAAAGATCTTGCTAAGAGCTCAAAATGAGAGAGTGAACTACACCAAGTATGTTCAAGCTCAAGCAACAACTACAAAGGTCAACCAGTGGGAAACCCTGACCTTTGACTTTGCCAACCTAGCGCCTGGTTCACAAGGTCTAGACCTTAGTGTCAACTACTCAACGCTTGCAATACTCGTAGATCCGGGAAATGCTACCCGCGGCATAAGGCTTTACTTCAAGAATTTCATGATGCCAGGCGCACTAATTCCAACTAATGCACTAACCACAACTTCTACTCAGCCGTCACTATCAGCAAAGGCTGGTCCTAGCGCAGGTTACCTGTGGGCCGAGGAATTTAATGGACCGGCAAAATCTAGGCCACACTCCGATTCTTGGAAGTATGCACTCGATTGGAACAATTTCATTCAGGGAACCCAACCTGATCTGGTTGAGCTTGATGGCAATGGCAATCTCGCAATTGGCATGCAGAAATGCGCTGATGGTTCTTGGAATGGCGGAATCATTCATACCCTTGGAAAGACTGCTTTCCTCTACGGAAAGATAGAGGCGCGAATCAAATTAGCCTCTGACCCTGGTTGGTTTAGTGCCTTCTATATGTTTGGTGAAGATGTCGCCCACTGGCCTACCTGTGGTGAATTTGATATTCAAGAGGCAGGGCCTTGGAATGACTTTTCATCAAGCGGAACTATCCACGGTAACTATGCTGGCACTACAACCGACTGGAACAACGGTGGCGGATTCAGCACCAAGGTGCCCTATACGCGGGCTCAACTAGCCGCCGACTACCATACCTACGGATTGCTTTGGACGCCAACTAGCATCAGCTTCACACTAGATGGTGTTGCTTACAAGAACTTCACCAAAGATCAAGTTCTCAAAGATGGTGGCACTTGGCCTTTTGATGTTCCAGAATTTATTGTCTACAGCATCTATCCCTATGCCGCGAGCCTTCCAACAAATACCTCTGCCGGAACAGTGCTACGCGGTCAGGTTCTTGTTGACTGGATTAGATATTCCAGCTACCAAGGTTACGGACAGGTATTCAACCGCTAACTTCTAGTGGGGCAAGAACGGAATTACCAGGTAGATTCCATAAGCCAAAGCGGATAGACAAACAGCAAATGCCAAATACGCTCCAACTAGGCTCAGTGACTCTTTCTGAAGCGCTTTAGAGTTACCTTTTCTAGCTTTACCAGAGGCATTCTGGGCATCGGTTAGCAGCCTTACTCCTACTGAGAAACAGGCCACAATCAGTGTGGTGAAGCCCAGTGAAGCGGCCAATACCTGAAGGAATGAATCCCAATTGATGTTGATCAGCATTATTTCTTCTTACCCTTCTTTGCCTTCTTCTTCGCTTTGGCATCTGCTTTCTGCTTAGCCTTAGCCTGCGCTCTAAGCTGTCTAGCCGAAAGGACAACCTCGCTAGCACCTTCAACTTCACTTAGGACGTTGGTCGAATTGATTTTGTTCCTTCTAGAAATAGTGAAGATGGCTGCTGCAACAGCTGCAGTTAGCAATCCATCAACAATCAATCCCCAGTCTCCCTGCATAGTAAGGAAAGCTGAAAGTGCGCCAACGAGAGCTGCAGCTGGAAGGGTTAGCAACCAACCAACAAAAATCTGTCCTGCCTTATTCCAGCGAACAACTCCGCCCTTGCGTCCTAAACCAACACCGATAACAGATCCAGAAGCAACCTGGGTAGTTGAAAGAGCAAAACCAAACTTGCTTGAAGCAAGAATTGTCACACCGGTGGAAACTTCTGCGGCAAAACCCTGAGGTGGTCTAATTTCAGAAAGACCAGTTCCGAGAGTCTTGATGATGCGCCAACCGCCTGCGTAGGTTCCTAAAGCAATTGCTGCCGCCGCCGAGACAACCACCCAGAGTTGGACATGGTCACCGCTTTCTTGAAGCTGAGCAGAAACTAAAACCAAAGTGATAACCCCCATGGTCTTTTGAGCATCGTTTGTGCCGTGCGAAAGAGCAACCAGCGACGAAGAGAAAATCTGTCCGATCTTGAAGCGGTTCCTGCCGGTTGAAATATCCTTAGCCTTCCGCTCTGCTTGCGAGCGAGCAGTAATGATGTAGGCAACTTTAGTCGCTATGAATGCAACCAAACCGGCAACTAGAGGCGCAAACAGAGCTGGAATGAAAACTTTCTCAATCATCTTTGTGAAGTTAACCCCAGCTGCGCCGAAATAGGCCATTGTTGATCCGATGAGACCACCGAACAGAGCGTGAGAGGAGGATGAAGGCAAACCAAGGAACCAGGTGGTTAGATTCCACAAAATTGCTCCGGTTAGCCCTGCGAAAACTAGCTGCGCAGTGATGTTAATTCCGGGATTGATCATGTCAACAGAAATAGTTTTGGCAACTGTTGTTGAAAGAAATGCACCGATTAGATTCATCAGAGCGGCAACAGCAACAGCAACTTTGGGTTTCATCGCACCGGTAGCGATTGGTGTTGCCATGGCATTTGCAGTGTCGTGAAAACCGTTAGTGAAGTCAAAAAATAGGGCAATTGCAACGACTAAGGCAACTATGAGAAGTGGGTCCATGAGGAACTTTCTATTTGTTTACTGGCTTAACTTGCCGTTAATCAGGTTACAGGCTCCTTAACAACAAGAAACACCGAGCCTTAAATTTGTTAACTTCTCGTTCACTTTCCCCCTAAAACTAGACTTTATAGGGTCCAAGAAAGTAGGTTTTGCGTGAAGGAAGATACGGTTTATAGCCGACTCTGGCACCGTCTTGGCCTATTTGAGGTCTGGGACAGGCCGATGTTATTTTTTGCCATCGGCTTCACGGCGCTCCTAAGCTATGCCTTTGACGCTGTCCGACTCGATAACTACTCTTGGGCTTGGCTTCCGGTAAATGCCATTTCCATGGCGGTGGCAGTTGCAATAGTGCTTACCGCTGTTGGGTTAGCTAAGAAGCGAAACCTTAGCGAAGACGAGAGAATTTGGTTCAACCTGGTAATCGCAGCGATTGCTATGGGTGCTAAGAACCTGCTTACCTTCTTGCTCTGTGGAGTATTTGGTATCGAAGACAGTGGATCTTTGCTGTTTAGGTTTATTGGTGGAGCAACTATTGGGGTTAGCTTACTGATTCTCTATAGCAACCTCCGTGGGGCCAAAATTGAAAGGCTCATAATCCAGCGTGAGCTTCTTGCTAAAGAGCAAGCGTTGCGTGGATTTCGAGAGAACATCACCGACATTTTTGCAACCGAGCAGGAAGAACTAACCGAGCGCACCACGGCAGAACTACTTCCCCGCCTTCTAGAACTTCAAGAAAAAGTTGAATTAGGGCAAAACGGCTCCACGCTGACTAAAGATTTCGAAAAGATGCTCAAAAATGATGTGCGGCCACTTAGTAACAGTCTTGCTAATGAAGCCGCTTCGTTGAAGCGAGCTATCCCAGCGCCAGTAGAGATTACTCCAAGTAAGTTGGATGTCCGGGTAAACCTCTCGCAGACAATTAGGCCCCTGTCTACAGGCTTATTGGTTTTCATCGCCTGGTGGATGATGAGTCAGGTTTTCCTACCTCAAGCAACCTTCATGGATGTGGTAATCGCAACCCTGATCTACCAGGCTTTACTTTTTGTAGTTCAATTTCTGGTAAAGCGCTTTGATAAGGCAACTGTGAATCAAGCACTTGTTTTTGCAGCTATCCCAGGAACTATTGCAGCTGCACCGAGTTATTACCTGCTCTATCAAATCCCGCACGAACTTAGCCAGCAAAACCTCCTACCAACGTTTTTAGTAGTCGGCTCATTTGCTAGCTTGTCTTTCTCGCTTGCCTATGTGCTAGACCGAGGTAGAGCAGCTGCTGAAGAAAAATTGGTCAGCCTGCTAACCGAGTTCTCTCGAGAAAACAAACTGTTCGAACAAAAGCTCTGGGTAGCCCAACACGTCTGGTACACACTGCTGCACGGCACCGTGCAATCTGCCTTAACGGCAGCTTCAATCAGAGCTGGCAGCAAGGACAAGCTAAGTAAGGCTGAGCAAGAAGGAATCCTGAAAGATCTAAACCGGGCCATTTCGGCGCTCAAGAACCCATCGCTGACTGAGGTTAATTTCGAGAAGAGCTTGAAAGACATTGAGCAAACTTGGACTGGAATCTGCACTATCAAAACTGAGGTTGACTCAGAGATCTGGGACAGGCTTAGTAACCAACCGGAAGCAAGGCTGGTTACCAATGAAGTGCTCAAGGAAGCGGTTAGCAACGCGGTGAAACACGCTCAGGCAACTGAAGTTCAAATCAGTCTCAGCCTCACTGCCGATAAAGATATCGCCTTAGCGGTAACCAACAACGGTAGTGCTCCGAAGACCAGAAACACTTCCGGTATTGGTTCGAAAATTTTTGATTCCGTTTGCTTGGATCATTCGTTGAGCCGCGACGAATCGGCAAAGCAAACCTTATTCCGAGCGACTATTCCCCTCGCTTAAAGCATTCGGCCCATCCCGAAGGATGGGCCGAACACTTGCTTCAGGAACTAGTTGGTTACAACTAGAGTTCCGGAGGATATTACTGTTCCACCAGGTGTAGTCACCGTGATCTTTCCAGTTACTGCACTGGAAGGAACGATGAACTTGAACGAGGTGGAGTTAGCGCCTGCAGCTAGTGTTACCTGAACTGAACCAAGGGTGACTGTTGCACCGGTTAGGTTAGTTCCGCGCACTGTTACAAGGGATACACCCTTCTTAGCAGTGGTTGGGGTGAACGAGCTAACGGTAGGTGCTGGTGGAGTCACTGTGAAGGACTCAGTGGTGAACACTGAACCTGCACCAGTGGTGACCTTGATGACACCTGATAGCGCTCCGGTAGGAACAGTAACAGTTAGGGAAGTTGCGCTACTTGAGACAATCTTTCCTGTCTTGTTACCACCGAAGACAACGCTGGTTGCCTTCAGGTTCTTACCGGTGAAGGTTACGTTCTGGCCAACTCTAGCGGCCTTGGTGAAGTCACTTACTACTGCAGCCTGGTAAACAAACTTGCTTGTAGTAGTGGTACCACCGAGGTTAGTCGCGCTAATGGTTGAACCTGATACGACGTTCTCTGGAACTGTCACAACCACGCTGTTTGCGGTCAAGATAGTAACTGGTGCACTAACTCCTCCGATAGCGATAGTTGAGGAAGCCAAGTTGGTTCCGTTCAGAGTGAAAGTCGATCCAACTTCCTTTACCAGCGAGCTGGTTAGGGTGATGGTCGGCTTTGCTGTCGTAGTGGTGCTAGCAGTAAATGCTGAGTTGCCAGTTGCGGTTCCGCCACTGTTTGTCACTCTGAAGTAACCCTTCTGCGCAATTGCAGGAGAAGATACTGTCAAGCGAGTTCCATCAGCGTTCACTGATAGGACAGTTACCGGAGTTGTAACAGCTGGCTTACCGCTTGCTGCTGCAGTGAATAGGGACACTGTGGTGCCCAGCGCGTCACCCAAGTTGGTTCCGACAATGTCAATTGCCTGACCCTTCTTACCTGAGGTGGCGGAGATGCTGGAGATCACTGGAGCCGATTCAAGTGGCTTGGTAGCAATGATGTTTACCCAGTCCTGCTGTGTAATAGCGTTGCCCTCAACCTTTACCTTCACCTGCATAAACAGTGGGTTTAGGCTGTCTGGGTTAGCTTTTGCGTTGCCAGGGTTAGTGGTTGCATCAATTGCAGGGTCCAAAGCGGTCACTGGAACGGTGATGTATCCGTTTGAGACAACAGCAGTGGTGCTGGCCTGGTCAAGCTGACCGTTAGCGCCCCACTTGGTTAGTCCATCAACGTTTACGTTGTTCACAGTGAACTTAGCGTTAGATCCAGACCATGCTGTACCTAGCTGCAGGGTAACCACGGTGCCGTTAGGAGCAAGAGCTCCAGTAGCAGCGTTGGTGACCTTGTAGCGAAGGTTGAAGGTTGAACCAGCTGCAACATACTTAGCAAAGTAGCCTGTGTTGGCTGGGAACCAAGAACCGATTCCACCGTCGCCCCATACGTGGGTTCCGTCGAATGAGTTGCTTGCGTTCCAGTCAGCTAGACGCACGTTGTAAGTGGTTGCTGGTCCAGCATCCTGCGGCTGGTAGTAGTTCAGGTCAATAATGTCCAGAACATCCTGGTTACCCTTTTCACCAACAACGGCGATTTGCACAAATAGGTGCTTGCTGCCGTTTCTTGGGTTCTGAAGGTTGCTTGCCTGGTATGGATCTGCATCAGCGTTGAAGTTGCTGTTAGCAACATCGAAGCTCAGCAAACCATTGGCGTCGGTGGTCAAAGTAATTCTCTTCTCGTCACCTGAGCCAGGGAAAGCAGTTCCGTTTACGCTAACTTTTGCGTTTGAACCTGAGTAGGTCTTACCTAGCAACAGATAAACATTCTTGTTTGCGTATGGGGCACCGTCAGTGTCAGTGATGGTCCAGTTCAAGGTAGTTGTTGTACCAACCTGAACACCGCGCTCGAAGTAACGTAGACCAGCAGCGTAGTACTGGCACCAGCCTTCACAAGTACCAACATAAGCGTTGGTCTCGTTGATTCCGGTTACTCGGGACACGATGGTCTTGATTACTGGGGCACCAGCTGGCTTGTAGAACACCAAGTCAACCAAGTCAATTGAGTCTTGGTTCTGGTTTGATACCCATGCGGTTACCTGTGAGTAAAGGTGGTTACCGGTGTAGTTTCCAGCGGTGTTGTTACCTGGGTTATCAGCACCATCAGCAGCCACGTTTGTGTTGGTGATGTCGAAGGAAACAGTTCCGTCAGCGGCAGTTACGCCTTCAACGATCTGCTGGTTTCCAGTCGAGCTAACTGCACCGACGTTCACCTTTGCGGTTGAACCAGAGTATTCCTTACCGAATACGAACTTGACCTTTACGTTAGCTAGAGGCTGTCCGTCAGCGGCGTTAGAAACTACATAGGTTAGGCGGTGAGTCTTAGCAACTTCTACCTGCTTTGTGAATACACGCAAACCACCGCGGTACCAACCCTGACCTACGAAGAAGTCAGCGTCAGCTTGACGGTTGAAAGCAGTGCTTGCGTCTAGACCAGCCAAACGGATTACAGCGTTTCCATTGAATGGAGTTGGCTCTGAGCCACCACCGCTGTTGCCGCTAAGCGCAGCACCAGCTGCACCTAGGAAGGCTAGGTCGTCAACGAACCAGGTGCTTCCGTCTTTAGTTCCGCCACCACAGGTGAAGTCAACGAAGATCGATGCCTTGTTGTACTTCAGTGATGAGTTGAAGCTAGAGAAGTCGAAGCTGTAGGTCTTCCAACCCTGAACGCTTGTTACGTCTACTTCCTTGTTGATGTCACCGTTTGCTGAGTCCTCAAGCTTTAGCTTGATTACCTTGCCAGCGGCAGGAGCGTAGATGTTTGCAGTTACAGTGGTCTTTCCGCTACCAAGCAGTGAAGCACTTGAGCTTAGGAAGGTAACACCAGTCCAGCACTCACCAGAGTTGGTGATTGACAGGGCACTTGCTGATCCGGTTGAACCGCCAGCTGGAGCGCTTGAAGAAACGCTAGCTGCGTTACCACCGAATGGGGTTAGTGCGTAACCTGAAGCGTCGTTTGACTCGAAGTTAACTAGAACTGGAGTAACAGCGGCTTCTAGGTTTGCACCAACAGCACCGTTGAAGGCAACGTCGTCCACATACCAGGCATCGCTGGTCTTGGTTCCGCTACCACAGGTGAAGTTCACAAATAGTGAAGCCATGTTGTAGTCAACATCAGCATTGAAGCCAGTGAAGTCAAAGCTGTAGGTCTTCCAACCTGCAACGCTTGTTACGTCAACTTCCTTGTTCTGAGCGCCGTTAGAAGCATTCTCAAGCTTTAGCTTGATTACCTTTCCAGAAGCTGGAGAGTAAATGTTTGCTTTCACAACTTTGTTATCTGCTGAAAGCAGTGACTCTTTAGCTCCACGCTTTAGGAATGTTGTACCAGCCCAGCAGTCGCCACCTTCAGTGATCTTGAATGCCTTTGCTGATCCAACAGATCCACCAGCAGGTGCAGCTGCGTCAACAGAACCAGAGCTTCCACCAAATCCAACGAATGCGTAACCTGATGAATCTGAGGTCTCAAAGTTTGCTAACACCTGAGGTGTGGTTCTTGGAATAACCACATCAGGAGAAGTTGCACCTGGAAAAGAGATGTTGTCAAAGTAAGTCTCGGCTGGGTGAACGCTTGAGGTTCCACATGAGAAACCAACGAAGATGCTCGCCTTCAGGTAGTTACCTGGAGCAAATGGTGCGCCGGTACCAAGATCCCAAGTTAGTCGCTCCCAACCGGTTCCACCGTGGGCCACGTCAACTTCACGAGCTGGGTCTCCCGCTCCACCTTCAACCTTCATCTTTACGTTGGAGATAGCAACAGTCGAGTAAACGTCAGCACTGATTATCTTGGAGGCATCTGAGATCAGCTGCCAACCAGATGACTTAATCAGGAATGTGGTACCAGACCAACACTCACCACCGTTTACGATTTTGCCAACCTTGGAAGTATTTGCTCCAACAGTTGAAGTAACAACACTTGATGCGTTGCCTCCAAAGTCTGCAGAGCCACCCAAGGAAGCGCCTGAAGCGTCATCGCTTTCAAAAGTTACGGTGATTGGTGATGAAGCAGCTGATGCTGCACCAACTCCAAGACCAACTATTGAAGAACCAATGACCGCGAGTGATGTCAAAAATCCCATCAACCCTGATTTTTTGAGGTTCATCCTTTAATTACCTTTCAGTATTTATGTCCGTTACCAGCACTGGCTCTGGCATACGGGAAATCTCGCCAAAAGTTATGGCTTGGTTAGACTTTATGCCTGAAACCGCTTTCCAGAAACCGCTTTCAGAGAGTCTTTACTGATTTGTTATCTTTGCGTATGTAAGCGTTTCCCTTTATTTATAAAGGGTTTAGGCCTTTTTGAAGTAACCGAACAGTCCCCGAACGGTACTTGCTCGCCAGCTATCGCTCGGCCGATAAATAAGCCTCCAGAGACCCCCGTGAACGGCTAAATCTAGATAACTTGCCATTGGATTTAGGCGTTTCGGCTGGTTTAGGACGCATATAAGCAGTGCAGCCGAGAGATCCACAGCCTGCTTCACTTCGAAGGGAATGTGACCAAATTTGGCTGATCCTGCGTAGGTGGCGCGCAATATCCTGGTTCCCAGCACAGACTGGGTCTTAGCCGGTGGGGAAACAAGGTAAGCCACCGTGCGGTCGGCATAAACCTGCTGGTAGCTAAGCCAGCGCTGAACCCTCTTGGCCAGAGCGTATGAGGGCCCCTGCAGTGAGGAGGTCGAATCAATTACCACTAATTCCCTGCCTGACTCATCCCTAAATGATTCCGGCTGGTTTTTCCGAACCATAAAGATCAAATCCCTGATTTTGGTCCCAAAGCTTCGTTTCTGGAACCGCTCGTCCATGTCTGTTCTAAAGCTGGCTGGGGCGACATAGGAATCGGTAGGGGTTGCCAGCCAGGTAAGGACAACTCTGGATTTAGGTAATGCTTCGGTCATCGCCCGAGCCAGGCAGTGCTGCACTGCTTGCGCCTGGAGGTGCTTAACGCCGGGGGCATAGGCGTAACTACCAAGCACTAGTCTTCTGGTTTCGGTTCGAGCTAACATCGACAACCACCCGGCAATGGCCTCGTAATCAGTGATCAGATCGAGGCCGGCTATCTTGGCAAGTTCAACGTCACTGATTTTTTCAATATCGATTGCACCGACTTTTGATTTGAGCACCGGAACATACAAAGTCCCAGCACTATTTCTGGCATGCGAAATTAATTCAACCCAAAGCGATTCTCTGGCTCTGGCAACAATTGCGACATGCCCTCCCCAATCTAACCAGGTGCGAGCTGGTGAATACTCTGCTCCACCTGCAAGAGCAATAAGCAAATTCTCATCGATGTGATCAAGGCTAAAGTTTTGCAGAGCTTCTTTGACACCTGGTTCGGCTAGATGCTGCTCAATATACTGGTCAGCATTAACTTCAGGTTTCTTTACTAAACCTGTTCCGCTAACAACAACTATGGAAACTGCATCCTTGCTCAGCCGCCAAGCATTGCGAACCGCTTCAACTAAGAGTTGATTGTCATCGGTTAGAACTGATCTTTCAAATTCAGCTAGACCTCTGGTTGAAACTTCAAGTGCGGAACGGTCATTCATCAATTCCAATTTTGCAATTGACCTAAATGCCGAGAGATATTCCTTACGCCAGTTCTTAACTGAATTAATTTCCGCTGCGAGTTCTGGTTTACCCGCTGCAGCTAGAAGTACTTGTCGACCCAGTTGGGTTGAACCAATCTGGTTACCGGCCGAGTCAACGAATTTCAATTACTTTTCTTTCGCATCCAATACCAGGTGTGCCAGATGACAATCATGGGATAGATCCCCTGAACAGCAACACCAATGCGTTCGCCTAACCCAGTGATAGTTGAAGCATCATCGGCCCAAAGTGAGAGAAACCAAACACTAACCGATACCAAGAAGATGGTGCCCAACACGGCGGCTCTCGGCCGCAGCATCGGTGGAGCATCCGCTCCGCGACGAATGGCGAACAGCGGCCAAATTGAGAAGATAATGAAGCTCATAATCGCGAAGATTCTGTGCGGAATCGAATAGCTTTCTTGGTCTGGGGTAGCAAAGACGGTAAGGCCGATGGTTGCCAAACCAGCGACAAATATCGCAATCCGTGCAGCCATTGGGAAAGCCTTGGCATAGAAGGCAACTACAAAGTCACAGATAGCCCCAAAAATGAAGACCGAAGACATCATCAGTTGGACCGGTGAATCATTGGCCGCTAGATCACTGATGGTCTTCACCATTCCGTCATAACCTGGCCAGGCATATGCCCCGTAGGTGTAGCCGAGGAAGGTGGCTATCGGTCCAAGGGTTGTTGCCCATAGGGCAGGTGCGAGTATTCGGCCTGGAGTTTTCATGCTTAGTCCTTCGGTTTTCTAAACGGTGCTTTGATAGTAGGCATTATGTAATGCCGGTTCACATAGAAGTAAACCAATGCGAGAACCATATGTACGATTCCCAAATCGTTTCGGAACGTCTCATCCGGAATAACGCTGACTAGGAACAATCCCAGCATCAAGACTGATGCGGTCATTCCCCAGCGAAGAGTAAGCAGAATCGCAACACCTAAAAGTGTCTGCGCAGTAGTAAGCCACAGTTCCTCGGCACCTCTTGAGTCAATCGGTAGTGCAGCGTTTTCTCCACCACCGATTACGTAGGCAATCGGCATTGAACCAGCAAGAAGTGTCCATTGGTTTAGTTTGCTTGAAATCAGAATTGCTAGAGCAGCACTTTCTTTACCTCTAGCCGCAAACAAAAAGGCGAGGGTGAATTCCGGTGCTTCTGAGGCAACCGGAGCTAACCACTGAACCAGAATATATTCGTCGATGTTTAGGGCCTTGCCAGCTTCAATCAAACTGTCACCAAAGGGATGAGCAGATAAGAAGATGACAGTAGCTGAAATTACCAGCATCAGCAAAATAAATATTCTTCTGGTCCATTTAGGTAACGCACCAACATAGGCGGCGGTCCCCTCAAGCTCAGGTTCTGATCTGGAAGAGCCTGAAATGCGCCAGAGATAAACACAGTAAATAACGACAAGCAGAATTCCGATAAGTAAGTGCATCGAATGTGCTACTGGAACAATCAGCATCACCATTGAACCTAAAATCAAAAAGCCGATGTCTGCTCTTGAATCGGACTCAAGGGCTATACCAAATTCCTTTTTATTGCCAGATCGTCTGGCACGAACTGCCTTAACCGAGAAGTAGGCAATCAGCGCAACCACAGGCCAACCAAATCCCTGAACTATACGGTTAGCGCCAGTTAGGTTGGCAGTTGCATATTCGACCATGGTCGGGTCGCTACCAGCGGCAAAAGAAAAGTAAATAGAAACTACATACTCTGGCAAAATCGCAACCAAAGCCAAGATGCCGACGGCCAGACCACCGGACAGATCCAATTCAGCAGCCTCGCCAATCCAACCGAGGATGAAAGCTGCGGCAACAATTGCTAAGCCATAGGCGAGTAAGCCCATGATTGGCTCAGTGCTCCCAGCTGCATTAAATTGAAGCCACATCGCTGGAACACAGGCTGAAATCGCGATTAGAAAAGGCAGGGAAAGCTTCAACCAGTAAGAAAGGCCACTATTAAATTGGACCTGATGTTTCGACAATGATCGAACCTTCTTTAGATGTTTGGATCGGGAATCATCACATACTTGGTTTCAAGATACTCGTTGATTCCCTCTAGCCCGCCTTCGCGTCCTAGACCAGACTGCTTGACGCCACCAAACGGTGCCGCCGCGTTAGATACCAAACCGCTGTTCAAGCCAGTCATGCCGGTATCCAGTTGCTCGACAAGTCTAAGACCGCGCTTGAGATCTTGGGTGTATGCGTAGGAGACCAAGCCGTATACGGTGTCGTTAGCAATGTCGATTGCTTCTTGTTCGGTCTTAAATCTCACAATAGGTGCAATTGGTCCAAAGATTTCTTCAGCCAAGATAGTTGAACCAGGCTTCACATCCATCAAAACAGTTGGCTCAAAGAAGTATCCAGCACCGTCGGCAGCCTTACCGCCGGTTAGCACAGCGCCACCTTCACTCACGGTGGTGTCCACTAAACGCTTGAGGTTTTCCCTGGCCTTCTCATTGATGACCGGGCCAATCTTAGTTTCTGGGTCAAGACCTCTACCAAGTGGCATCTGACTCATTTGCTCGGCCATGCGGTTAGCAAATTCTTCAGCCACAGATTCGTGCACGATGAATCTATTTGCTGCAGTGCAGGCCTGTCCGATGTTGCGCAGTTTGGCTAGCATCGCACCGGTGACCGCTGCATCTAGATCTGCATCTTCAAAGACAATAAAAGGTGCATTTCCACCGAGTTCCATTGAAGTTCTAAGCACCTGCTTAGCAGACTGTTCCAAAAGACGCACACCGACTTCGGTTGAACCGGTGAAAGTTATTTTGCGAAGTCTTGGATCAGAAATTATTGGTGCACTGGTAGCCGACGAAGTGCTGGTGGTAATTACGTTAACCACTCCAGCTGGTAAGCCAGCTTCTTCCAAAGTTGCCGTTAGCAAAAGCGTTGTCAATGGAGTTAGCTCAGCAGGCTTTACCACCATGGTGCAACCGGCAGCAATTGCTGGACCGATCTTTCTAGTTGCCATCGCTAGTGGGAAATTCCAAGGCGTAATTGCAAAGGCTGGCCCAACTGGACGCTGAGTTACCAGCATTCGACCAGTTCCTTCAGGTGATGATCCGTAACGCCCTGAAATGCGCACAGCCTCCTCGGCAAACCATCTCAGGAATTCATTACCGTAGGCAACTTCTCCCCTGGCTTCAGCTAGAGGCTTACCCATCTCCATGCTGATGAGCATTGCGAACTCTTCGCTTCTGGCGCGAACTAGCTCAAAGGTTCGACGGAGAATCTCAGAGCGCTCACGAGGAGCGGTCTTAGCCCAGGCAGCCTGTGCATCACTGGCAGCCGATAGCGCTGCTAGGCCATCTTCAGCAGTGGCGTTAGAAATCTCAAGCAGTGTTTTTCCGGTGGCTGGATCTTCAACAGAGATTGGTTTTTCGCCATGACCAGCTACCCACTTACCCCCTATATAGAGGTTGGTTGGCACCTTAGCTAAAAGCTCTTGTTCGGTTAGCGTCATTGCTACCTTCCTTATTCAGTTTTCGGCTTTGTTTCAGCAGAAAGTTTGTTACCGCAACGGAAGAAACCAGTAGCGAGGTTGTCGATGGCAACTTTAGTTGTCGCATTCACATCACCGACTGAAGCGATGCTGAAGACTAAATCGGTATCATCCTTAGCCTTGATAATCCCGGCAAGTGAATACTCGTGTCTAGTCCAACCGGTCTTTGCAAAAATCTTGCCAGCGGCATCAATGTTGTCGCCCTTGAACCGGTTAGCCAGTGAACCTGTTTCAGCAGCAATTGGTAGAGCCTGCTTGATTACTTCCAAATCGCCTTCTTCGTTGAGAATCTTTTTCAGCAGCGCGTTGATGAAGGTGGCTGGTACTAGGTTGCTCTCACTTTCACCAGAACCATCCTTGAAAAGTAGTCCGCTTGGATCTAGCCCAGCACGAATAAGGCCAGCCTTGATGGCCGCATCAACTGAACTAAACGAACCGTCGTAACCGAGCTGCTTTGAAACCAAGCGCGCCAAAAACTCTGCTTCGGTGTTATCGCTTACCTGAAGCATGTGCTTGATCCACTTACTAATTGGTTGCGACTGAACAGAGGCAATCTGCAAGAGATTAGTTCCGGCTTTAGCCTGAGTCAAAGTCGCATTTGCCGCTAGAGGTCCGATCGCTTTCTTCAGAGCGGTTCCCGCTCTGCCGATTGGATCGTTGCTGCGGGGAGAAGTTTCCATGGTGGGGTTATCACGGTCACCATCAACCTGAAGTGCCGTCACATGCGACTGGTATCCCAAAGTGCGCTCTGAATCTGGAACATCCGGCTCCCAGGTTGGGCCGGTGAAGTAGCTGGAGTCCAAGACGATTGAGGTTATTGGCGTTGCCCTTGCCCAAGCGTTAATCTGAACAGCTAGATCGGAAATTTTAGGGGCATCTTTATAGACGCTTTCCTTGCCGACCCCAACTCTAGATAGCGTAGGGTCGCCACCGCCAACAACAACAATCTGTCCAGGGTTATCAAGATCTGCAAATACCCTAGTTTGAACTCGGTAGTTAGGACCGAGCACCTGAAGCGCTGCGGTTGCGGTGAAGAGCTTCATAACCGATGCGGTCTGGGTTGGCGTATCTCCCTCAATGTCAAAAAGGACCTCGTTGGTAGTAGGGTTCAGCACCTGGGCATGCAGGCCAACCAGCCTGGCATCGCTCGCTAGTTCAGCCACCGAGCAGTCCCTGCCTTCAGCGGTTGGACTAACCGTGGGAGTGTTAGTTGGACTGTTTGTGTCTGTGGCAGAGCTATTTGAGCCAGGTGCGGCCAGAGTAAAGCCACCAATAATCAAAACTAGAAGTAATAGACCACAGGCTGCACCGATTACGATCTGTCGCAGGTAATTCAACGGTGAATTGGACTTTGGCATTTGAGCTCCGATGTGGCTTCCTTTACCTCAATTTTAGACCTTCTTTAGGCGAATAAACTTGACCCTATGAAAAAGTTATTGGCCTCAGCCCTTTTAGTTCTTGGCTTATTTGCAGGCATTTCCCCAGCATTTGCCCACGGCGATCTAGTTACCAATACGCCGATTGCCGGAAGCACAGTAGAAGCTGGGCCGATCAGAATCATGCTCACTTTTGATGAGGATGCGATGAATCTGCCTTTTGGCCAAGGTAACCTCATTGCCATTGCCGATGCTAGAACTGGCGAGCAATTAGGTCCAGCCTGCGCCAAGGTTGAAGGCAATGCACTGAGTACCACGGTCAATATTTCAATCCCCGGTGAATACAAGGTGCTGTGGCGAATCGCATCTTCTGACGGACACGTAAATTCTGGAGATTTCAGCTTCACTGTTGTGAACAACTCGAACTATTCGACTAGTAAGCAAGGTAACCAGTGTTTTGATGAGAATGGTGTTGAACTAGATATAACTAAGCAGGAATTACTTTCCAAGAAGATTGAAAGAAATGATGGCCTGTTTCAAGGGTTTCTCTGGGGCCTCGGTTTTATTCTGGTTGGCAGCGCTGCCGGCGCATTCTTTGTAAAGCGTAAGCAGGGTAACTAGTCGTTTGGTCTAACTAGGCGATCTACATCGCCAAGGATTCCATTGAACTCTTCCTCGGTCATTAGACCTAGACGAAGCACTACTTCTTTGACTGTGCTGTTTTCCGCTAAGGCGGTCTGCGCTACCAATGTCGCATTCTCGTAGCCAAGCATCGGCGAAAGTGCAGTGACAGTTCCAATTGAACGCTCAACATCTTCGCGCAACTTATCAACATTGGCTGTGATGCCATCAATGCATCGGTCAGCGAAGGTGTAGCAGCCTTGGCGTAAATAAATAATGCTCATCATTAGCGCTCTGGTGATTATTGGCTCAAACGCGTTTAGCTGAAGTTGACCTGCCTCACAGGCCATGGTCACGGTCATATCATTACCAATAACGGTGAAGGCAATTTGGTTGATTACCTCTGGAATAACTGGATTGACCTTACCCGGCATAATTGATGATCCTGCTTGACGGGTTGGCAGACTGATCTCTCCAAAACCTGCTCGTGGACCTGAAGAGAGCAAGCGAAGGTCATTGGCTTCCTTACTTAGTTTGACCGCTACGCGCTTTAGAACTCCACTTACTAAAACAAATACTCCACTGTCCTGGGTGGCTTCAACCATGTCTTCGGCAACTGCGAATTGCCAACCGGCAAGTTCGCTGAGGTGGCGACAAGCTGCCTCAGCATATCCGCTCGGAGCATTCAAGCCTGTACCGATCGCGGTTCCACCGAGGTTAATTTCACTTAGCAGCGGAATTACTTCCTTGAGTCGCTGCTCGTCTTCCTGAGTCATTCGAGCAAAGGTTGCAAACTCTTGGCCCAGAGTCATCGGCACCGCGTCTTGAAGCTGCGTCCTACCCATCTTGATGACATCCTTGAATTCGTCTGCCTTGCGCGCAAAAGCAGCACGGAGATATTCCATAGCCTTGATCAGTTCACGAATCTCAAGAATCAAGGCAACTTTTAGCGCGGTTGGATAAACGTCATTCGTTGACTGAGACATGTTCACATCATTTAGCGGGTGAATGTGTTCGTATTCACCTTTTTGATAACCGGCAAGCTCTAATGCCCGATTAGCGATAACCTCATTAGCGTTCATGTTGGTGCTAGTACCAGCACCACCTTGAATCGCATCAACAATAAACTCTTTGTCAAACTTTCCAGCAGCAACCTCATGGCAGGCAGCGATAATTGCGCTGGCAACTTTTGAATCTAGTTCGCCAACTTCAAGGTTTGCTTTTGCTGCAGCTTCTTTAACAATGGCGAGAGCTTTGATCAGCGAACGATAGTGCCCAATTGGGACACCGGAGATTGGAAAGTTTTCGGCTGCCCTAGCGGAGTGAACTCCCCAATAGGCGCTTGCGGGAATCTCGTAATCCCCGAGTAAATCATGTTCTAGCCTCATTGCTGACATACCTTTAGTTTGCCACGAAAAACGTTAGGACCCTAAACAAAAACACAAAGACCCAGGCCTTGGGCCTGGGTCCTCGCGCTTAGTGTTGCTCTAGGAGAGTATGTCCTCGCTAAGTTTGCCTTCATCCTTCTTGTTGATTAGACCCCAGAGGATACCGATAACAAGGGCGATGAATGGAAGTAATACCAGAATCCAACCGAGCGTGGTCAGTGACCAAGCCACTCCGGTGGCTTCCACAGTTGGGGCTAGGCCGGAGAGCAGGTTGAAGCGTGACATCAGAAGATACAAACCAAAGCCGAGAGCGATGGTTGAAATTGCTGGTGCCACAATCGACTTGAACCAGTGGGTTCCTGGGTTACTCATGAAGTAGCGAATGACCGCAACGCTTACCAAAAGCTCAACAAGCATCACAGCAATTGCTGTGATGGCACTGCTCCAGAAGAACAGGTTCAGAATTGGGTCTAGGTTCTGCACTACAAACAAGATCACAACTAGCAGTGCTAGCACTGAGGTGACAATCACACCTCCGGTTGGAGCACCGAATTTGTTGGTCTTACCCAGAGCCTTAGGTAGCACTCCAGCACGACCTAGCGCATAGACGTATCTCGAGTTGGCGTTCTGGAATGCAAGCAAACCGGCAAACAAGCTAGAGACAACCAACCACTCCATCACTACCACTAGCCAGTGGCCGACATTGGTTTCAGTAAGTGCAAACAGCACGGCAGCTGGGTTAGCGCCACCTTCGGACAGAGTCGCCACCTGGTCAACTACAGTTGCTGAACCCAGACCGGTAACCATGGCGAAAGACACAACTGCAAACAGCACGGTGATTAGACCAACTGCCCAGTAGGTTGCTCTTGGAACAGCTCGCTTAGGATCTTTAGCTTCTTCACCGTAAATAGCGGTTGCTTCAAAACCAATGTATGAAGCTAATGCGAAGGCAATAGCGATACCCGCTCCACCTTCAAAGCCACCAGCGAAGATGTTCATCGGTGAGAAAGATGCAGCAAAGTCCATGTGCGCTGAGTGATTTAGCAAAATACCAAAGCCTGCAATAAACAGTGACAGCACTTCTAGAAGCATCAGCGCTCCAAGAACTTTTGCACCAACGTCAACGCTCAATAGCGAAAGTCCGGTGACGATGATCCAGGCGATAAGTACCCAAGCCCACCATGGAAGCACAATGCCGAAGTTCGCTTCCATTTGACCGGCGAGCAATCCGCCAAAGAATCCATAGATGGCCAACTGGATCGCAACGTATCCAACCACCATGGCCAGAGCCGATCCGATACCCATGTTCCTGCCAAGTCCCCGGCCGACGTAGGCGAAGAAGGCTCCGGCGTTGGTTACCTTGCTGGTCATCGCGGTGAAGCCAACGCTGAACAAAATTAGAACTAGACCTACCAGCAGGTAGGCTCCTGGCGCAGCTGCACCGTTACCAGCCAGAATTGCCACCGGAACAGCCCCGGTCATTCCAACTAGTGGGGCAGATGCTGCAACCACAAAAAATACGATTCCGAGAACACCAAGGCGACTCTTGCGCAGTGAGTTATCGGTTACTTGATTTGACATTTATTCTCCTCGTCGAGGTCAAGGAATCGTTCGGGTATGAA
>CAYUBJ010000023.1:0-19779 GCA_964443065.1 uncultured Rhodoluna sp.
TTGATTGTTGGCATGGCCATTTGGCTGTTACTGCGCTAGATGACTAGTAACCCGGTTTTTTCGCTGTCCATGAAGAAATCAAATTGATAGATTAAGGACATGATTGAAATTGCTGAATTTCCGGACCGTATTGTTCTTGGGCTTAGTGGTGAATTCATTGCTGCTAGCCATGAAAACTCCAATGCCCCTGAGGTAATTGGAGCCCTTTGGGGGGACATGTCTTGGAGATATTTCAGCATGAACCTCGATAGAGATGCTTTCCCTCTAGGGATTGGAGCAATGTGGTTTAAGGACTCAAACCAAGCAGGTGAAATGATTTATTTTGCAGGATACGAAGTAAAAACGCCTCCTACTGATCTTGGCGAATTGGAACTACTCGAAATCCCTGGTGGAAAGTATGCCTATTACACGCATGAGGGCCCGCTTAGTAATTTTTCGAAGTCAAATAACTACTTTTATTCAGAACTTTTTCCAAATTCTGGCCTGACTCGCCGTATGGGGATGGCGCTGGAGATCTATTCCGAAGTTGACGAATCTGGTTCACCTACGAAGACCTTGATTGCTGTTCCTGTGAACTAATCGGCTCAGATAGTTAGGATAACGATTTGAGCAAGCGTTGTTTTGCTTGGTTTTAGCGGTCCCCGCGTCAGGTAGTCTTTCAGAAACAACGTTTTGTGCGAAACGTCATAGAAGAAAGAGTTATTCTGATGTTTCGCAAATTAATGCTTCTGCTTGTTTCAACTTTCTTATTTTTAGCCGGTCTGGCTCCGGTCCATGCCGATGAACCCTTCACAGTTACCTTTGAAGATGGTGACACCTCGTTTGTAAAGGTTGACTTCGGTGCAGCACAGAGCTCGACCATAGTGAGTGGATTTGATAGCAACTCCACCAAGGTTTTGAAAGTTACTCGCGGAACACCTTCATGGGCTGGAACCACAATTGTTAACAGCCCAACAAAGATCTTGTTGAAACAAGGAACATTAACTGCCTCAGCCAAGATCTACTCACCTAAAGCTGGCGTGAAGTTGATGCTGAAAATAGAGAACAGAGTTGTCCCAGCAAATTCAATTGAATCGTATGCAACCAAGGACAGCGTGTTGGGGTGGAGTGACTACACTTTTGATTTCACAGTGCCAAGACAAGGCACGGCTGCATTCAATGCGGGGTTCACCTATAACATGGCAAGCCTCTTCCTTGACTACACGCTCTCTGACGGTGCCGTAACGACTGCCGGACAGGTCTTTTATGTTGATGATGTTGTCTTCCCTTCTGCTACCGGTGGTGGCGGTGGCGGCCAACCAGTAGTTGCTACTGAAACTTTGCTAACTTATGAAAGCGGTGACACCCTAGGTGCTTTGAATGCAGCGCTAGCAACCGGTGAGCACCCACAGGGAATTTTCGGTGGCGGTTCAGCTCTTATTCACGATGATCCACCATCTGGTGCATTCGGCACCAAGGCCTTGGCTATCACCAAGACAGGTGCGCCGTGGACAGGCCTAAATGCTCTGGTGGACACCACCGGTCTAGTTCGATACACGAACGCGCAACACAGCAAAGTAACTTTCAACTTCTACTCACCAAAGAGCGACAGTCCATTGGCGGTCCAACTTTTCTCCGGTGGATCCTTTGTTGAACTAAAGAAGGTTGCTAAGCAAGGCTGGAGCACTCAGAGCTTTGACTTTGCCGATGTGAACGGCTGGTCAGCAAATGTTATCTACGACAAGGTAGTTATCTTCCCTGACTTCCAGGTTGAGGTAAGTAATCCTGCCGATGTTTACTATGTTGATGATGTGGCAGTGAACGGAGCCGTGACACCGGTAATTGAGGATGTTACACCTCCGCCACCTCCGCCACCGCCAGCTGATGTTAAGCCGTCAGTGACCCTTGCCGCTCTGCTTACCGCTAAAAACACCAAGGTGGGCACAGTGCTCTCAGTTAGTAAAGGCGCTTGGGCTGGAACCGCTCCGATTACCTATAAATACACTTGGTACCGCTGCACCAACAAAGCATCGACCGCATCAACAGCTAAACCGGCAACTGCGGCCAAGTGTGTGGTTATCGCTGGAAAGACTTCTAGCATCTATCGCTTAGTTAGCGCTGATAAGGGCAAATACATTCGCGCCATGATCACCGCAACTAACGTGGCTGGAACTTCCTATAGCACCACCAAGTCGACTGTTACAAAAGTCGGGTAATCAAGCAATCCTCAATGATTCAGACAGGGCTAGTTTTCCTAGCCCTGTTAGAATCATGAAACAGTCATGGAAAAGCTCAAGAAGATTCTAGAAAACCTGCCCCACCCGGTGCGCTGGGCACTAACCATGTTTATTGGGTTTGTTCTCTTGGTGGCGGGTCTAATCATGATGATCACACCTGGCCCTGGCTTACTGTTTATCTTCTTCGGGTTATCTATTCTTGCCCTAGAACTTGAGTGGGCTAGGGAACTTAATAAGCAGGGAATGCAGGGCTTGGAAAGGGTAGTTTCAAAAATCAAGTCTTGGTTTAAGCGTAAAAAAGATTGAGTTTCTAAACTAGGCCCATAATGACGGTGTCTTCTTTCCGCGAGCATCAAAATGCCAGCTAACCTTCGTAGCTACTTATATTTTGTTGGCAAAAAAACCTTCACAAGGCTTCTTTGGCTAATTGGAGATCCAATCGGAAGGTTTGAGTATTCTCCTGACCTTTTGACTTTCAATAAAAACAGCAAGCCAAAGAGAGTTCAAAGAAGCATCACTGGAATCTTAATTTCAGCAGATCATGAAATATGCAGTGACATATTGAAATCACCAAACTGGCTGTCAAGACCTTTTGCGGAGCGACTCTACCTTGGGGCGGGAGGCTATGAACCAGGTGTAATTCATCCATTTCTTGATTCAATAATTGCTTTGGATGGAGCCGACCAGCGCCGCATCAAAAAAGTTATGTATGCTGCTTTCTCTCCAGCAGAGACAAACCGCTGGAGAAAAACTTGCGAAATCCAAATGAAAAACTTGATTGACCAAGTCAAGAATGAAGAGGCATTCGATTTCGTTTCTAGTTTTTCAAATCCACTGCCATTAGAGGTAATCTGCAAAATTATTGGCGTACCGAGAGAGTATGTCGAGCAGTGCAACAGGTGGGGCAGGACATTAGCTGGTATTGGACTCGACTTACCAAAGAATAATCGTGAACTAGGTGAACTCGAGAAGGCAGCCATAGAACTGACCGAATTGATTAGCAAATTACTGCAAGAAAGAAAGAAATCTCCAAAAAAAGATCTATTGTCGGTAATGCTGGAGGCAGACAGCGAGGGGCAGAAACTAGAGGATAGTGAGATTATCGCTAGCGCAGCCTTCACACTGATTGCCGGTTTCGAAACCACGATGAACCTGTTTAGTGTCGGAACGCTCTTGCTACTTGAAAACCCCGATCAGCTTGAACTCCTCTCAAAAAAGCCAGACTTGATTCCAAACTTTATTGAGGAGGCACTGCGGTTGACCTCACCAATTCAATTTGTTGTGAGGACCGCAGAGACTAATCAGATTCTGGCGGATGGTACCAAGGTTAGAAAAGGCCAAACCATCATTTTGAACCTAGCCTCGGCAAACAGAGACCCAAAGGTATTCAATAAACCTAATGATTTTGACATTCAGCGAGAAAACGCCAAGAAGAATGTGTCCTTTGGTTTCGGTGCTCATCACTGTATTGGTTCAATTCTGGCAAGGGTAGAAGCGGAAGTTTTTTGGCAAGAACTGCTTAGAGGATTTCCAGATGTGTCCGCTTGGAGGCTAAGCGGTGAACCAACCTATGAGAAATCTAAACTGATACGCAGCATTTCTAGACTGCCAGTTTCTCTCCAAGACAGAGACTAAGGCTGATTAAAGCCTGAATCTGTCTTTACCTTAGTCAGCGAGGGTAACTGCGAACCAACGGTTTTCGTTATCACTGAATGCAAAAGCCTTGACCCCGGAGTGTTCGGCAGGTTCGGTTGCTTGAACTCCAGCCGCTACAAGTTTTGCCCTGGCTGATTCTAAGTTCGCTACGCGAAAAGCTATCGATGGAGTTGCTAAATCCAAGCCGTCCGGATTATTTTGCATAAGTTCTAGAGGAACCAGTTCAAAACCGAAGTCTTGATCAGCAAAACCTACCTCCACTATCGAGAATCCGCCAGCAGGTTTACGACTTTTCTCTACCATGCCAACTTGCTCAGTCCAAAAGCGCAAACACTCATCCGGATTCTTGACGTAAAGAACTACATATCCGACTCTCATAACCAACTCCAAAATCTAGGACAACTGGCCAAGTTTATCGCCAAGCCTGGCGGGTTGCTAAGGCTTAAGGCCCTTCCAAATGCTTTGAATAGGTTCAGGCTTAGGTGGCCTTTCACCATAGATGGACCTATAGATTCTTCTGCCAGATAGGTAGTGGGCAAGCTGGAGCATAGCTGTTTTTTGCTCCTTACCTTTTAGATACTTTTGGTAAAGCCTTGCTGATTGCTTGGCCCAGGGATCACCGTGGTAACCACTTGATAAGGCGTGGCCAACTTCATGCAGCATAGTTTCCTTATCAAAGTGACAGAGAAACATTGCTTTCTGCTCATGATCCCACCAGCCCATGGCATGGGGAACATCACCTTTGAGACCAAAATGAGAATGTATTCTCACCCAGTTGACCTTAATTTTCTCTTTCTTAGAAACTTCATCTAGAAGCTGTAACACGGGCTTCCAATATTTCCACGCTCTGGCATCAAATTTTTGCCCTGGCCTCACTTCAAAACCAAGTTCAGTAGCCCAAACCGGAACCATCCGATAGCGACCCGCTATCTTCAGTTCGATTAGTTTGTTTGGGTTCGAGGCCATATGTTCATTGTAGTTTCGCCTCTTATTCCCGAATAAGGCAAACTTTGCTTGAATATGTGAGTCAAAGCAAAACTCTAAGACAAAACCCTCTGATTTCTCAGAGGGTTTCTCGCTGTCTCTTTGCGAACGTCTACTTTCGTAGAACGCGGAGAATGGGGGATTCGAACCCCCGAGGGCTTTCACCCAACGCGCTTTCCAAGCGCGCGCCATAGGCCACTAGGCGAATTCTCCAACGGAACTATAAAAGTATAGCCGTTTGATCTCTAGCAGTTCTTGGTGCTGGTTTTACCCTTACTAACAGTCACGCAGAGGCTTCCCTTAACACCAGAAACTGTTGAGGTTAACTTAACTCCATTGCTCAACTTGGTTACCGTGTATTTCAGCGCTTTAGCTGCTGATACCAGGTAGGCAGCGCTGACCGGCTTCTTAGCCTTTTTAGCTAATTCCGCAGCTTTCTTAGTAATTGCTGCAGCTTTAGCTGTTGATTTACCTTCAGCGGTGATCTGGTTTGAGGTTTTGATAATTGTGTTTTCGTCAAAGACTGCAGTTGGAGCAACTATTTCTAAATCAGGTGTTACTGAAGTAGTCAACACAACGTTGGTGTTTGCGGTTAGCGCTTCTGAAACTGCAGAAACAGTGCTTACAGACTTCACTAGCATCGAGTTGGAATCAAATGTTGATACCTGGTCTGATCTTATTTTTGTACCCAAAAGCTCAAGTCCGAAACTGAAACTGTAGTCAGTTTTAGTTTCATCATCTGGATTAGGGGTTTTTACCATTTCGGTGAACTTCAACAGTTCAGCAAATCCTGCATATTCCGATTGCATCATCTCGGTCTGCACCCCAGCAGGATTTTCAAGCATCTTGGCTGGAGTGAAATCTGCAACCTCTGAAGGTATCGCCTTCATTTTGATTGACTTACCGGTAGGTTTTCCAATTCGATTGAAAACTTTGCTTCGGTTCTCGGGACCGAAATATGTGTTATAGGTATCTAGATCTGTGTATGCAGTGTTGCCTATCATCACAACATTCATGCTCAACTCACCAGTGGAGATGTTGACTCGAGTATTTTGTTTATTGGTTTCAACCTTGAGTAGTGTTGCAACAGCCGAATCCCCGCCATACTGCATGGTTAGTGACATATCCATTGTGATGCCGCTTTGTTCCTTGAGGTATGCGATGTTTGCCAGATTGGCATCCACGTAGTCCTGATAAGCCTCACTCGCCATGAATTCTTCAAAGGTTAGGCTTGGCGTTTCGTCGGCTTTGGCAACAGTTAGACCAGTTGAGCTGAGGATAAGCGCGGCTAAAGCGGCAGTAAGAGTTTTGATAAGTTTCGACATTGTTCCCATCTTTCTGGGTTTCCCCCTATGTTTTTAGCCTACTCCTTATAGATGTCGGTACGGGTTAGTAGGTTTGAGATAAACAGGAAGGACAATTGTGAAGATTTTCTCGGGCTGGGGCTGCTTTATGTTCATTGTTGCTGCCTTGACAATAATTGGGATTGACGCTGGCAAAGAAAACCCTTTGGTTTGGGTTTTTATGGCTGTAGTAGTGGCTTTGATGGTAGTTCTTTATTTCTACTTACGGAAAAAAGAACAAAAAACTTACCTAGCCAAGATGGAGCAGATGGCCCAGCGCCTAGATCAGATGGCTGAGGCTGAGTTCCCAACCGATGACGTTGTCTTTGCCACAGAAAAGGACGAGGAAATCGTTGTTCGTATTTCCGGTGTTGGGCTAAAGGAGTATCGAAGCAAAGGATCAACCTATGGCGGAGGTTACGGTGGCTTAAGTTTCCGGGTAGCCAAGGGTGTTAGAGCAAACGTCGGTGGCATGCGGGGTGGTTCAACAAAGAAACCAGAAGAATCCACTCTGCTAGATGTTGGTCAGGTTACCTTCACCAATAAGCGAATTGTTTTTACAGGCGATAATGTCGTGGCCGAGTTTCTGCTGGATAAAATTGTCAACCTTGAAACTGGACCGAACGGGATTCAATTGGAAATCTCAGTTTCAAATCGACCAAAAACAGCAGTGCTTGAAGCTGCAAACTATCCGGAGCTCACTCCAGGCATGGCAGCGGATTTGGCCCTGACTTGGCAAAAGGACGGCAAGAAAGGCGCTGCGGCTCAAGCCAAGGTTTTGGCTAACAAAATCAGGGATATGGTTGCCGAAGAAAAAGCGGGGAAGTAGCCAAATACTCAAAGGGTTAGAATTGGACTGGACTCCCCGTGCGGCGTCACCTCGGCTAACTCCCCCAGGATCGAAAGATAGCAAGGGTAACTGGGCTCTGGCGGGTGTGCGGGGAGTCTTTACCACAACCCCCGTTCTTGTCTGAGATTAGGTTTAGGCTCTATTCGTGTCCACTGCTTTATATCGTCGCTATCGTCCAGAGTCTTTTGCTGAGCTCATTGGCCAGACTCAGGTGACCATTCCACTCATGGCAGCTCTAAAGAGCGACCGAGTAAACCATGCCTATCTGTTTAGTGGCCCACGCGGTTGTGGGAAGACTACCTCGGCAAGAATCCTTGCCCGTTGTTTGAACTGTGCTGAAGGTCCAACTGACACTCCATGTGGCAAGTGTCCATCGTGTATTGAACTTTCTAGAGATGGTTCAGGTTCGCTTGATGTTATTGAAATTGACGCTGCTAGCCACAACAAAGTCGAAGATGCCAGAGAGCTAAGAGAGCGAATCGCCTTTGCTCCTTCTCGTGATCGCTACAAAATCTTCATTTTGGATGAAGCTCACATGGTTACTAAAGACGGCTTCAACGCTTTGCTCAAGGTAGTCGAAGAGCCACCGGCTCACGTAAAGTTCATCTTTGCTACCACTGAGCCTGAGAAAGTTATTTCAACAATCCGTTCTAGAACCCACCACTATCCATTTAGGTTGGTGCCACCGGCACAGATGCTCGAGTATCTGCAAGAGATGTGTGCTTCGGAAAATGTAAAGGTTGAAGAAGGTGTGCTCTCGCTGGTTGTTCGTTCTGGCGGAGGTTCAGTACGT
This sequence comes from uncultured Rhodoluna sp., assembly GCA_964443065.1. Lineage (GTDB taxonomy): Bacteria > Actinomycetota > Actinomycetes > Actinomycetales > Microbacteriaceae > Rhodoluna. The sequence continues at coordinate 7,843 of CAYUBJ010000023.1, forward strand.
GACAGCCTTTCGCTACTTGACCAGCTGATGGCAGGCTCGGAAACTAACAGCATCAGCTATGACCGGGCAGTCGGACTTCTCGGATACACAGACTCAGCTTTATTAGACCAGGTAGTTGACGCCTTAGCCGAGGCGGACTCAGCAAAAGTATTTTCTAGTGTTGATCAGGTAATCCAAAGTGGTCAGGACCCCCACCGGTTTGTTGAAGACCTCCTCGAACGAATCAGAGATTTGATTATCGTTGGCTCAGTTGGCCAGGCTGCAAAAAATGTTCTGCGTGATCTACCGCAGGATCAATTAGAGCGCTTGCGTCTTCAGGTTGAACGTTTCGGCAGAGCAGAGCTAAATTACGCTGCTGAGGTTATCGCTGAAGGACTCACCCGTATGAACGGCGCCACAAGCCCGAAGCTACAGCTTGAACTAATGATGGCTAAGGTTCTAATTCCTTCACAAGATCAAACAGAGACTGGGTCGCTAGCAAGAATTGAAAGACTGGAACGGCGAATCGGAATGGCTGCCGTTCAAGCCGAGCCAGCAACTGCAGCGTCAGCACCAACTTCTCCTGCACCGGCTGCAGCTGCAGTTACTTCGGCACCAGTCGACCTGCTTGGTTCTTGGCCCGATGTGCTCACGAAGTTAGCCACCCTTTCACGTTCTGCCTGGACAGTGGTCATGGCACAAAAGCCGGTTGCTTTTGACGGTGAAGTAATTGATATCGCTTTTGCCAATGATGCCGATAAGGAACTATTCCGAACCGGTGGCACCAATAGTCCGAGCGAAGTGCTTCGCCGAGCAATATTTGATGTTTTGGGTATACGGGTAAAGTATCGGGTGGCAACTCCTGCTCAACCGCAGATGGTCACTGAACCAATTTCGAAAATCGAGGAACCAGTTGTCAAACCTTTAGAGCCAGTAGCTAAGCCAGCAGAAGTATCTAAGGTCGATGAGGTAAACGACAAGCGCAATAAGTTAATTGATACCGATGCCCAAATTGGCGATGCCGTGATCAGGGATATTCTCGATGCTGAGATTATCGAGAGAGATAACTAAATGTATGAGGGTGTAGTCCAAGAACTCATCGATGCTTTATCCCGACTTCCGGGTGTTGGCCCAAAATCTGCTCAGCGCATCGCTTTTTATCTGGTGCAAGCAGATGACGAGCAGGCTAAGGAACTAGCCAATATCTTGCTAGAGGTTAAGGCGCGTGTTCGTTTTTGCAGCACATGCTTCAATGTGTCTGAACACGAGCAGTGCAACATCTGTCGCGATCCGAGAAGAAGCAAAGAAGCCATCTGCGTTGTTGAAGAATCGAAAGATGTTCAGGCCATTGAAAAGACCAGAGAATTTCGCGGCTACTATCACGTCTTAGGTGGAGCTATCAGCCCCATCGATGGGATTGGTCCAGAAAATCTTCGCATCAAGGAGCTGATGGGAAGGCTCAATGACCCAGACATCAAAGAAGTAATTATTGCCACTGACCCCAACCTTGAAGGTGAGGCAACCGCTACCTATCTAACTAGGATGCTTGTTCCGCTTGGCATAACTGTTAGCCGCTTAGCATCAGGGCTTCCCGTAGGTGGAGATCTCGAATATGCCGATGAAATCACGCTGGGGCGGGCTTTTGAGGGCAGAAGGATTGTTAGCGGGAACTAGGTTCTGGGCTAAACTTAGACTATTCATCGTCGAAAACCCCCATTCCTCCAACCCAGGAGCATTTAGTTGGCGCTAATTGTCCAAAAATATGGCGGCTCGTCAGTAGGCGATGCCGACAAAATCAAGCATGTCGCCAGGCGTATCATCGATACCCAAGCAGAAGGTAACCAGGTTTGTGTTGTTGTCTCGGCTATGGGTGATACTACCGATGAGCTGTTGGATTTAGCCAATCAGGTAGCAGTTAATCCTGAGGGTAGAGAACTTGATATGTTGCTTACCGCGGGTGAGCGTATCTCAATGGCGCTTTTGGCAATGGCAATCAACGACCTTGGCGCTAAGTCACTATCGTTTACCGGTTCTCAAGCTGGAATTATCACCGATGAGGTTCACGGTAATGCTCGTATTGCCGAGGTAACACCTGATCGAGTTGCTGAAGCTCTCAATGCTGGAAACATTACGATTGTTGCTGGTTTTCAAGGGTTTAACCGAGACTCGAGAGATATCACGACTTTGGGTAGGGGTGGCTCGGACACCACTGCGGTTGCCTTAGCCGCTGCGCTAGGCGCAGATCTTTGTGAGATTTATAGCGATGTCGATGGAATCTATACTGCGGACCCTAGGGTTGTCCCAACCGCTAGAAAACTAGAATCAATCGATGTTGAGTCGATGCTGGAATTGGCTGCCGCTGGAGCAAAAATACTTCACATTCGTGCCGTTGAGTTTGCCCGTAGACATAATGTTGACCTTAGGGTCCGTTCAACTTTTAGTAATGATCCCGGAACTGTAGTTCTCTCTGATGAAGACGGAGTAAAACAAATGGAAGAGTCAATTGTTTCAGGTGTTGCCACCGACAAGACCCAGGCAAAGATAACCGTCATCGGTATTCCCGATGTGCCAGGTAAGGCTGCGGCGGTTTTCACCACGGTTGCTGAAGCTGGTGCGAACATCGACATGATTGTTCAGAACACCCCGACCGGTTCCGACGTGACCGACCGTGTGTCCGATATCACCTTCACTCTGCCTAAGGGTGAGCTAAAGAAGGTTATGGATGCACTTGCGCAAAACCGAGATGTGCTTGGTTACCGTGAGCTTGAAAGCGATGACCAAATTGGAAAGCTCAGTGTCGTTGGTGCAGGTATGCGCACTCACTCAGGTGTCTCGGCAATTTTGTTCCGTAGCCTAGCTGAAGCTTCAATTAACGTTGAAATGATTTCAACCTCTGAAATTCGAATCTCTGTGGTTACCAGCTTGGATCAGGTCGATGATGCAGCCAGAGCAGTTCACAAGGCTTTTGATCTCGATGGTGATTCAGTTGCAACTGTTTACGCTGGCACTGGACGCTAAGCATGGCTAAGCCAAATCTTGCTTTAGTCGGTGCTACCGGTGCCGTTGGCACCGTGATGATTGACATCATTAATAATCGCCCTAACATTTGGGGAGAAATAAGACTTATTGCCTCGGCTAGATCGGCTGGGAAAAAGATTGCTGTTCACGGCCAAGAACTAACTGTCGTAGCGCTTTCCGAAGAAGCTTTTGACGGTATTGACATCGCTATGTTTGATGTTCCAGATGAGGTCTCTGAAATTTGGGCTCCAATCGCTGCCAGTAGGGGTGCTGTTGCCGTTGATAATTCGGGTGCTTTTCGAATGGATCCAGAGGTTCCGCTTGTTGTTCCTGAGGTAAATCCAGAGCAGGCTAGAAATCGCCCCAAGGGAATAATCTCGAATCCGAACTGCACGACAATGACCATGATGGCAGCTCTCGGTGCTCTGCATCGAGGTTGGGAGCTAAAGGAACTGGTTGTCTCTAGCTACCAAGCTGTTTCCGGTGCCGGGGTAGCTGGAATCGATCGACTCAGAGCGGAAATTCAGGCTGTCGCTGGCACAAATGTTGGTGAGCAAAGTAATGATCTTGAGAAAGTTTTGGATGTAACTGGCTTGCCGGTCAGCGATTCGGAATTTTCTGATCCGATTGCCATGAATGTCATTCCTTTCGCAGGATCACTCAAAGCCGATGGTTTCTCATCTGAAGAGATGAAGGTTCGTAACGAAAGCCGAAAGATCCTCGGGATACCTGATCTGAAGGTAGCGGTAACCTGTGTTCGTGTTCCAGTTCTAGTTGGACACAGCCTTGCTGTTCATGCAACCTTCGCCAACCCGATTACGGTAGCTCAGGTGCATAAAGCGCTTTCAGAGGAACCAACCATCAAACTTATGGATGATCCCGCTCAGGGAATCTGGCCAACGCCTAGCCTGGTTGCTGGTCAAGATCCAACCTACGTTGGTCGAGTTCGGGCATCGTTAGATTTTCCAAACTCTATTGAGATGTTTGTGGTTGGCGATAACCTGCGCAAAGGTGCAGCTTTGAATACCTATGAAATTGCTGAATTAGTTGCTAGTGAATTCTGATTTGCTTAGTAACCTAGCAGTATGCGCAAGTTTCTAATTGTTTTGGTTTTAGCCCTAACCGGCTTTGCGCTGGCTGGATGTTCTAGCCCAGATAACCAGACTCCAAACACCCAGATTCCTGACAAGCCAGCGGCCGACGCTCCAACCGTTAATGCCGCCGACTATGCCAATACCTATGGTGGCTATGTTTTTGGTGTTGGTGGCGGAACAGTCTGGTGCACAATAAACACCAAGCCGAATTTTGTTATTTGTGAACACCGTGAGGTGGATGTCACCTATCAGCTTCCATCTGCCCCGGCCAGTTGTGAAGGTGCCTGGGGATACCAAGCAAAACTTTGGGCTTTCACCCCGTCCGAGGGTAAAACCGCCGACTGGTATTGCTCGAGTGGATTGTTCTCCGATCCAGATGGAATATATGATTTAGCCTCTGGCTCGAAAATCACTGTCGATGGAATTACCTGCTTTGCTTCCGAGCAAGTTGCCCGTTGTGACAATGAGACTGGGCAGTATCTGGTGCTCGGGGCTGAAGTTTACGCGTTCGGAAACTAACTAACAGCAGTGAGAGTAACAACTCTCACTTCAGGCCGACAGGCAAAACGTACCGGTGCAAATATCGAGTTTCCTAAACCAGCGCAAACATTAAGCCAATAAGTTTTACCCTTTGTGGTTAGTTGATGTGTGCCCCTTGCGTACTTAGTCGGAAGATCGCAGTTGGTGACAAGTGCTCTGCCGATAAAGGGCCAGCAAACCTGACCGCCGTGGGTATGTCCGGCAAAAATAAGTTCTGCCTCCAAATCGGCTAGACCATCTAAAACTGCTAAGTATGGGGCATGGGTAACCCCAATTACTAAATCAGCACCTTTTATCTGTTTTGCAGCAGCGCTAACTTTTGCTAAATCTGCTCGGGATTCATGCGGGTCATCAGTGCCAACAAATTTGATTTTGAGTCCATTTACTTCAACTAATGCTGAGGCATTGTTTAGTTCAGTCCAACCCAAATCTTTGAAACCCTGATTCAGTTTCGCAACGTCGAGTCGGTTTTTCGGGTTGTTATCGCGATGGCGTTTCGAAGGGTGTAGCAGGTAGCTGAACGGGTTAGTAAGCACCGGAGCATAGATATCATTTGAGCCGTTTACGAAAACCCCTGGTTTTTTCAAGGCTTTTAGTGAATTAAGCACTGGTTCAATGGCATCTCGGTGACCTAGGTTATCGCCGGTGTCGACAACCAAATCTGGATTTATCCGTTCGGCCAGCTTTGCTAGCCAGCGCTGTTTAGCCCGCTGCCAAGGTGCCATGTGTATATCGGAGATATGCAAAACGGTTATGCTCTGGCTTCCCTTAGGTAACACCGGAATGGTTGAGCGCTTAACGGCAAACCAAAAACGTTCAATCAGGGTTGCCCAGATCAGGATCAGAAGCGGAATACTTATTAGCCAGATCATTATGGTCCGGTTGAAAGCACCAGCAAAATGGCGCTTAGCGAATTCACCGCTTTACCCGCTGCCGGAACAGTGCCAATAACATTTCCAGCTGGAACAGTCGGATCGCTCTTGAAGAATTGACTCTGCGAAGGTTGTGGAACGCTGACGGTTGGGAAACCGGCATCATTGAGAATCTTTATTGCCTCTGTTTGAGTCTTGCCGTGAACATCAGGCACTTTAGTGAAACCACCCTTGGAGACATAGAGCTTAATCATGCTGCCCTTAGGGATTACCGTTAGCGCTTTAGGGTTAGTGTATGCAACGGTACCTGCTGGCAAAGTTGATCCAACTAGGTTTGTCATCACCTTCACGTTGAAGCCAGCAGCAATCAAATTCTGAGTTGCTGTGTCTGGGACCTGTCCAGCAACTGATGGAAGATTCAACATCGTTGCGTCAACCATGTCCTGCGGAGGTGCATCAAACTCGACACCGGGGTATGCCTTATTGGCAGTCTTCATGATGGTGCGCCAAATGTCGTGACGAACTGTGCTTGCCTGTTTGTTGTTAAGTTTGATTTTTCTAAGTGAAGTATCACCAGAAACGTTACCAACCCAAACAGCAGTGCCAACCGCTGAGGAGAAGCCTGTCATCCAGGTGTGAACACCGGAGTCTGTGGTTCCGGTCTTGCCAGCTAGCGCAGTCCCATCGCCGGTGTTTGAGGCGGCACCGGTACCACCGGCAATTACTCCCTGCATCGCCTTGGTCATACCGGCGGCAACTTCTGGGGTAACTGCTTGAGTGCAGATTGACTTAGGAACAGTCAGTTCGGTGTTGGTTTCGCGAACGACTACTCTGTCGATGGCTATCGGGGTGCAGAAGACACCTTTGTTGGCAACTCCCGCAACAGCGGCGGCCATGGTCAGTGGTGCGATCTCGTTAATGCCAAGGATCGATGAAGGATAGAACAGTAGGTCGGTGCCGTCGGCTCGGTGCACACCGAAGCGCATGGCGGTATCGCGGATGTCACAGAGATCTAGCTGGCTAGCCATGGCAGCAAAGGCGGTGTTCACCGACTTAACGGTGGATTCGTAGGCGGTGAGTTCCTCTGGCTCATTACTGTCGTTATTTGGCGCCCAGGTTCCAACTAGGGAACCACAGCGCGAGCTGAACTCGGTTGCATCCCACTCTCTGATTCGAGCATCGACTCGGTCCATGAGTTTGTGCCCCTTACTCAACCATTCAGCAAGGGTGAAGATTTTGTAGGTTGAACCGGTTTGGAATCCTGATGAACCACCGTAGTTTTTATCAGCCGAGTAGTTCACCGAGGTGTGACCGGGAGTATTGCTATCGGTTTGGTCATAGATTCGGTTCTGAGTTAGCGCCAGAATTCTTCCAGTCCCGACTTGAACTGAAACCGATGCAGCACCAATCTTATTTTCATTGGTTGGTGGTGCCCAGGTCTTGGTGGCTCGATCAGCTACCCGCTGCATCTTGATGTCCATGGTGGTATAGATGTCAAGTCCACCACGTCGAAGCAGAGCTTCACGGTCAGTTTGGGTTGGGCCAAATTCAGGTGAGTTACGAATACTCCAAACAACATAGTCGCAGAAGAAAGCGGTGGTTTGATCTGCCTCACAACCGACAGGAATCTTTTGGATGTTCAGCTTAATTGGAGTCTTTTTATATTTATCAGCTTCAGCTTGGGTGATGTCACCGGCGTCAGCCATGTTCTGAATCACGTAGTTTCGTCGATTCAGCGCTCGTTCTTTGTTTTCTTCTTTATCTGGTCGGTAATCCTCAGCACCTTTGAGCATCGCAGTGAGCATGGCTGCTTGGGGAATGTCTAGATCCTTGGCATGCACACCAAAGTAATACTCGCTGGCTGCCTCAATTCCATTGATGTTTGTTCCAAAGAAGGAAAGGTTTAGGTAACCAGCCAGGATGTCCTGTTTGCTATAGCTTTTTTCTAGTGCCAGAGCCAGGCGAACCTCTTGGAACTTGCGCTGCAGGGCATAGGCGCTGCTGGTTTGCATAGCAATTGCTTCTGGGTCACCACTTAGGACAGCTGCTTCCAGCAAATTGTTTTTCACATACTGCATGGTGATGGTTGAACCACCAGGGCCCGAGCCTGCCTTAGCGATGTTGGTCAAAATAGCTCGGCTTAGCGAAATCCAGTCGACACCACCGTGTTCGTAAAATCTTGGGTCTTCGGTGTCAATCGCGGCGCGAATCATGTTGGGGGAGATTTCATCAAAGCCGACCGAGATTCGGTTCTCGTTGAAGAAACGAGCCACCTCAATCGGTTCACCATCTTTGACCGCATAGATGGTTGATGCTTCAGCCGCGTTTACCGGTCTAATGAAGTCTGGGAGATTTTGGAAGATCGATATTGTGGCGCTAACGCCAAGCCCACCTAGCCAGATGAAGGGGACGAGCAGGGCAATGCTCAGGATGCCGGCAATCGAGCTGAGGCCAAATAGGCTCCACCAGCCTCCGCGGCTCTTCGACTTATTACCCTTTTTGGACATAAACTCTAGGTTACCTTCAATATTTGAGAGGACGCTGAAGACTATGCCAATCTGGGAATACACCGTTACCCCGCTACCACCCCACAATCCCAAGCAAATACTGGACCATTGGGGTGCTCAGGGCTGGGAATTGGTCCAAATTGTGCCCACTCCAGAGGGTGGTTTTGTGGCCTATATGAAGCGTGTTAAGGAGTAAAAAATGGGTCGTATTGAAGATCGGCTGGTCGCACTTGGCCACCCACTACCCGCCGTGGTTCCACCGGTAGCCGCTTATATCCCAGCGGTTGTAACCGGCAATCTGGTTATGACTGCGGGGCAGTTACCAATGGTTGAGGGCAAATTAGTTGAGACGGGCAAAGTGCCTAGCCAGGTAAGTCCGGAACGGGCCAAAGAGTTAGCTCAAATCTCGGCATTAAATGCACTGGCTGCTGTGAAATTTGCCATCGGAGATCTTGACCGAATCACAAGAATTGTGAAGGTAACCGGGTTTATCTCATGTGAAGCGGATTTCACCGCCCATCCAGCAATCAACAACGGGGCATCAGAATTTCTAGGTCAGGTATTCGGTGATGCTGGAGTCCATGCCAGAACTACTGTTGGCGTAAGCTCATTGCCACTTGATGCACCGGTTGAGGTTGAACTTATAGTTGAATTCAACTAATCGTGAGATTCGGTTTCCATCTTTTCTTTGATGGAAGCCATCACTGTGGAATCGGCAAGTGTTGTCACATCTCCGATTGCTCTTCCCTCGGCAACGTCTCTGAGTAATCGCCGCATGATTTTTCCCGATCGAGTCTTTGGTAATTCGGAAACGACCATAATCTGCCTTGGCCGAGCAATCGCCCCAATCTTCTGCACTACCCAATCCTTGAGAATCTTAGCCATGTCGGCTTCCGCAGGAGCATCAGAAATTTCATCTTGCCTTAGCACAACGAAGGCAACTACTGCCTGATCAGTGATTTCATCTTTAGCTCCGACTACCGCAGCTTCGGCAACCCAGTGGTGTTCCACCAGCGCAGATTCAATTTCTGCAGTTGACAGTCGGTGTCCAGAGACTTTGATCACATCATCTATTCGACCTAAAATCCAGATGTCACCTTCGGAATCGTAGCGAGCGCCATCGCCGGCAAAATATTTGCCGGGGAATTTGTTCCAATAAGTTTCCTTGAACCGTTCTGGATCTCCCCAAACTCCGCGAAGCATGCTTGGCCAAGGCTCATCGATGGTTAGATAACCAGCTGCACTGCCGTCACTTTCAATTTTTACCGGCACACCCGCCTCATCTACTATGCCAACAGTTATGCCGGGCAAAGGCCTTTGAGCTGCACCGGGTTTGGTTTTGAAGGCACCCGGAATAGCAGAGATCATGATGGAACCGGTCTCGGTCTGCCACCAGGTATCGACTATTTCGCAGTTCTTGTTGCCGATTACATCGTGGTACCAGTGCCAAGCCTCAGGGTTGATTGGTTCACCAACCGAACCGAGAATGCGAAGACTGGATAAATCGTGACCAGCGATTACATCCCTACCAACTTTCATAAAAGTTCTAATTGCAGTTGGAGCTGTGTAGAAAATCGAGACTTTATACTTAGAAATGATCTCCCACCATCTTCCAAAGCTAGGGGTGTCTGGAGTTCCCTCATAAATAACCTGCGTGGCAGCATTTGCAAGCGGTCCATAGACCACGTAACTGTGTCCAGTTATCCAACCGACATCCGCGGTGCACCAGTAGATGTCACTTTCGGCTTTTAAATCAAATACTGTGCGGTGGGTGAATGATGCACCGGTTAGATATCCACCGGTTGTGTGAAGAATTCCCTTTGGTTTACCAGTGGTTCCGGAAGTGTAGAGAATGAAAAGGGGATGTTCAGCTTCAAAACCCATGGCAACATGTTCTTCAGAAGCATTAGAGACAACATCATGCCACCACAAGTCTCTTTCAGACATAGTCACTGCGCTGTTAGTTCTGCGAATAACTAAAGTGTTCTCAACGCTTGGACAGGCGTTATCAGAAAGCGCCTGATCAACGGCCACTTTTAGTTCGTGAACTTTGCCTTTCCGGAATCCGCCATCGGCAGTAATAACCAGTTTGGCGCCGGCATCCAAAATTCGATTGCGCAGAGCTTCGGCACTAAACCCTCCAAACACCACACTGTGAACCGCTCCAATTCTGGCCACAGCCAACATGGCAATTATGGTTTCCGGAATCATTGGGCTATAGATTGCGACTCGGTCACCTGCAGAAATACCAAGGCTCAACAGGGCATTGGCAGCCTTTTTGGTCTCACGAAGAAGTTCAGCGTAGCTGAATGTTTGGGTGTCGCCAGGCTCTCCTTCAAAAAGAAGGGCAGTTCTATCGCCTAACCCAGCCAAGACATGCCGGTCAAGGCAGTTATAACTGGCATTGATCTTCCCATCCGCAAACCACTTGGCAAATGGAGCATCACTGAAATCAAGGGTTTGGCTGAATGGTTCATCCCAGTGCAGCTTTCTTGCCTGTTCCGCCCAAAAAGCCAAGCGATCTCGGGAGGCTAACTCGTATAGATCCACCATGACTCAACCCTACGCCCAGAGCTCACCGCTTTACTATCTGGTTAAAATGTTGTTATTATTTTTCTGTCAGCTTCGGCTGACCTGCGATATCTTGATTCCCCCAATCATTTATCGCCGGCCCCGGTCACTCCCCCCAGAGACCGGGGCCCCTTTACTTAATCGCTTTCCACAGCCAGTAGTACTACGGATTTTTCAACAATAAAGTCGCAGCCAAATTCGTCTTTTAGTTTTCCAGACAACATGGATTCATGAACCCGCTTGAGCTATTTGCGGATTCGGAAGTGACCGATATCCTCATAAATTCGATTGAACCAATCCAAATCTTAAAGTCAGGCAAGCTTCAATCGTCAAACCTTTGCTTCTCAAATGAAGCTGAAGTTTCAGGATTGGCGAAATCAATTATTCGCAATGCTGGAGCAAGAATTGATTTGGCAAAACCGTTTTCTGAAGTTAACATCGACACTGAACATGGTCAACTACGGGTTCACTGTTTGCTCGGTGGTGAATGCTCAACTGGAACACACATTTCAATAAGGCGACATCCAGAAAAACAGCTGGCTCTCCAAGATCTTCTTAGTTCCGGATCAATTAGCCAATCCCAGTTGGATAAGTTACATGAGATTGTTGCATCAAGATCCAATTTTGCAATAGTTGGGGCTACCGGTTCTGGCAAGACAACGCTTTTGAGAGCGATGTTAGGTGAAATCAGGGATCAACGAATAATCACGATAGAGGATTCACCGGAACTTCATTTGAAAAATGCGGTTGAGCTCTACACAAGACCAGCTAACGCTGATGGCTTTGGCGAGATAAACCTAAAAACTTTAGTCCGTGAGGCGCTAAGGATGCGGCCCGATCGACTAGTTGTTGGTGAAGCCAGAGGCGAAGAACTTGCGGTATTGCTGCAGGCTTTGAACACTGGACACACCGGTGTCGGATTCACTCTGCATGCTAATGGCACCCAGCAGGCCATCAGTCGAATGCTTGGTTTACTCGCACTTTCATCAATTCCAGAAAACGTAGCCGCAGCCATGCTCGGTAACGCAGTTGAGTATGTGATTGAACTGAGCAGTCTTGATCGTTCAATCATCGCGGTAGAGAAGCTTGTGATTTAGTTGGAGGCCTCCCTTGCCCTGGTTAGATTCGCTGGCCTAATTCGTTCTGGAGTTGAGATGCCAAAGGCAATCACAATTATTGGCGGGCTTCCCAAAGATAAGAACCTTCGGTTTCTGCTGGAGGTGGCACTGGAAACAGGTTCTGCAGTGAATTTTGAAATCGGCCTGGTTGCAGATCAATTTGGCTTTCAAGAGCGTTCGATACAGCGAATTCAGACGCTTCAGGCCGCCCCGCAGGCAAGCGCAAGGCTGGTGATCT
>CAYUBJ010000024.1:0-17256 GCA_964443065.1 uncultured Rhodoluna sp.
TTGTCAACTTTCCTAACTGTTGGGTCTATTTAAGATTAGTGGAACTTATAAAGCAACTGCACGAAATATTGTGATTGATTTTCATACATTTTTATTGCGATTTTTTACCCGTTTGCACGTCTTCTTCGTAATATTTCATCCAGATTTTCAGAACTGATTTTTGCTTTTTCTTCTCGAGCTTTATCTAAATCTTTAACTTCTGCCCAGGGAACATTTTCGATAGTTCCGATACGTGCTGAAAGAGGATCCGGTAACCGATTGATAACCACTTTTTCTGGAGCTGCCTCGGCCTTTACCTCTGCCTGAAGCCCTTTATTTACGGGGGTTGTGGCGATGGTAGTGAATTTAATTGGTCTGGAAGCGCTCTTTCGAGTTCTGACCACACTCTCCCGCTTGGCCTTCGCTTCAACTTCGCGTCTTTGACCGGTTGGTGTCATGAAACTTAACCAGAGCACAGCAACAATAAGCAGGATGATGCCGCCTGATCCAAAAATTTCCATACCTCTAGGCTATTTAAGTTTCGGCTCAGACAAATTACTTCTCGGCGTGTCTAAATTTGGATATTTTGTCAAAAATCGTAAAAAATTTCAGGAACTTCGCCTCGAGTCCACCGATTCAGAACTCCACCTGGAACCTCATCGGCAGTCAGCGCAAAGATATAGTGATCGCGCCACTCGTTGTTGATGTGAATGTAATTCTTTTTTAGGCCCTCATAGCGAAGCCCGAGCTTCTGAACCACTCGAAGACTCGGTAGGTTCTCTGGTCTTATCGCAATTTCAACTCGATGCAGGCCAACATTTGTGAACATGTAATCCATAGCGAGGGCAACCGCAGTTGGAGTGATACCTCGGCCAGCAACTTCTGGAATAATCCAGTAACCAATTACGCAAGAAGAAACCGAACCGTGCATTATGTTGGCAACATTTAGCTGACCGACAATCTCATTGCGATACAAAATCACAAAGGGTAGGCCTTCGTTACGTTCTAGTTGTCGAAGTAGCGATTTAATCTGAGCTTTGAAATCAAAAGAAGTTGGACCGTACGGATTTGTTGCCTCCCAAGGCTTCAACCATTCTCGATTAGAGAGCACTAAACGCTCCAATGTTTTTGCATCGCGCGGTCGAACTACGCGCAAACTTACCTCTTGGTGAGTTAATGCAAAAAAGTTGTTCATGCTGGATAGATTAGTGCCATGAGTGAAATAGCAGAGAAGAAACAGCGCTTGCGTCAGGAAATTCTCAGTGCTAGAAAAGCGCGGACTACTAGAAACACCGATTTAATTACTGAAAACCTCTTAAAACTTGTATCCGAATTACACCCTCAACGAGTAGCGATATATCGCTCGTATTCTTCTGAACCTGACACTGCGGAATTCATCAATAAGGTCTCAGTTCCAGTTATGGTTCCCATCACTATGGACGAGGAAAACCTTGCCTGGGTATTTGATGATGCGGATGAGTATGCCTTTATTACCGATGGCGATCTGATGATTATTCCTGCCTTGGCGGTTGATAAATCTGGTAACCGGCTCGGTAGGGGCAAAGCCTATTTTGATCGGGAACTAGCAACACTGCCCAAATCGGTCCAGGTATATGCAGTGGTATTTGATTCCGAGTTTCTGGATGAAATCCCAACCGAAGAGCATGACCGAAAAGTTAACGGTGTGGTTACCGAAGCTGGAATTCACAAAATAAACTAGTTACATGCCCACATACACCTACCGTTGCAATTCCTGCAGTGACGAGTTCGATGTGACGCAATCAATCAACGACCAAGCCCTAACAGAATGTCCAAAGTGTAAGGGTGAGCTAGCTAAGGTATTCGGCAAGGTCGGGGTGAGCTTTAAAGGAACTGGATTCTATAAAACCGACAGTTCCACGCCACCTAAAACCGACTAGCCCCAGTGCGGCGGCTTTTCGTTTCTTAGCCGATCATCGTTACCGGTTTGGCTATCTCCCCAAGCAGCATCAGTGTCCTCAAAAACTCTCTCTACCGGTGCAGTATTGAGCATGGTCGGAGTTATCTCTACTCCTAGGCGAATACCAATTCGCTCTGCGACCGACTGCGGGTCGCTGAAAACCTCAAATGAGTAAACCCGCTGATATTTCCAGCCAAGGTTTGTAAGAAGTGCTGGTCGCAACCTGATTCTTTCACTTAGCGCTAGGTCTGTGTTTGACCAATCAGGTTCGACAACCAGTGCTTGGTTGCCATAACTTGCAACCAGTGGCATCCGCTGACCAAAACCTTCTACGACTCTGATTCCAAAGCGCTTTAATCTTCTGGCCAAATCTGCCAGCATCGGATCGGAATCAAAGCTGTCGCTTTCAACACTCTCGTTATAGATCGGGCGAAGTAGGGTGGTCAGATACTTTGTTGCGCCTTGATCGGAAAGCTCAGGTAAATCGTATGCGCTAAAGCAGCTAACAATGGTCATTCGATATCTAGCGCTGACCAGCATATTTGCCAGCCAACGTTTTGCATCTTGTTCGTTCAATAAACCAAAGTGTGGCAAAACCTTACCGTGGCTGGTTCTACCAAAACCGATACTAAAAATGATTCGATCGGCTAGTCGGTGATTTAGATCGGACAGACTGGCAATCTCAAATTTCTCGCGCCCGTGCTTTTGGAAGAATTCCATCAATTCAGGATTAGCCTCAAGGGCAAGCTGCAGTTTCAGGTGAAGATTCTCGACATGCTTTTTGCTTGCGCTAACTACCAAAAGCGACTGGTCGGGATGATTTCTTACGTGGTCACAAATCAAGTCGACTACTTTATTTACTTCAGCCTCAGGAGATTCCGTGCTTGCCGAGCGGTTGGTATTAGATCTGGTGTCACCGTCAACAATTACTAGCTCCAGAGCCGACTTACCCTCAAACTCATCTGCCGTCGGTTCAAGTTCAAGCCGACCTTGATAAAACTCTCGATTAAGCAATTGACCAAAGAGCTGGCCCTTAAGGCGATAAGACTTGCGCAATACCTCGCGGTCAAAGCGCTTAGCGATGGTTTCAAAACAGCTCTCCAGTTCACTCGAGCTATAGTCAAGGTTCTCAATCCACTCAACCGAGAAACCATCCGGTTCGGCAATCATCGGATCGCCAAAGGCAACTACCTGCTTGGCCCGGATCAGCCCAGCAAGGTTCTCGGCCAGGGTGGTACCGGCGGCATCCAAAACAATCAAGAGGTCAAACTCGTTTTCGGCAATCAGTTCTTCAGAAACCTCATACGGGGAAGCGCCGATGTGGTTGGCGATGCTTGGCCAAATTGTTTTGGTGGCCGAGGACAAAACCGGTAACGAGTCCACTCTTTGTCGAAGCAGGGTCTTGAAGGCATCGGTTTGAGCTGGGTTGGCATCGGTGGCATCGAGGAAAGCATTTCTCGTGCGGAAGGAGATTTCCTTACGAGCCTCGACAACAACTTTCTGATCCGCCTTAGCAAAACTGGACTCCAGTTCGGCCAATACCTCAGGTGTGAAGCTGGCAAAGCTGTTATCTCCGCTCAGTAAGTACTCAAGTGCAGAAAGCCACCAACATTGGTCGAACTCGGCAATCAGATCTTCGTTTCGAGCCCCGTTTACTGCCAGAGAACGAACCAGTGGGCCTAGGCCGGAATCATTTACCCTGCGCCTTAGGTCATTCTTAGCCAAGAGGTTATCCAGTGGCTTGGTTTCGGTTGCCAAGGCGTGCAGGGTCTGGCTTAGCTTAGGAATCTCCAGCTCAATCAAATTCGGTCTAGCTGGATCTGGATCGAGGTGAGAATCAAGTTTTATCAGATCGGCTACAAGAGATTGGTAGATGACCTGGGCATCATCAATACCTAGCGGAACAGTTGGTCTGATTGCTTGAGAGCAAAGTTTCTGCCACTGCTGTGCTTGCTCTTCAATTTGAATCAATGAGGTGTGAAGATCGGTGACACTTACTCCGGCTCGAACGTATTCCTTAGCATGCTTACTCAGCGCTCTTCTGGTCTTACCGGACATAGAGCTTTTTTCTTTACGCGGGCTGGTCGCCTGAATCAAATCGGTTAGTGGGCGATCAAATACCTCAGGTTTAAATCGATCCAGAGTGTTTCTGATATTCACTAGCAGCCTCAGATACTCACCCCAGACCGCAACATTCTCAGCTTTAGGAAAATGCACCTGGTCGGAAATCTCGTCTAAGCGTTGACCGAAATTAGGCAGAACATCTTCGGCCAGCCTTCCTGCCAAATCAACTAATCGCGGTGCTTCGCTAGCATCTTCAAACTGAGCATTGAACCAGGGACTACTCTGCACTTCCTTACCAAATTCACCTAAGTCAACAGCTTCTTGTAACAGAGCAATTGCTTGGTTTCGATTTCTGGTTTCAAAAAGTGCATTACCGATTATGCGCGCAGTTGTCTTTGGTGGCTTCGGTAAGGCACTTAAGACTGCAAGCTTTTCCAACGCCTGGCTAATACTTGCCCCAAGCACTGGATGCTCACGGTGCAAACTCTCAAAGTATTTGTCTAGTTGGGAAATCGCATCATCGCGAAGCGATCTGGCAAGAGCCAGATCTGCAGGCTGGGCTTTTTCGTATCTAGAAATAGCAGAAACCACGTCCATCCAGCACGAGTGAGCTCTGACTAAGCTTCCCGCTAAACCAAATTGAGCTAAACGATCGGCAAGTTCATTTAGGGTTTGTCGTCTTGGGGCAAGCACCAGCGCACGCTTCCCCTGAGCGCTAAGTGCACCGAGAATATTTGCAACCGTCTGGGTATAACCTGTGCCAGGCAGTGTTTCCACGGCGAAGCTATCCCCATTTAGTGCTCGACTAACAATGTTGGTCTGCTCCGCATCGGCATCGCCAGCTAACAATGGTTGAAGTTTCTGCTCATTACGAGAACTGGTTCCTGATTCCAAAATTGTCCGGACTAACTGGTTCGGTTCCTTTATCTCATGCAGCATCAGAGTCGGTGCGATTGTGGCATTTGTGAGCACCAAGGTCCGCTGTATTTCCAGCTCTGGAACTGTCTTGGTTGATTCCGCTACGTAGCTCAAAAGAGTAATCGGGGCGAGGTCATTCGAATCAACATAGAGCTTGAGTAGACGATTAACATCCAAGCTCACATCGAATTCACGCTTTAGGGTAAGGATCAGTTCGGGATTCACCATTGGTGAACCGATTAGCCCCAATTCAAAATCCGCTCCCTTGCGAATCAGTTCCGCCTGCCAAAGCACAATCGGCACTCTTAGATCTAGTTTGACCGGAGAGAAATCAACGGCACCGGCTAGTAGGAAGAGACTGTCAATACCAAAGTTGGTAGCCAAACGCTCAGTCTTGATTTTGATTCGGCGAGCCTCGGTTAGGGCCTTGGAGTAAGCGATTGGGTCACGTATCAGATTGGCTAACAGACCACGGTGGCTCTTGGTAAATAGCGATAGCCCGACCGGGTGCACTCGCTCCAGGTTTACCAGGCCGAGCACCTCGGTGTCTAAGTTGGTCAGTGGGTTCGGCCCACCGATACCTCGAACCTCATCGAGCCAGTGCTCAAAGGTCTGCTTGCTGTTTTCAGTCATTAGGCAACTAGCCTAACTTTTCCCATTCCACGAACATCGTAGGCTAGGCCTAGATTCGGGTAAGTTTGATGTTTGCAAAAGGTTTTTTGCCCTCGTAGCTCAGTGGATAGAGCAGTGGTTTCCTAAACCATGTGCGGAAGTTCGATTCTTCTCGGGGGCACTTTTATGCCGCGTTCGAAAGCCTCAAATACTCATCCCATTCAGGTTCGACTCGTTCCGCTCCCCTAATCAACCAAGCCCCGCCGGTTGGCATCTTTGGAGTGAAACCTAACTGCCAACCAAGTTCGTGCAAAGTCTTATCACCTTTAATGTTGTTGCAGCGTAAGCAACAGGCAACTAGGTTCTCCCAGCTATCGTTACCGCCTCTAGATTTTGGCTGGACGTGATCTACCGTATTTGCCGCACGCTTACAGTATGCACAGCGATAGCCATCCCTGCGGAGCACACCTCTTCTGGACAGCGGAATATTTCTTGAACCCGGCACTCTGACATATCTACTTAGCAAAATTACCGATGGGAGTTCATACTCCCCTGTCGCCGAATGAACTTTCCGATCGGCAGAACCTTCCAGCACCGTGGCTTTTTGATTCAGCACCAAAACTATCGCTCGCTTGAAAGACACCACAGCTAGTGGTTCATATCCAGCATTCAAAACCAGTGTTCGCATTACTTTCCTTTCGAAATCACCTGCACGGATTGCAGGTTTTCGCTAAGTGGTTTATCCGCACCAACAAAAAACGCGCCACCGTATTCGGTGACGCGTTAGGGCCTGGCCTGACAAGGACAAACTATATGAAGATGCCGAAACTCGTGCTTGGCGGGCACGTGTCCAACTTTCATTGATCTCTCCTTGTTAGGGCGGGTAAACAACTTGTCAAAAGATTAGACCGAAAGATGGCTAGTTCAAGGCAAACACACCGAATGGTTAAGTGAACAAATCGGTAAGGATTTAGTCCTTGATAACTCTGGCGATGTAGTAATTGTCGGTGAAAATCGGTGCGAGTTTGACTCGGTCACCGCGCTGCGGAGCGTGATAGAACATTCCGTTGCCGGCATAAATACCCTGGTGGCTCAAGTTAGTCATAATTACTAGATCGCCTGGTCTAGCCTGACTTCTTGGAATGCGGTGGACCCTAGGGTCATAGGACTGAGCAATAACCGAGTGCGGGAGCAATATTCCAAACTCAGAGAAGACCAATCGGGTATATCCGGAGCAGTCCAAACCGGTTGGGAGCTCTCCACCTAGGACGTATGGAACACCGACATACTTCTGGGCAACCTTAAGAATGTCTTCTGGAGTTAGCTGGTCATAGTTTGGTGACTGTGCGTAGTCAATCGCAGTCAGACCTTTATAACTTAGGTAGTTGTTTCGGTTGGTCATACGCAGGATGTCATCAGCGCTCATCATTGTGTATGAGCCACGTTCAAAGTTCACTGCGGTGGCCTGCACCAAGCTGATTGTCTGCGCGTCTGCGCTGGCATTGGTGAGCCCTGAAACGGCAGTTACCGCTGGCGAAAACGCATAGGCCGGAAGAGCGACGGTCGCTACTACTCCGGCATTGAAAACCATCACCAGGGAGTTACGAACCGAACCGCGCTTGCGGAACGGGATCTTTGGGGTTGCCGGAATCACATTACTAACAGCAGTTATTGGATTGCTCGGTGGATTACTCGCAAAATACTTTCGGTCTAGTTTGGCGGCCCTTTTTTCGGCACGGCGAGCAGCACGAGTTTGTCTCTTGCGCTCACTCTCGCGAATCGAACGGCGACTGCGCAGTTCAAACGACTCGAGAATGTTTATCTCGACATCGGCGCGACGTCTACCGGCAGGCTTTTTAGCCAAACTGTTCCTCCTAAAAAATCGTCGAATTACAAGATCCGACCCTTTTGCGATTTAGTTGCTCACCTCAAGGCGATGGACTTTGGTGCGCTCGCACCCGAATCTTAGGTTGGTTGATTGCGGGTTCTATGATTTTACCTCGAAATGGCCAGCTAACTGGCCTAGAACTGGGGATTAGCCTGATTTTGGGGGTATTGCCAGTGTTTACTAGGCCAAAACGAAGATATGGGCCACGTCAAAAGCTGTCAAACTCAAGGTTTGCGAACCATCTTCGGTGGTCACTTCAACCCTGCCAGCAGCCTGTTTTGCGGTTACCTTGACCCCTGGCAGGATTCCAGCAGCGGAAAGATGGGCTAGGGCATCTGGATAAACCTGAAGCGGCTCAGCAATACGCTTGATCTCAACCAGCTCATCGAGTTTTTCAATTAGTGGGACAACCTTGTCTTTCAGGGCGTGAGATTTGGCTCTACCGAGGAGCTCTAAACCAGGCACTGGGTTACCAAAAGGTGAAACTTCTGATTCTGGAACTAACTCTAGAATTCGACGTTCAACCTGTTCACTCATCACGTGCTCCCAGCGACAAGCCTCCTCGTGAACAAGATGCCAGTCCAAACCAATAACTTTGGCTAAAAGCAACTCTGCCAAACGGTGCTTACGCATGACCTCAATGGCTAACTTGCGACCGGTTTCGGTTAGTTCTAGGTGGCGGTCGTTACTGACTATCACCAAACCGTTTTTCTCCATGCGGGCAACAGTCTCTGAAACAGTCGGACCGGATTGATCTAGTCGCTCGGAAATGCGAGCTCGCATTGGCACATGGCCTTCTTCTTCAAGTTCCAGAATGGTCCGGAGATACATCTCGGTGGTGTCAATTAGATCGCTCATTATTACTAGCCTAAATCTTTATCTAAGTTTTAGTTGGACTAAACTTTTCTAACAATGTCAGAAATCATTCTCCCTAGCGAACTACTCCCAGCCGATGGCCGTTTTGGCTGCGGGCCATCCAGAATGCGCCAAGAGCAACTTGATGCCTTCGCCAAACAGGGAGCTGCCCTAATGGGCACATCGCACCGTCAGGCCCCAATCAAAAATCTGGTCCGCGAGGTTCAAGAGGGATTACTAGAACTGTTTCACAACCCAACCGGTTACGAAATAGCCCTGGGTAACGGCGGTTCAACTGCATTCTGGGATGTTGCCGCATACAGCCTTGCCAGTGGCCCAACCCAGGCTCTAGTGCATGGTGAATTTGGTGCCAAGTTCGCCTCAGCGCTAGCCGCTCCTTTTCTGGATAAGCCCGAGGTAATCCAAGCTGAGGCAGGTTCCCGCAAGGAGTTAGTTGGCAAAGCAGGAGTAAAGACTTACGTCTATCCACAGAATGAGACATCAACTGGTGTGATAACTCCGGTTCAACGAGTTGATGCCGACCCGGATGCTATTTTTCTAACCGATGCAACAAGCGCCGCCGGTGGCATCGACTTTGATCCGCTAAACACCGACGTTTACTACTTCGCACCGCAAAAGAATTTTGCTAGCGATGGTGGTCTCTGGTTAGCTCTGCTTTCACCGCAGGCGATAGCAAGGGTCGAATCCATCGCAGCAAGCGATCGTTATATCCCCGAGTTTCTATCCTTGAAAATTGCCTTAGATAATTCAAGGCTGAACCAGACTTTAAACACCCCGGCGATTGCCACCTTATTCCTGCTAAACGAGCAGGTGAAATACCTTAACTCCTCTGGAGGCCTTGTCTGGGCAGACCGACAAACTAAGCAGGCTTCAGACTACTTATATAACTGGATTGAGCAATCAAGTTATGTTGACTGCTTCGTGAAAGATGCTTCGCACCGTTCACAGGTTGTCGTGACCATGGATTTTGCCAGCGAGATTGACGCTGCGGAAATCGACAGGGTGCTTAGAGCAAATGGAATAGTTGATATCAACCCGTATCGAAAATTGGGGCGTAATCAGCTGCGCGTTGCAACTTTTGTTAACAGTGATCTGGCCGATGTTGAAAAACTAACCAAGGCAATTGAGTATGTGGTGGAGCGAATCTAGTGCGCTGGATTGTTAGAGACTCCGATCGCAAACCCGATCCAGAGCCGATTAGGGGAACTGCCAAGAAAGCAGTAATTATCGGAATGGCTATATTCGCAGTAGCTTTTTTGCTAATAGTTGTTTTCTATGACAGCATTACCAGCCCAAACAAGCTTTGGTATCCATACACCTGTTTAGTTGGACTTGTCCTCGGTGTTTTCGCTTTCTTCAAGGTCAAAGACCGCTAGGTCCTCTTCGCCTTCATCACCAGCGTCCTGCTTATCCAGCTCTGCTTGTTTTTCAAGTTCTGCTTGGAGAGCCTGATAGTCAGCCAAACGATCCGCCCAAGGAATCCAATTCGGTGCAACCAGAGAGTCAGGCCCAGGTAGCAAGACCACTTCCGAGAGAGTTGGTTCGGTTGCTGGATCTTGCTGAAAGACCGAGACGTTCCAACGCCAGCCGGCGTAACCTTTTATATCTGCCTCCCAGGCAAAAGTTGTTATTCCATCCTCGGTAACCGAGTCGACAAAAGCACCGAGGCTGCCGCCGGATGCACTCTTGGCCGCTACTTCAGCAAATGCCTTCACGTCGAATTTGGCCCTAACCGGTTTGCTGGGCTTAACAAGTTTGACAAATTTTGGTAGACGCTTTTGCTTTGCCATTAGCTCTTCAACTGATCAGCCAAGGTGCGAAGAAGTCGAGCCAACTTTTCAGCATTCGGGCCCTCAGGCAGTCTGCCGTGCTCGATCCCCGGGCGGATCTTGTCCAAAGCCGAGATCAAACCCTCAACCAAGATGACTAAATCCTCATTCTTCATGCGGCTGGCAGCGCGCTGTTTCTTCTCAAGGCTCTCCGGAACTTCGATAATTCTTAGGCTAAGCACCTGAGCACCACGTTTACCGTCAACTACGCTGTATTCGACCCTTGTGCCAGGTTTCACATCGGTGACACCATCAGGCAGGTTAGTCACGTGCAGGAATGCTTCCGCACCCTCATCGGATTGGACGAAACCGAAGCCTTTGACCGGGTCAAAGAACTTTACGTGTCCTGTTGGCATAGTTACCTCTTTCGTAGCCGCAGCCTTCATTTTACTCGGCTGGAGCAAGTATCCTAAAAGGATGTCCAATAAGAATACTGATACCAGCCGTTTAGAGAGCTTCCTGGCCTTTGGTTTTATTGCCTCGGTGGCAGCTAGCGTCATAGCCGTACTGGTAATTTTGCTATCCGCCTTCACTGAATACAAGTTCATGCCCGAAGGGTTGGGTCTCGTCCCGATGTTGGCCCTGCCATTTGGCATGCTCTGCCTAATTGGCGTGCTAATTCTCAGCGCTCGGCGCAAGAAAAACAGCAAGTAGTAAATGTCTGAAGTCTTAGAGATAGCCAAGGCGTTATCCCGATCCAGCGATTCGGAACTCGAACGAGTGATCGGGATTCGCCTTATGCCTTCGGCAAACTTTAAAGACTTTTTTGACTTCGCAACAGCACTTGCCAAACCGCAGAATGTCAAAGGTGCGGTTGCTGGGCTTACCAGAAAACAAATAATTGCCTTTAACAATCTGCTGAATGGTAAAACCAGTGTTCAAGATCAAGCCAGTTTGGAAGTTCTGGTGAAACTCTTTCTAGTGCAAAAAACGGATAAGGGTTACCTCCCGTTTGAAAGTGCAAGTGCTATCTTCAGGCAACTCGTCACCAAATCCCTCCTGCAAAAACTAACTTTCGACCAATCAATATCCAATACCGAAGAAGGCTTAGCGACCGATCGAGTTGACCCGCTAGCTGGAATTGGTGCTTTTGAAACTGTTCAGGCTTTGACCGAACTGGTCATTGAGTTAGAACATCGTTTTGTTCCTGAGGTTGGTAGAGGAGATGTTAGCTCAGCCGAACTCAGAAGGTTAGCAAGTTTTCTTGGGCGAGAAGTTGCCTATGCCAAACACCTCTACACTCTCGCGCAAATAGCTGGCTTAGTTGTCCTACACCAAAAACGTTGGCGGGTTGGCAGGGAGTATGCGGCCTGGCTTTCTAGCGAACCAGCGGATCGCTGGCTAAAACTAGCCAGTAACTGGCTTAAGCTTCTAGGCCCCGAATCTGCTACCGAGCTCGCAGATGAGACCAACCTAGACACGGCTATTGCTAAAAACTTTCCGCTGGCCACCGACGGAATCGCTTCACATATGTCGAACCTTGTTTTCTTAGCCGAGCTGATCGGACTCACCGCTAACGGAAAAGTATCAAGTTGGTATAAACCACTAATGCAGGGAAATCTAGCAAAGGCTAAAAAACTCATCCAAGCGCAGTTGCCTAAGGTTCAAAACAAACTAATCCTGCAGGCCGACCTGACCTTGATTTCAACTGGTCCGCTCGATACCGAAACCGAACTAACCATTCGTCGTTTTGTTGACATTGAACGGATCGGAGTTGCCTCTAGCTATCGGATGAGTGCTCTAAGCCTGAGCTACGGAATGGAGACTGGCCTAACTGAAACAGAAATCAGATCGATTCTTCTGAAACTCACTGGCAAAGATTTGCCACAGCCGGTTGATTACCTGATTCGTGAAACAGCAAATAGGTTTGGCAGGTTGACACTGCGTCAAACAAAAGATGGCACTCTTATCGAATCCAAAGAATCAATCCTGCTTGCTTCAATAATCAATGACAGTGAACTTCGCGCCTTGGGTTTGAAGGCAATCACCCCGAATAGTCTGCTGACGAGTTTTGATCAAGAACTTGTTTACTACCAAATGCGTGAAAACAAATATCCAGCTGTTGCCTTAGGCGATTCCGGTGAGGTGATTACCAGTTGGCTAACACCGGATGGTTTTGAACAGAGCCCAGGACGACACTGCGTGGGTGATGATATTCTGCGTTGGCGGGAACACGACAGGCGAATGGGTGAAAACCCTATCGGCGATGACATCGTAAGAACCCTTGAACTGGCAATCAAAAACAAGGGAACGGTAAAAGTCACTGTTACCGACAAAAAGATGAGCAGAGATTTCACCTTGGAACCGACCGGACTAGCCAATGGCCGGTTGAGGGGCAAAGATAAGCAGGCCGATTGTGAAAGAGTCCTGCCCTTGGCCAGCATCGTCAGTGTTGCCATAGGCTAGAAGGATGTCTAGCGGACCTTTAATTGTTCAGAGCGATAAGACCGCCCTGCTCGAAGTTGATCATTGGCAGGCCAGTGACGCGAGACACGATTTAGCTATCTTTGCTGAATTGGAAAGAGCGCCAGAACACGTTCACACCTATCGAATCACCAAACTTGGCCTCTGGAATGCTAGGGCGGCCGGACACGATAGCGATTTTGTCTTAGGGGTTTTGGATAGGTACGCCAAGTTCCCGGTTCCACCGAGTATCCGAATCGACATCGAGCAAACCATGGCTCGCTACGGTCGGCTGGTCATCCGCAAAAACAGTGAAGGCAACCTTGAGCTTTATTCCGCCGAACCAGCAGTGCTGGTTCAGGTTATTCAAAATCGTAAAGTAAGCGAACTGCTGGTCGATCGGGTTGATTCAACTGCTTGGCTGATTGCCGATTGGGCAAGAGGTCAGATCAAGCAGGAACTACTCAAACTTGGCTGGCCGGCTGAGGACCTAGCTGGGTTTGCGCCAGGTAAACCGCATGAAATAGAACTCGACCTAGCAAACTGGTCGCTTCGAAACTACCAGGAGCAGGCAGTAGCTAGATTCTGGGAGGGTGGCTCTGGAGTTGTCGTGTTACCCTGCGGTGCTGGTAAGACACTTGTTGGCGCTGCGACGATGGCCGTGGCAAAGACAAACACTTTGATTCTTGTTACCAACACCGTCTCCGCCAGACAGTGGAAAGCTGAACTACTAAAACGCACCTCACTGACCGAAGAGGAAATTGGCGAATACAGCGGTTCGGTAAAAGAAGTTGCTCCGGTTACCATAGCCACCTATCAAATTCTCACCACCAAGAAACAATCTGAATACTCTCATCTGGCACTACTCAACAACAGCGACTGGGGGTTGATTGTTTACGACGAGGTCCATCTACTCCCCGCACCG
The DNA here is from genome assembly GCA_964443065.1 of uncultured Rhodoluna sp. GTDB lineage: Bacteria > Actinomycetota > Actinomycetes > Actinomycetales > Microbacteriaceae > Rhodoluna. The sequence goes on from CAYUBJ010000024.1 coordinate 13,434, forward strand.
ATATTCAAGATGACAGCTGACCTTCAAGCTCGAAGACGTTTGGGGCTTACAGCGACTTTGGTAAGAGAAGACGGTAAAGAAGGAGATGTCTTCTCGCTGATTGGTCCGAAGCGATTTGATGCACCATGGAAAGAAATCGAGGAGCAGGGTTATATCGCTCCGGCAAAGTGTTTTGAAGTGAGAATTGATCTTCCCGAAGTTGAGCATCTTGAATACGCGATTGCCAATAGTGAAGATAAATACCGTTTGGCGGCAACCTCACCAGTAAAGATTCCGGTCATTCAACAGATTCTGGATAAGCACCAGGGCGAACCAACTTTGATTATTGGTCAGTACTTGGATCAACTGCATACCGTAGCCGATGCCCTCGGTGCTGAGTTGATTACCGGCGACACAGCGGTCAACCAACGTGAAAAATTGTTTGGTGAATTCCGTTCTGGGAAGCTAAATGTTCTCGTCGTATCGAAGGTGGCTAACTTCTCAATTGACCTTCCAGAAGCATCGCTAGCAATTCAGATCTCAGGTTCCTACGGCTCAAGGCAGGAAGAGGCTCAGCGTCTGGGGAGACTGCTTAGACCAAAAGCCGATGGACGATCAGCTAGTTTCTATACCCTGATAGCCCGCGACACAGTTGACCAGGATTTTGCTCAAAATAGGCAGCGTTTTCTAGCCGAACAGGGCTATGCCTATGAAATCCTTGATGTCGCTGACTTGTAATTCTCAGGTAACACACAGGTTTAACTCAGTCTTTGACTAACCTTAACTGGGAGATTTGAGCCATGAAAACACCACGCGTACTCATCGTCGATGACGAGAAGAACATTAGGGATCTACTCGAAGCTGGCTTGAAATTTGCTGGCTTCAGCGTCTATTCAGTTGGCACTGGAACCGAAGCGGTTGCTGTTGCTGAAAAGGCCAAGCCAGACATCTTGGTTCTTGATGTGATGCTTCCAGACCAATCCGGTTTTTCTGTTACCAAGAAGCTTCGATCAATGGAGATTGATGTTCCTGTGCTGTTTCTTTCAGCCAGAGATGATCGCAGCGACAAGGTGACCGGTTTGACCGTCGGTGGCGATGACTACATGACCAAGCCTTTTTCAATTGACGAAGTGATTGCCAGAATAAATGCCATTCTTCGCCGTACCAAAAAACAAGAAGCCGAAGACAGCATTCTGGAAGTTGGTGAAATCAAGATTAACCAGGATGCCCACGAGGTGTTTGTAAACGGCACTGAAATTGAGCTCTCCCCTACCGAATACAAACTGTTGCGCTTTCTAATGAGTAATGCCAACCGAGTGATGAGCAAAGATCAGATTCTTGATCATGTTTGGGAATATGACTTCAACGGTGAACAGGGAATTGTCGAAAGCTATGTTTCCTACTTGCGTAAAAAGATTGATCCGCTCAGCAAGAACCAGTTAATCCAAACTAAGCGTGGAGTCGGCTATATGTTTAGAACCTATAAGAACGACTAATGGCTAAAAAGAAAGTGGCCGAACTGCCAATTACTAAACCTGGCTATTGGTCACGAGTTTCGCTACGAAACAAAATCACAGCAACTTCCGTTGCCGCGCTCGGTGTTGTTCTGGGTTTCTTTGTGCTGGGAACCGTTGCCTTCTTTAGAAGTGATATCCAGCACAACACCGATGACATTCTGATCCGCAGCGCGACCATGCTTGCTAACGAAGACCCGCTGACTGTTCGACAGCGTTTCATCTCGGGTGATCTGACCCTTCCAGCCCTTCCTTCCGATTACTACATCGCATTTCTTGACCCCCAGGGTGGCGTATTCCTCGGGATGGTTTCATCGGCAATCGGTGATCGTGCCGTTCCTAATCTCAGTGAGTTCAACGTCATCTCGGTTAAGGCTCTAAAGGGTAGACCGGTAACGGCAAACATCTCCAAAGGCAGCTTTGATAAACCACAAGAGTGGCGAATGGTGGCACTCCCGCTGCAGCAACTTTCTGGCTCTGTTGTGGTTACTGTCCCGACGACCTACGAGCAGACCATCTTGAACCAGTATCGGGCTATCGGTTTTGGATTTAGCTCAGTGCTTTTGGTGATCATTGGGGCAACGCTCTGGATGAGCGTAAACACAGCCTTGAAGCCGCTTCGTGAAGTATCGGCAGCTGCCGATGCGGTAAGGCGAGGGAAGTTTGACTCTCGATTACCGCAGATTGAAGGTAATACCGAAATTGCCATCCTGAACCGTTCACTTAACTCGATGTTGGATTCGGTTGAAGGCTCGATCAAGGCTAGAAACCAGACCGTAGACCGAATGAAGCAGTTCGTTGCCGATGCAAGCCATGAGCTTAGAACTCCTCTGGTGACTCTTCGCGGCTACGCCGAGCTCTACCGCAAGGGGGCATTCAAATCAAAGAAGCAGGTTGACGATGCGATGGCCAAGATTGAAGGCGAAGCAATCAGAATGTCTTCCCTGGTTGAATCACTGCTCGCCCTAGCCAGACTGGACAATCAAACCAGCCTGAATATTGCAACTGGGGATATCAACAGAGTAGTCAATTCCGTAATTGATAACATCAAGGCTGGTTTTCCTGAGGTGGTTATCGAAGCCGAAAACCTGAATGGTAAAAAGCTAACTGGTTCATTGGAATGGAAATTCGATGAATCAGCAATCAGGCAGGTGCTGACCAACTTGATAAACAACGCCAGAATTTTTGCTGGCGAAAAGCCAATTGAAGTTTTAGTTGGTCAGAAAGATAATCAATTATTGATTGAGGTTGTTGACCACGGAGCTGGTATTCCTAAACAGCTGAGAAGCAAGGTTTTTGAAAGATTCTACCGAAGCGATAATTCTAGAAATAGAGATGTCGGTGGATCTGGTCTAGGTCTTGCAATTGCTAAGGGCCTAATTGAATCACACAACGGAAAAATAGTTGCTGATGAAACTAAAGGCGGCGGAGCGACTTTCCGTATAACTCTGCCAAGCTAACAGCTCACAAAAGCTCCTGAGTTATCAACATCTAAAAGTTATCTGATCATCAAAGGCAGTCTTTGCAGTGAAATGGTTTACCTAAGGAGGTAAACACATGGCTCAAATACAAGTTGATAGCGAACAGGTGCTAGCAGCGAACAGCACCATTCAAGCAACAATTGCCAAAGTCCAAGCTGAAGTTGATGGCCTGCATTCGCAACTTCTGCGCTTGCAGGAAGTCTGGCGCGGATCTGCTGCAAGCAGTTTCCAAGAGTTAGTCGGTCGTTGGAAAGTAACGGCAACAACCGTCGATACTCAGCTCGGTGAACTTGGCACTGCGCTTCGCATAGCAGCAAGTCAATACAGCGAAATCGAAGCTGCCAACCAAAGGCTGTTCATCTAACTGAGGTGAATGTTTAAAGGGGTGGAACCATTTAGGTTCCACCCCTTTTAGCCGGAGCGATTCGCGGCTAAGTTTTTAGAAGTCCATTCCAGGTCCGGCTGGCATCTGTGGCGCAGCAGGCTCAGGCTTGTCAGCAACGACAGCCTCAGTGGTTAGGAATAGACCGGCAATGGAGGCAGCGTTCTGCAGAGCGGAACGAGTTACCTTCACTGGGTCGTTGATGCCGGTGGCAAGCATGTCGACATACTCACCGGTGGCAGCGTTTAGACCGTGGCCTGAAGGCAGGTTGGCAACCTTTTCGGCAACCACACCTGGCTCAAGACCAGCGTTCAAAGCAATCTGCTTCAACGGAGCTGAGATAGCAACCTTGACGATGTTGGCACCGGTAGCCTCATCACCAGTTAGCTTTAGAGATTCGAAGGCAGCCTTACCAGCCTGGATTAGAGCAACTCCACCACCGGCGACGATACCCTCTTCAACAGCAG
>CAYUBJ010000025.1:0-16860 GCA_964443065.1 uncultured Rhodoluna sp.
GTACGCGACCCTGTAGAACGTCTGAAGGAGCGGTACGGAAGTAAAGACCGTTGTCGGCATAGGTGCTTAGGTCAGGAGCAGTGTTAGCTGGTGAAATCTGTAGAACACCGGCACCGGTGATCTGGTCGATAACGCTCAGTGACACACCTGATGATGCAGCACCAACGATGATGTCAACACCCTCATTGATTAGAGCAGTCGCTGACTGAGTTGCGATGTCAGTTGTGGTGTCACCAGAGTCCTTGTGAGATACAGACACACACTTACCAGCAATACCGCCAGCCTCGTTGATTTCCTTAACAGCAAGATCAACACCAGCGATTTCTGGAGCACCTAGGAAGGCTAGGTTACCTGTGGTTGGTAGAAGCGAACCTACGCTCAGTGCAGCATCCTTACAGTCTTTAGCTGTGAATGATGTTGCACATGAAGTAAGAACCGCTGCACCGAGGGTAGCAACAGCAACAGCTGCGATACCCCTCTTTAGCATTGAATTCATTGTCTCTCCGTTTCAATTTGTGCTGGCCAAAGATAATGACCAACCCGCGTCTGGGAAAGGTTCCAAGACACTTGTTTAGTAGCCTAGTCAAGTCTTAGGAGCCTAACAAGGCGAGAAGTAACAATTAGGTCTTGGACCGTAACATACCGTTATAAATGAATACCAGCCTAGGAAGCTACCTGAGGGTTTGCCAGGGCCCGATTGGCCTTAGATCTGCGAAGTGCGTCGGTAGTGAGCACGATTAGGGCTATCCAGACAAGGACAAAGCCAATCCATCTAGCCGGAGGCATCTTCTCACCAAGGACGGTAAGGGCAATCAGGAATTGAAGGCTCGGGGCAATAAATTGCATAAAGCCGACCCAGCTAAGCGGCAGATTCTCGGCGGCGGTGCCAAAAAGAATAAGGGGTATGGCAGTAAAGATTCCAAATATGGCAAGGCCGATTACCCCCTGCCAGCCATGGTTGGCAATCTGCAGCCCTGGGGAGATGCTGGCCACTATAGAAGCCTGAACTATCGCCACCGGGATTAGTGCCCCAGATTCAATGGCATAGGAATTCAGTGCGCTCACTTTGCCACCCAGCTTGTTCTTGGCTAAACCATAGATACCGAATGAGCCTGCCAAAGTTAGAGCAATCCAAGGAAGGTGCCCGTAGTCGACGGTTAGAACCACAACTGCAACCGTGCTGAGGCTGATGGCGAACCACTGAATCGGATTTAGTTTTTCTCTCAAGAAAACAACAGCTATCAAGACCGTGAAAATCGGATTGATGAAATACCCGAGTGAGGTCTCAATCACCCGACCGGCAGAAACCCCGATTACATAAACCTGCCAGTTGATCATGATGAAAACAGATGAGACGGCTATCCAGATCAGCATCTTCTTGTCTCTAAAAACCGCTTTGAAAGACTTCCAGGTCCGGGTTATCGAGATTAGGGCTATCGCTGTTAGAAATCCGAAGACGATTCGCCAAACCACTATTTCCCAAGGATTAGCAAAAGAGGCAAGTGCGGTAATGATTAGTGGAAAAGAACCCCAAATGAAATAGGCGAGTAGCCCAAGACCCAAGCCCTTGGCAATATTCTTTTCTTTCACCTATAAAACCTATCGCCTAGAGAACCGTTTGCTTACTCATCGTTCTCAGAATGCAAAGCCTGATTCAGCTTTTCAATCTCGACTGCGTCGGTGCCGCAACATCCACCCAGGTATTCAATTGGACTGTCTTTCCAAACATCTAACCACTGCACTAATGATTTGCGGTTACCACCAACCCAAGCATCTTTAGCAGCATCCCAAACTCCACCGCAGTTTGGATAAGCAACTGTTGGTAAACCAGTGACACTGTTGATTAGGTTGACCCCATCTAAAACAATCTCTGGATCCACGCAATTCAAACCAACCGCAATTAGATTAGGTAGCCCAGCAACCTCAGCCAAAGCATCTTCGATGTATTCCCCTGACCACAGCTTTACTGGTGAAGGAGCTGTGAAGGAAAACCAATAGGGTAATTTCACACTCTTTAGAACCTTAGCCAAGGCCTTCGCTTCCAAAACATTCGGGATTGTCTCTACCGCTAATAGATCCGGCCCACTCTCAAGAATTACTTCCAGCCTGGCCGAATGAAAATCCTCTAGTTCACTTTGTGAAACTTTATAGTCGCCACGATATTCCGAACCGTCATGAAGCACAGCGCCATATGGCCCTACGCTTGCAGCAACCTTACACAAACTTCCCGAAGTTGCTGCTCTGGCGATAACTGTGCTGTCTAGTAAAGCTCGATCTGCATCACCGTCGCTCAAGCCGATTTCTCTAAAACCTTGTCTGCTTAGCTGATAGCTGGAACTGATTATGATCTCAGCACCTGCCTCAACAAAGTTACGGTGAGCTCGTTCAACTAGTTTCGGTTCAGTTAGTAGTGTCCGACCGGTCCAGAGCTCACCCTCAATACGAGCTCCAAGTCGTTCAAGCTCGGTTGAAAGTCCACCGTCAATCAGATGCATGCTCTAATTCTTCTCTCAACTACAAAAACTTTATGGTTAGTCGTAACAAAAAGAAAAAATTCAGCATTCCAGTTGCCTATCTGTTTTTCTTAAGCTCAGCAAACTCGCTCAAAGTAGTTCAAAGTAGAGCAAAACAACTTGGGTGTCATCTCTAATTTCAACTCCTGCGCTGGTCCAGAACTTAAGATGGCTGGCTCTAAAGTCTGCAGCGTTCAAATCCCCTTCAGCCTCGGCGAGTGCGAACTCGTCAGGGACTTCAATAAACGTTGTGATTTCTACCCTGGTAATCCGGATCCTACCTACTTCTTCAAGGTCGTTACCGAGAACTACCAGTACTTCACCAACATGCTCTATAGGCTCGCCTTCTTCTTCATAATCAGCCAACAGGCCGGCAGTAGCTCGCTTGTTGCCATTGAAGATGAAGTTCAGCAAGGTCGATCTCGACTCGCCTTGGTTTCCAAACTCGATAGTTCGTAAGCCGTCAACTTTCCTAAACATAAATAAAGCCTAGACGTAAAGTGAAAACCCCCAGCCGTGGAGGGCTGGGGGTTAGTGGCTAGTGAGGGATTCGAACCCCCGAAGGCTGAGCCGGCTGATTTACAGTCAGATCCCTTTGGCCGCTTGGGTAACTAGCCAGTGCTCCCGTCCGCCTGTAATCAGCCGAACGGGTGCCGAATAAGAATACCTGAATCTGAACTCTGTTTGCCAATCGTTATCTGGATTTGCCTGTAAAGGTATGCAAAAAGGACCATTATCGTTATGTATTACATAAAAAACCAAAGTAACTGTAAATGGAGTTTGCATGGCTGGAATTGTTGACGTAGCTCGAGAGGCTGGGGTTTCCACCGCTACGGTATCCAGAGCACTCAGTGGCAAAGACTACGTATCTGAGCAGACCAAAGATTTAGTTAAGAAGGTAGCCGCCCAGCTGGGTTATGTGCCCTCCGCCTCGGCATACACCCTGGTCACAGGTAGAACCAAAAACATCGGTGTGGTTGTCCCCTATGTGGATCGATGGTTCTTCTCTACTGCACTTGAAACAGTGGACCGAGAGCTAGTCAAAGCTGGCTACGACGTGACCCTTTATAACCTATCTACCGATGACGCTCACCGTAAATCTATATTCACCACCTCGCTTGCTAGAAAAAGAGTCGATGCGGTTATGTGCATTGCGGTCAGAATGTCAGATGCGGAACTTGCTGCTCTCACCGCAGTTAACAAGCCAATCGTTGCTCTCGGTGGATTAATCAATGGAGCTAAGTGCATCAAGATTAGTGACACTTCGGCTGGAAGGTTAGCCACCGATCACCTGCTCACTATGGGTCACACCAAGATTGCCATGATTGGACTATCGGGTAATGATGAGAAATTCTTTAGAGTTTTTGATGAACGTAGAGACGGTTATGAGACCGCACTGAAACTAGCTGGAATAGAGCCAAGGCCTGGCTGGTATAAGCAGGTAAGTAAATATGCCATCAGCGAAGGTTACGCTGCAGCCAAACAACTACTCGGTGATCCGCACAATTCACCAACCGCCATCTTTGCTTCCTCTGATGAATTAGCTGTTGGCGCTATGCTCGCGGCAAAAGATATGGGGCTGAAGGTCCCAGAGGATGTTTCGATTGTCGGAGTTGATAATCACGAACTTGCCGATTTCTTCGGAATTACTACGATTGATCAGAATGTAACCGGTCAAGCTGAGTTACTGGTGAAGACTATGCTCAAAGTTCTGGAAAACCCCGAAGACCACAGCGGAGAAGTCATTGACTGGCCAATCGAATTAGTTGTTCGCTCAAGCACTACCAAGGTTAGAAGTTGATTAGAATCTAAACCATGGCAGACTCATCATTCGACATCGTAAGCAAAGTAGACAAACAAGAAGCGTCCAACGCCCTCAACCAAGCTCAAAAAGAGATTGAACAGCGCTACGACTTCAAGGGCGTAGGTGCATCAATTGAATTCTCTGGCGAGAAAATATTGATGAAGGCAAACAGTGAAGAGCGAGTAAAGGCTGTGCTTGATGTCTTTCAATCGAAGTTAGTTAAGCGCGACATATCGCTAAAGAGCTTGGATGCTGGAGCACCTTTCCCCTCTGGTAAGGAATACCGAATTGAAGCCAGCCTGAAGCAGGGTATTGAACAACCGCAGGCTAAAAAGATTGCAGCTATCATTCGTGAGCAGGGACCAAAATCGGTCAAGGCCAACATCCAAGGAGATGAACTAAGGGTTTCTAGTAAGAGTCGCGATGACTTGCAGGAAGTTATCTCCCTACTCAAATCAAGCGATCTTGAAATAGATATTCAGTTTGTCAACTACCGCTAATTAGCGACATCTATGGTTGCTACCGGTGAGGTAGGCGGGTAGGCAATTGCCTGCTCCTGCTCGAGCTTCTTGTTACGGTTTGCCACTTTTCCACTGATTACTGCCGCTAAGACAAACATTGCTATTGGAAAAATCATGGCCAGCGGTAGGCCAAATCGCTCAGTGAGTGACCCCATAAGCATTCGGGCAAAGATTACGACAACAGAACTAAATAGTGCCATCCGCGATAGCGCAGCCGGAGTTGGCATCTTTGAGATGTGACCGGCGGCGCTATAGAAACTTGGAACCATTGCCGAGATGCCTAGCCCGGTAATCGCGAAGAAGAAACATAGTGTGAAAAGAGCCAAGTTCTGATTCGTTTCAGCTAGCAGGCTGGAGCTAATAATTGCTAAGGCCATCGACACTGATCCGAAAGTTCCACCGATTTGGGATATTCGGTTGATGTTGTATTTGGTAGTCAACTTAGTGATGCTGAATCTTCCGATAATCATCGAACCAACAAAAATCGTGTATGGCCAAGCTGCTCTCGAGGCATCTAGGTTCAGCACTTCTTTGCTATAGACACTTGACCAGTCCATAACTACAAGTTCTGGCCACATACCCGAAAACAATCCGATCGCAAGTAGCCATAGGTAACCTGGCGACTTGCGCCAAGATGGGGCTTTCTCCTTAGGTTCCTCTTTGAAATGCGAATCCTCGTTTTCAGCTAGCAGGTTTCTGCCTGCCCAAATAAATAAGCCAAGAACGATAAGCGGAATCACAAACATCTGCACCTTCAACGGTGTGAAGACCGCTACCAGAGAAGTAACTGTCGCAGCTGATGCGGCACCAATACTCCAAGCGCCATGAAAGCTTGCCAGTAAAACTTTATTTATGCTTTTCTGAAAGACCACTGCCTGAGAGTTAAGTGCAATGTTAAAAACACTGAGGACAAATGAGAGTGTGAAGTGAAGCACTAGAAAAAGCCACCACTGAGTTGGATACGGCAGTGCCATAAACAAACCGATCATTGCCACCGAAGTGAATCTAATTATCGGTGAGGTGCCAAAACGCTGAACTAGGCGATTGGTGAAAATCAACGGGATGATCGCTCCCATTCCACCGACACCAATAAGTGTCCCCCAAACCTCTTTACTCACCCCAAGGTTGGCGATGAATTCTGGGATGCGTGGCATCCAAGATAACGCAGCGACCCCCTGAGCAAAGAAGATAACCATCAGTGCCCTACGGACTGAATCAACTCTGTCTTCGGCTAATTTCACTAGTTCTTCTTGAATGCTGCATCGATGAAATCTTGACGTTCTACCAACTTGATTCGCTCGCGACCCTGAGCCTGACCGAGGTTCTTTTCGGTGTCATCAATCTTTAGCCACTCTGGCCAACCCAAGTACTTAACTGATTTGGCTTCAAGTAGTTGATTGACCGACTCTTCCTCTGGGGAAGTCGGCTGCCACCAGTTAGCTTTATCGGCCATCAGGCAGGCGATGGTCTCCATAGCGTCTGACTTAGTGTGACCGATAAGCCCAACCGGACCTCGCTTAATCCACCCTGTGGCATAGACCCCAGCAATTGGCAGTCCATCCGAATCCAAGACACGGCCAGCTGCGTTATTGATCACTCCGTATTTACTATCAAAAGGAATCTCCGGAAGTTCAGAGCCGAAGTAACCAACGGCACGGTAAACCGCCTGCACCGAATACTCCCGATATTCGCCAGTCCCGGTTACCCCACCCTTACCGTCAAGCTCGGTGCGTTCGATTCGTATTCCAGCTACCTTGCCGTCCGCGCCAAGGATTTCATTTGGTGCGCTGAAGAAGTGCAGGTGCAGACGCTTGGTTGCGCCCTTTGGTGTTTCACCTCTAAGCGCTTCAAGGGTATTCACCATAACTCGAACCTGGTTATTTGAATCAATCGCTTCTTGAGAACCAGCATCGTATTTGAAATCTTCATCATAGACAATGGTGTCAACATCATTGATGTGGCAAGCCTCGCGAAGTTCCAGTGGGGTGAACTTAACCTGCGCTGGTCCACGTCTACCGAAGACGTGAACATCAGTTGCTTTTGAGTGCAGCAGGCCCTGATAAACATTGTCTGGGATGTCCGTGGTTAGCAGGTCTTTAGGTTGCTTAGCTAAAATTCTGGCGACATCGAGAGCTACGTTACCGTTACCGATGACGGCAATCTCTTTTGCCGACAGATCCCAGGTCCTCGGAAAATCAGGATGCGCGTCATACCAGTTGACAAAGTCAGCCGCACCAAAACTCCCCGCAAGGTCAATACCAGGAATATTTAGATCAGCATCTTTGATAGCACCGGTTGCAAAGATGACCGCGTTGTAGTGCTGCTTGAGTTCATCAAGCGTGATGTCGGTTCCGTATTTCACATTCCCAAAGAAACGAATATCACCGCGATCCAAAACCTCATAGAGTGCGCGGATAATTCCCTTGATTCTCGGATGATCTGGTGCAACCCCGTAGCGCACCAAACCGTAGGGGGCTGGTAGCAAATCAAATAAATCTATGCTTACCTCAAAATCGCGCTCCGCCTTGATCAGTAGGTCGGCAGCATAGATGCCGGCAGGACCAGCACCAACTATCGCAAGACGCATCTTGTTCAAAACTAATTACCTTCTTAGTTACTCTTCGCGTTCAACTACCGCTTGGGCAAAAACTTTAAGTGCACTCTTCACCGCTGAATCGGGCAATGGTTCTAGAGCAGCAACTGCTTGTTCCGACCAGTTCTTAGCAACCTGCAGCGCTTCGGCCATTGCCTCGTGCCTACGCAGATCGGTGACAAGCTTTGCTAGCACTGCATCGTCTTCTAGACCAGAATCAATTATCTCAACAAGTTCTCGAGCAGTTGGATCGGTAGCTGCCATCCTTCGCAAGATCAGCGTTGGCATAGTTGGCACACCCGCCCTAAGGTCGGTACCGGGGGTCTTTCCCGAAGCGTCACTGGCGATGTCAATCACATCATCAATCAACTGGAACGCAACTCCTACTTTTTCACCATAGTTGCGCAAGGGTTCACGGAATTCATCTGGGGCATCCCCATAGACACAGCCAAGTTCGGCACTTGCTGAAATAAGCGAACCGGTCTTATCGGCAAGAACTTGAATGTAGTGCTCGATTGGATCATCAGTTTGGCTAGGGCCCAGAGTCTCATGCAACTGACCTAAACACAATCTTTCAAAGGTGTCAGCTTGAAGTGTTAGGGCTTTCCCGCCAAGGCGACTAACGATCTGTGATGCTCTAGCAAAGAGCAAATCGCCGGTGAGGATAGCAACGCTGTTGCCCCAAATCTCATGTGCAGTGGGAACCCCTCTTCGCATCGGTGCTCTATCCATAACATCATCGTGATACAAAGTGGCCAAGTGGGTTAGTTCCACCACCACAGCCGATTTGATGACCTCCGGGATGTTTCCTTTTCCGAGCCCAGCGGCAAGAAGCACCAGCACTGGGCGTAATCTCTTACCTCCAGCATCAAGGAGATGTCTACTGGTCACATTAGCCACCGGATCGGTGTGTGAGACGGCGTTGACCAGTTCAATCTCTACCTGCTCTAAACCGAGCTGAATGTTTTTGATTAAGTCTTTATCGACAACTTTCCTAAGTTGCGGAGGAAGTGAAACTTTACTCATTTCCCTGCCTTCCTCGCGCTGTGGATGGCGACCACACCAAAACTGGCGTTGGAGTATTTGCCCTTCTCGAATCCAGCATCACCTAACCAACCGAGCAGTTCCTTTTGGTTTGGCCAAGCCAAAATTGAGTCGGCCAAATATTCGTAAGCTCCCTGATTTTTAGCAAGCAAAGAACTTAATCTCGGCAGAATTCGTTTTAGATAAAAACCATAAAGACTGCGTAATACAGGAACATTGACCTGACTGAATTCACAGATCACTACTTTCCCGCCAGGCTTTAGCACTCGTAGCATTTCTTTTAGAGCAAGTTTTGGATTTTGAACATTTCTTAGACCAAAAGAGATTGTTACCGCATCAACAGATTCGTCACCGAATGGCAGTTTGGTTGCGTCGGCGTAGACAAACTCAAGTTCTGGATGACGCTTTTTCCCAACCTCGAGCATCCCCTTACTAAAGTCGCTGGCAATAACCCTTACCCCGGGTTTTAGAAAAACAATAGAAGACGAGCCTGTGCCAGCTGCTAGATCCAAAATGGTTTGGCCCGATTGTGGATTAACCTCGCTAAGGACTTTTTTGCGCCAAATTCGGTCTTGCCCAAAAGAAAGTAGGTCGTTGGTGCGGTCATAGCTTTCGGCAACTGAGTCAAACATGGCGGCCACATCTTGGGGCTTTTTAGCCAAGTCTGCTTTATTCACTAGACAAGTCTAGCCAACTAAAAATTATTCTGATTTTGGCTTTTTCTTCAGGCTGAAAGCGCTACTCGAGGCTAGACCCAGTAACGCTGCTGCAATTACGGCTAAACCAGCAAGAACGATTACCGAAGCTCTAATGAACTCGTCGGCTGGAGTGTTGGTGTTCTTGACCAAATCTTTGAGTTGAATTGGAGCATATTTACTTGGGCTCTCACTGCTAGCGGAAACGGCCGCCTGCCCAGGACGCACCACCAGGTAGTTTGAAGAACCAGTTTGAGTCAGTTGTCCCTGCCCGGTTGGGCCTGCGTTTAGTTGTGGGAAATCAGTTGCAAGGCTTTCGCTAAGTTCAGGAAGAATAAACATGTTTGGGTCGGGGTTTTCCTCCGGAATGAACCCAAGCGGTGGAATAGTGACGCGCTCGACCTGTTCATATTGCTCATGCAGTTCACGGTGCATTCGGTCGGTGCGGTCCCTGTCGTGATCTGGATTCTCGTTCTCATCCTCAGGCTCGGCATGAACTATTGTTTGCCTGATGCCATCGGCAAAAGCTGGAACAGCGAAATTGAGCCCAAATGCGATTAGGAGTGCCGTTAGCACTGCAACTTTACGCATTTTCGACTTCCTGAACTTGGTTAGACTTCGATAGGGATAGCACCAGAATATCCCAGAGCACAAGGCTCCAAAAAGCCAACCAACACCTTTCACAGCCAACATTCAGCCGAAGAAAGCCATGTCCCTAGTCGTAGTAAGCAGGCGGATTACCGCTGAAGAGCTCGGTATAACCAAATTCACCGACCTACTTGGCTCAAATACCAGTTGTTTCATCAAAGATGGGGTTGGGCTAATTGGCTGGGGTGAAGCCCAAAGGCTATCTGCAACCGGAGCAAGCCGATTCGAGGATCTAGACAACAGCTGGAAAGAAGTTGTCGAGAGTGCTGAAATCTCTGATCAAGTAAATCTGGAAGGCTCTGGATTGATAGCTTTTGGCGCCATGGCATTTTCGGCAAATAGCCAAATTGAAAGTTGCCTGGTCGTGCCAAAACTTGTCATCGGTTCAACCAATGGCGAATACTTCATCACCACAGTGAACACTGATGAAACCCAAGCGAAGGCGCTTATCCAGAACCTAACTGAAACACAAAAACTGAGTTTTGTCTCGGGGAAAATATCGGCTGAGGACTTTAGCCGCAACGTTGCAGATGCGATAAAGCTGATTTCCTCAGGTTTGGTATCAAAAATAGTTTTAGCTAGAGATCTAGTATCAGAAGCTAGTAACTTCAACCCAAATATTGGTTTAAGGAAACTTTCCGAAAAGTTCTCTTCTTGTTACACCTATCTGGTCGATGGCATGTTTGGAACAAGCCCCGAGCTTTTGGTTAAAGTTACTAATCGAGAAGTGAGTGCAAGAGTATTAGCGGGGACTGCTGGTCGCGGGACAGATGTTGAAGTTGACCGGGCTATCGGCGATGCACTATCTCACTCTCACAAAAACTTAGCTGAGCACAAATTTGCTATCGACTCGCTAACTCAAGCTATGCAGGAGCTATGCAGTGAGATAAAAGTAAGTGAAGAACCGTTCAGCTTGTCATTGCCGAATCTTTGGCACTTAGCTAGCGATGTCACCGCCATGCTCTCTGATGATTCAACTTCATTGAAACTTCTGCAGGCGCTACACCCTTCGGCTGCAGTAGCTGGAACTCCTCGAGAGAAGGCACTGGAATTAATTGAATCTATCGAAGGTATTGATCGCGGAAGATATGCCGGCCCAGTTGGTTGGGTATCGGCTTCAGGAGATGGTGTTTGGGCCATCGCACTGCGCGGAGCGCAATATCGGAACAATCAGGTAGTAGCTTTCGCTGGTTGTGGGATTGTCTCAGAATCCGAACCTGAATCAGAATTGGCTGAAACAGATTTGAAGTTCAAAGCTGTTTTAGAAAACTTCTAATCCAGTTTGATTTCAATAATCACGCGTCCTGCTGTTTCTAAAGCGCTGTGATATTCCGCTAAATCTTTTACCAGTAGATATTGCCAACCGAAGGCTTGAGCCAGAGCAGCTATCTCGAAATCCTGCCCAGTTCTAAACACCCGATTATAGATTTTCTCTTCAACGCTGCCGGCTACCTCCAGGTAGCTAAAGATTTTTCCACCGTGGTCATTGACCACAACTAGCTGGATATCTAGCTCACCATCAGCCTTATCTATTACTAATGAACCAACATCATGCAAAAAGGTTAGATCGCCTAGCAAAACACGGACTTTACCCTTGGTATTTAGGGCTATTCCGGTCGCGGTAGCGATAGTCCCATCGATTCCCGATAGCCCTCGGTTTGACCAAACCTTTATCGCGGTCTTCGGAGCAAAATGATCTGCTTCACGAATTAGTTGTGAGGCCCCGAGGACCAGGTGGTCATCAGGTCCCAAACGCCAAGCTCCCTCAACGATTGTCCTGCGATTCAATTCAGTTGTTTGCGCTGGTAGTAACCGATTGGATAGCTCTTGCCAACTATCAAGCCATGATTTATCGCCGGTGTAAGCAATGGCATTAGAAATGATTTCAACATCATCTGGTATCTGGAAGCTACCCATGCGACTTGGTCGAACATAAACCTTAACTCCACTTCGTAGCAGTGAGATTATTGGCCTAGATAAAGTTGGCTTCCCATAGACAATGACCTGTTCGATCTGTTCGACTAATTCATCTTTAGCAGAAAGAGCAAAGCGATAACCAGTGATGGAGTTTGGAATATGACGAACCCCAGAACTTGGCTCAGCAAATACTGGAAGATTTAGATTTGATATTTCATCTAGAAAATCATCGCTGTTTGCCCCGGCGATAACCACGGTCTTTGGTGATAGCTCAATTGCTAGATACTCATCACGCGTTTTTGATATTTCCCAAGGTGCAAGAGTTGAATAGATCTTTACGGCATCCGGTTCAGTTGCGCTCAGTGGTTCTCTGAACTGGAGATTTAGTTGAACCGGTTGTTTGTTTGCTAACGCTAGCTGCATAGCTTCGCTGACAACTTTGGCAGCTTGCTGTGGCAGGTTGGTGAGCTTATCGTCTGTTGGTGCTTCGACATCAACACAGGCAATTACTGCATCTGCAAATATTCCAACCTGGTTAGTGGTCTGATTAGCACCCTTACCTCGAAGTTCTGCTGGACGATCTGCCGTTAGCAAAATAAGTGGAATGCCACTGTGATGTGCTTCTAACAATGCTGGGTGAAGATTTGCAACAGCGGTCCCAGAGGTAGTGATAACCACCTGGGGCCTGCCACTGACACTGGCCCCGAGTGCTGTAAAGGCAAGCGATCGCTCATCAATGCGCACCCGCAGATTTGAGATACCCGCCTGAGCTAATTGGGCTGCAGCAATAGCCAAAGCTTGAGATCTAGCTCCCGGTGCTAACCAAAAGTCGGCCCCGTAGGTAGCCAAGTTAGCCACCACGTGGGCGGCGAATACCTGGGCAGGCACTGGCTGGTTAGTCAAATAAGTTAACCGTTCCGATTGTCTTTATCGTTTTTGAATTTAGAACCTAGGTCCCGCAAAAAATCTGGGTCGTCATCTGGGGCTACCGGCCTAGAGCGCTTTGCTCCTTGCCCCGAGTCTCCATCAATCGGGCGACCGATGGTTATATAAAGGAGCCCTCCAATAATGGGCACAAACAAACACAGCAGAACCCAAGCAAACTTGGGTAAAACCCTTACCTGGCTTGGGTTAGCGCTGGCGGCATAAACGGTCGTAAAGATACTGAAAATGATTACGGCTGCTGGCAGGGCTATTTGGAGGTTTCGCATGCTTTAACTCTAACCAAAACTAAAACATAGACTTGGGGGTATGCGCAATCTCTGGCTGAAATACACCCTTTACCGTCTAGGGCTCTTTGCTGCCATAACAGTAGCGCTAGGTCTAATCGGCATTCCCTGGCTTTTTGCTTCGATTCTCGGCGCTATGTTCTCCTTTGCTATCTCAATGATTTGGCTTTCGAAACTGCGCGATGAGCTCAGTAAGCAGATCTATGCAAAGCGGAATAAGCCTAAAGATCTTGATGAAGTAGTCGAAGACGAACTAGAAAACGATAGTAAATAGGCCCCAGCAAAATAGCGCAGCAAAGCTAACGCTCAGCATGCTAGTTAGTTGAAGGGCAAGTATCAACGATTTAGCGTCTTTACCGGTGTTGGCAATAATCAGAATGATTAATGCTGGAATGATCAGCAGGTTTACCAGAAAAGTTGCAGGGGCAAAAATCCAAAACAATGTCACTAGAACAAATGGCGTCAGGATCAAAAGGCTAAATAAAAATAATGCTGGCTTCCTACCAATACGACTAGCCAAGGTTCTCTTATTGCTTTTTATATCAGTATCAATATCCCTGATGTTGTTGATTAGAAGCACCGCAGTTGCAAAACAGCCAGCCATAACCCCGGCATAAACTGCAAAGAAGTTTAACTCGCGCTCTTGGATGTAGTCGGTACCAACTGTTGCCACGAGTCCGAAGAAAACAAAAACTACTAATTCTCCAAGCCCTAAATAGCCGTAAGGTTTCTTACCGCCGGTATAAAACCAAGCCGCAACAATACAAACCGCACCAACCGCGATAAACCACCATAACCCTGTGATCACGGTAATAACTAAACCGAAGACAGCGGCAACTCCAAAGCAAATCAAAGCGGCGAGTAAGACCATTTTTGGTTTAGCTAAACCACCACCGGTTAACCTAGCTGGCCCAACGCGGTTATCATCGGTTCCTCTTATGCCATCGCTGTAGTCGTTAGCGTAGTTAACTCCGATTTGTAAAAACAGTGCAACGGCTAAAGCAAGAAGCGTAAGTGTCAAATCAAATTTCTTTGAAAGTTCAGCAATCCCAGCCCCCATCAACACTGGTGCTATGGCAAGCGGTAGTGTTCTTAACCGTGCACCCTTTAGCCAAATCTTCATAACTACCCTTCGAAAAGTTTCTTTACGGTTAACAAATCATTCTTGCCATTAGCAAGTTTGGGTATTCGGTCAACTCTAATCACCCTAATCGGTTTAGCAGCCATACCTAGTTGTTCAAAAACATCTGCTGCCATGTAGTCTGCTACCTCTGGGCTACCGACATAAACTAACCCGACTCGCTGGCCCCACTCTTCAGAATCAATAGCCGTAGCCACGATGTCAACCACACCGGCTATTGAACCCGCAACCTCTTCGACCTGATCCAGCGAGATCTTCAAGCCACCTGAAATAATCACCCGGTCTGCCCTACCCAAAACCCTTAGCCTGCCGTCAGTAAGCTCACCGATGTCCTGAGTGTTTAGAAAACCGCTTGAATCGGCAACCGAATTAGCCAGCATCGGACCAGCTAAGCCAATGGTCCCATCTGCATTGATCCTTACCTCCACCCCAGGTAAGGGTCTTTCATCATAGACACAACCTCCGGCGGTCTCGGCCATACCGTAGCTGGTGATTACCTTCACACCATTGTCCTTGAAATACTGCACCAGCGAATGGTTCACCGCCTGGCCGCCAACCAAAATGGCTTCGAATTTTTGGAGTTGGGCAAGGAGAAACTTATCGGTAAGGGTAGCTTCTTTTAGCCTAAGCAACTGGGTTGGAACTACAGAGACAAAGCGATTGTCATCGGTGAGCAGTGTTGAACTTAAAGCAAAAGCTTCAGCGGTGAAACTAACACCGGTATTCATAACTATCGGACGAGTATTACTCAAGATAGAGCGGACAAGCACCATCGCGCCGGCTATATAGTTTGCCGGCAGGGTTAGTAACCACTGACCGGAACCAATCGCATTACTTGTTGCATTTGCTGAAGCAACTAATGCTTCACTACTTAGATAAATCTTTTTTGGAATGCCAGTAGAGCCACTTGAATCAATGATTAGAGCTGTGTTGGTAGCGCTCTCTGGTAAATCAACTACCTGCGGTTTCACACCATTGATTTCACGCTCTGAAATATAGAGTGTTACTTCACCGTTTAGCGCTTGCTGAAGTTTTTCTTGAATAGCAATAACATCATTAGCCGGAACAACTACAACTTCAGTCATATTTAGAACAGCCAGGGGAATCTAGACCAGTCAGGATCACGCTTTTCTAAGAAGCTATCTCTGCCTTCTAAAGCTTCGTCAGTTCCATATGCCAATCGAGTTGCTTCACCAGCAAATAGCTGTTGACCAACCAAACCGTCATCAACCATGTTCATTGCATATTTAAGAAGCCTGATTGACTGCGGTGACTTTTTTAGTATCTCTGTCGCCCAAGCAACACCTTCTTTTTCTAGTTCGGTGTGCTTGACGACCTTGTTCACAACACCCATTTCATAGGCGCGCTGCGCTGAATACTCTTCACCGAGGAAGAATATCTCTCTAGCAAATTTCTGACCAACCTGTTTAGCAAGATAAGCACTGCCGTAACCGGCATCAAAGGAACCAACCGCAGCATCGGTCTGCTTAAATCTCGCATGTTCTTCTGAAGCAATTGAAAGGTCAGCGACGACATTGAGTGAGTGGCCTCCGCCAGCTGCCCAACCGGACACCAGAGCGATAACCACCTTAGGCATAAACCGAATCAGCCTTTGAACTTCTAGGATGTGTAATCTTCCGGTAGTTCCTGCTTCACCGTATTCGTAACCTTCACGGCCACGAACTTTTTGATCGCCACCAGAGGAGAAGGCCCAGCCGCCGTCTTTAGCCGAAGGGCCATTACCGGTTAGTAGGACTACCCCTACCTTGGTATCAGCCTGGGCATCCTGCAGAACTCTTACTAGTTCATCAACAGTTTGTGGGCGGAAAGCATTTCTAATCTCTGGGCGGTTGAAGGCCACTCTGGCTATGCCAAGACTTATGTGCTTGTGATAGGTCACGTCAGTTAGGTCGGTAAAACCCTGGACTTCAGACCAGATGGAAGCATCAAATAGCTCGGAAACGGTTTGTGGCATACTCCTAGACTAACAATGTGGAGATAACCCAAGAAATCAAGGATCAAATCCTTAGCTCAGCCAGGGTTTTAGCCATACCCATGAGAATCAAATTCCGTGGCGTTACTACCCGTGAGGTGGTTCTCTTTGAAGGCCCTAACGGCTGGGCCGAATGGTCTCCCTTCCCTGAATACCCAGATGAAGAAGCAGCCATCTGGCTAAATGCAGCAATTGAGTGGGCTTTTGGTGACCTACCTGAACCAAAACTCAAAACCGTAAAGGTGAATGCAACTCTTCCTGCCGTGGACAACATCGAAGAAGCCCTAGCTCCATTTGGGAAGTTTGAAGTGGTAAAAATCAAAGTCGCTGAAAAGGGCCAGAACATAGAAGACGACTTTAGAAGAATTACAAGAACTAACCAGCTTTATCCAGAGGCAAGAATCCGCTTAGACGCCAACGGTGCATACACAATGGATCAAGCTCTGCAAATGGCTCATTTTCTAGTTGATAAAGAACTTCCTATTGAATACCTAGAACAACCGGTAAAAACAATTGCAGAGATGGCTGAACTTAAACTAGCGCTAGCCAAATTCAGCGAACTAAAAATAGCCGCCGATGAATCAGTTAGAAAAGTTAGTGATCCGCTTGCAGTTGCCCAAGCCAACGCAGCAGACATACTGGTATTAAAAGCAGCACCACTAGGTGGGGTAACAAATGCAATCAAAATCGCCAAAGAAGCAGGTCTACCAGTTGTAGTTTCATCAGCACTAGAAACCTCAGTTGGACTATCCATGGGTGCAT